>CAJTZL010000042.1 GCA_910583695.1 uncultured Oscillibacter sp.
AAACTGCACTCCGCTCCTTTGCCCCTCCTCTTCAAGGGGGAGCAGGCTCCCCCTTGAGCAACCCCCTCCCCCTGCGGGGGGACGAGGGACGAAGAACGGGGGATGGAACGAGGGAATTGCGCGGGGTTTTGGTCCGCTGGGAATTTGCAGGTGGACACTGATCACTGGTTCAGTATAGCACAGGTGCCGGTATGCGTGTGTTACGATTTTGTGACATTTGGAGCGGGGCCCCCTTGAGGGCCCACTTTTGCAGTATGCTCAGGTTTTCACAAACTTAACCAAAAGCTGGGAGGGCGTCACTTTGGCCAGGAGGCGGTAAAACTTATAGAACAGTTTGGGGGTATAGATCGTGCGGCCCGCTTTCGCGGCCCGGAGAGCTCCGGCCGCTACCTTCACCTGGTCGCAGTAAGGCAGGAACTCGAAGGTGCTGGAATGGCCCGTGATGCCCGCCAGAGGCAGGAACTCCGTGGCCATAGGGCCGGGGCACACCGCGGTTACGCTTACCTTCCGGCGGCGCAGCTCTTCGTTCAGGCCCACGGTAAAGTGGGAGACATAGGCCTTGGTGGAGGAGTAGACCGTCATGCGGGGGTTGGGGCAGAAGGAAGCGATGGAGGAGACGTTCAAAATATGTCCGCCCTCCGGCATATACGGCAGGGCGATGTTGGTCACGGCGGTCAGAGCCCGGACGTTCAGGTCTACCATGCGGGTCTGTGTGGCGGTGTCCATTTCGCCTACGCGGCCCAGGTAGCCGCAGCCCGCGCAGTTCACCAGCAGGGAAACCTCCGGCTTCTCCTCCGCCAGCCGCTCCTTCAGGGACATGAAGCTCATGGGGTCGCAGAGGTCCAGTGCGATGCAGGCGGTATGCCGCCCCGGCAGGCTGATGGCCAGGCTCTCCAGCCGGTCCTCCCGGCGGGCGATGAGCCAATAGCACTCGATGTCAGGGAAGACGTCCTCAATCTGGCGGGCCAGCTCCCGGCCCAGGCCGGAGGACGCGCCGGTAATGATGGCGGTTTTCATGGCTTCCTCCTTCATGCGTCCGTTTTTGTTCAGAGGGTCTCGGGCTCCAGGTACTCCTCGCCCTTGGTATCCACCCGGACGGACTGGATTACCACGGGCTTTTTGGGCTTATCGTCCATCATGCTCCGGGGAACCCGGGAGATGGCGATGGCGTCGTCCACGCCCTCGATGACCTGGCCGAAGGCGGCGTAGTCCCCGTCCAGGTGCTCCGCCGGGGCCACCATGACGAAGAACTGGCTTCCGGCGGAATCCGGGGCCATGGTCCGGGCCATGGAGAGGACGCCGGCGCTGTGCTTCAAGTCGTTCTGTGCAAAGCCATTGGAGGCAAACTCGCCCTTGATCTCATAGCCGGGGCCCCCCATGCCGGTTCCGTCGGGACAGCCGCCCTGAATCATGAAGCCGGGGATGACCCTATGGAAGGTCAGGCCGTCGTAAAAGCCCTTGTTGGCCAGGGCGATGAAATTACGGACCGTGTTGGGGGCTTTTTCGGGATAGAGCTCGGCGGTCATTTTTTTGCCGTCCTCCATCAAAATCGTGGCGATGGGATTGCTCATGTCGTTTCGTTCCTTTCCTATTTCTTATTTCAACAGAGTGATGCCATGGTCGGTCAAAAAGTTCATAAATCGGGAACCACATGCGTCCCGGGTACTGAATTTCACCAGGGTTTTCCCCTGCTTATCACGGAGGATATAACACTCGTCCGAGCGGTCATAACGGAGGCCTCCAATATCCTCCAGGCAGATTTCCCGGAGGGGAAGGAGCCCCTTGTCCAGCCAGATATGCCCGGACTCCACAGACAGGCGAGGCGGGAACAGCTCCCCGCTGGCCGCCGCCCAGACCCAGGGCCCGACAAGCAGAACAAACACCAGCGCCACCATGATTTTCAGGCCCGGGATGATACAGCCCTCTCCCAAAAGGGCGGCGATGGGGAATCCAATGGGAAACACTGCGATGGTCAGAAGCATCCCCGCGCCAATCCAGGCGCCGATGGGCCGGGTCCGCCGAAGCTCCAGGGAGAAGTCCTGCGCATCCCAGGCGGAATATCGGCCCAGGTCCGTATGAAGGATGGTCTCTTCCCTCTCCGGTCCGGCCTCCAGCTCCGCGGCGCACTCGGAAACAATCTCCCGGACGGCTTCGCCCAAGGCACCGGGCTCCTCCGGTTCCCGGGTCTCTCTCAGGGCAAGGGGCCCCGTTGGGGGGACTTCCGTCAAGCGGCGGAAGGGAACGTCGTGGTTCTTGAGGTATTTGACGAACAGCTCCCCGTTCCTGCCCGACATACAGAACACGGCCAGGGTCTCGTCCTGGCGGTTGTACAGGACGCAATGCCCAACACCCGGCGCAAGGATGACTCCTGCCACGTCCTGCACCAGAAACGTGCGCCCCCGCCGCAGCCGGGGCTCTGACCGGATGGTATCGCCCTGGACGTGGAGGATGGTGCCGCCCGACCCCACATCAAAGGCAGCGGGGACTTCCGGGCCGAAAGGCGGGCTGACGTGCCAGTGACCGGAGAGCCTCCCCCGGCCATACCGGGCGGCGATGCGCCTGGGGTCCCGGTACCACGCCGGGTCCACATAGCGGAGGAAGGCCTCCCGCCCCAGGAATCGGGAGAAGCACACAAGCAGGGCACTGAGAAGGCACACAGTCAACCCGACCCCCGCCGTATCCGGTTTTGCCGCCAAGGGCAGGGCCAGAAAGGCACAGCCCCAAGTGGAGGCATCGGCGAACCGCCTCTGCCGCAGGCCCCGGAAGCACCCATAGCCCAGGTAGGCGGCGGGGCAGAACAGCAGGGGCCCCAGGACCGTCAGGGACGTGTCCAACCCCTGGTCCCACAAAAACGCAAGCAGTCCGGTCCACAGCCACGCGGCCAAATACGTGCCCAAGGCCGCCCCGGCCAGGCCCCGGACCGCCGCGAGTACCTTGCGCCCGCTCACGGCTTCAACGCGCCTTCATGGCCCGGTCCATCTCCCGCTTCGCGTCCCGCTGGGCGGCAGCGTCCCGCTTGTCGTAGTTTTTCTTGCCCTTGCAGAGGCCCACCTCCAGCTTCACCCGGGCGTCCTTGAAATAAACGGACAGGGGGACCAGGGTGTAGCCGTCCTGCTTCACCAGGGCGTGGAGCTTGCGAATCTCCCGCTTGTGCATCAGCAGGCGGCGGGGCCGGACGGGGTCCTTGTTGAAGATGTTCCCCTTTTCATAGGGAGAGATGTGCAGCCCCAGGACGAAGAGCTCCCCGTCCTTTACGGTACAGTAGGAGTCCTTGAGGTTCAGGGTTCCGGCCCGGACGGACTTGACCTCCGTCCCCGCCAGCTCGATGCCCGCTTCATACGTTTCCTCCACATAGTAATCATGATGGGCCTTCCGGTTCTGGGCGGCGATTTTCACGCCTTTCTTTTCCATTGCGCCACCTCCTTGGGGGAAATCCCGCCCGGTTTTGTCAAGGCTTAGTATACCATGATTTTCCCTTCCAGGCAAGGGGAGAATCGGCGGGGGACGTGTCCGATTGCGCATTTTATGGGGGGAACGCGGCGCAGGGGGGGGGGATGTGCCCGCCCTTCTATTGAAAAGGCCGGGGCCCGGGAGAAGGGATTCCACACTGGTCCGTCCCCGCCGGGTGTTTTCCCATTGAAGGAGCCCGCCGTTTCCGGCGGGTTCAGCTTGTCAAACACGTACGGCCCGAAAGTGGGCAGCAAGGAAAAGCGCTGTGAGAGAATCCATCAGAAGTCCTCCCCTTTTCCTTCGTGGGTTTTTAACAGCCTTCAGCTGCCCCGGCTTTTGCCGGGGCAGCTGAAGGCTGTTTTAATACACGCTTTTCCAGGCTTACGCCGCGGGAATCACCAGGACCTGCCCGATCCGGATGGAGGCGGGGTCCTTGACGGAAGCCTTGTTGGCATTGTAGATGACACCCCACTTGGTTCCGGTGCCGTAGACCTCCTGAGCAATGCTCCAGAGGCAGTCCCCGGCCTTGACGGTGTAGTCACCCTCGGCGGCGGGGGCCGGCGCGGGAGAAGGAACGGGAGCGGGTTCCGGCTTGGGAGCCGGGGCGGGCTCAGGCTCCGGTTCGGGAGCGGGGATGGGCTCGGGAGCCGGGGTGGGCTCCTCGGCGGGCTCTTCCTCCAGAGGCGGCAGAACGCCTGCGGCCCGCAGGGCGGGACCGTTCAGGGAGGCGATGTTGGGGGTGCGGCCGTCCTCACTGGTGGGAATCTCAATCTCACCCGCCCGGACCTTCTCATAAATCAGATCCTTCTGGGGATCGTCCAGGTCCGCGCCCACGATCTTCCAGTTGTTATCCACCTCGGGCATCAGGGGGCCGTCCAGGGACTCCACATATTCCGTGATCATGTCCCGGACCGCGCCGCCCTCGTAGACCACGTCCGCCTCGTTGATGAGGCCCGCGGAGACGAGGCCGCCGTAACGGTAGTTGTTCAGGGCCAGGATCATGGTCTCGTCGTCGGTCATGGGATGGCCCTTGTAGACCACGTTCTGGATGCGGGAACCCACGGGCTTGGAAATGTCGATCTCATAGTCCAGGCCCGCAAACATGTCGTAGTTGTACAGGCGGATGTTGGGGTTGAAGCTGATGGTCACGTCGCCAGGCTGGTACTGGTTGAAGAAGCTGCCCGCTTTTTCCTCCATGATGGCCTTCATCTGTTTTCCCGTGACCTTGACGCCGTAGAGGGTGTTGTCGTATTTGTAGATTTTCACGCTGTCCCGGTGGAGGAAGGGTCCCTCCTGGAGGTTGCTGGTGGAGTCAAACAGGGCCGCCAGGGACACGTCGGCCCCGGCCCGCTCCATCTGGACCTTGTTCACCAGATCGGTGACGGCGTCATCCTCCAGGACGGCGGTGGGGATACCGGGGAGAACTTCGAGATTCTCAATGAAGGTCTTGCCCACGGTGCCCACCTGACGGGAGGCCAGCTCCAGGCTCTTCTCGTGGAGATCCTTGACCTGGGCCAGGAACTCCGGGTCCGGAGCCGCCTCGGCGCAGTCCAGGAGCTCGCCCTCGGCCTTGTCCACAGTCCAGCCGTCACCGTCGGCCTTGAGGGTCAGCGTGACCTTGCTGACAAATTCGCTGTTGCTGCCGGGCTCCAGGACGGGGATGCCCCCGATGGTCTCATTGACCTTGGCGTGGGCGTGGCCGATGAACAGGGCGTCCATCCGGTCGCCGTATTTCTCGGCGACTTCCCGCATGCCCGCAACGCCGTACTCGCCGTCCAGGCCGTAGTGGACGGAGCCGATGATCACGTCGGCCTTGCCTTCCAGCTCGTCCAGAATTTTGCCGATTTCCTCGTCGGGGTTCGTGATTTTCATGTTGTCATAATGGCTGGGATCGGACTTCTCCCACTGGGGGATATGGGGCGCGTCCACGCCGAAGACCGCAACCTTCACACCGTCCACCTCGAAGATGTGATAGGCGTCCAGCCAGCGGGACCCGTCGGCCTTGTAGAAGTTGCCGCCCAGGGTGACGCCCTGGAACTCCTCAATCTCCCGGGTGGTGTACTTGAAATCGAAGTTGAACTCGTGGTTGCCCAGCGTCCAGGCATCGTACTTCAAGTAGTTCATGGCCTCAATCATGGGGTGAGGCACTTCGTCCAGGAAGGACTGGATGTAGTTGGCCTGGGTGGTGTCGCCGGTGTCCAGCAGAAGCAGGTCCGGGTCCGCCTCCCGCTCCGCCTTAATGATGGCGGCGGCGTGGGCCATACTGGTTTTGGCTTCCTTGTTGGAGGCATAGTCAAAGGGGTTGACCATGCCGTGCAGATCGCTGGTCTGCAGGATGGTGACGGTTTTGCCGTCCTCCTCCGCCGCCAGGGCGGGGACGGACAGCCCGGCCAGCATGGCCAGGACCAGCACCAGCGCCAGGAACTGCTTGCGCGCGATGTTTCGCATAAAATGACCTCCCGTTTTTTCATTTCCTTCCCTCGTAAAGCAGGGGAGTTTATTATACGACGTTTTCCAGCAACATGCAATAGAGTTTAAGAAAGATTTTCACTTGTGTTTGGGTAATTACAACAAAAGGACTGGCAATCCTTGTCAGCACAATGCCTTCCGCCAAACCGCAGAGCCGGGAATTCTTTGTCTCCGGCGGCGTTTTTTGGTGAAAATGACGGTTGACTTTATCCCTTTAAAGCTGTATAGTACAAAAGCGTCAAGGCTGTTCATTCATCTGAGAGGAGCGTTATTCGATGGGTATGCGCACTTCTACCCTCCGAGGCGTCTATTTCCGCTTTCCCAAGGTCCGCTATGCGGGCCGTTTTGAGCGTGGAACCAGACAGTCCGGCTGAACAGGCGCTTGCTTTGATGGAAGGCGGTTCTGTCTGCGGACGGGCCGCTTTTTATAATGAACCCCGCAAATCCGCGCACACTATAAAGAATACAAGGAGATTGGAAATGATGAAGAAGAACGTTTTCGCGCTGATCCTGGCCCTGGCCATGGTCCTGAGCCTCGCCGCCTGCGGCGGCTCCAGCAAATCCTATAAAATCGGCATCTGCCAGCTGGCCCCCCACCCGGCCCTGGACGCCGCTACCGAGGGCTTTACCGACGCGGTGAACGCCCTGCTTCCCGGTCAGGTGGAAATCGACTCCCAGAACGCCGCGGGAGACACGCCCACCTGCGCCACCATCATCAACGGCTTTGTCTCCGGAGGCGTGGACCTGATCATGGCCAACGCCACCGCGCCCCTCCAGGCCGCCGCCTCCGCCACCGCCGACATCCCGGTGCTGGGTACCTCCATCACCGAGTACGGCGTGGCCCTGGGCATTGACAGCTTCTCCGGCGTCGTGGGCTCCAACGTCTCCGGCACCTCCGACCTTGCTCCCCTGGACCAGCAGGCCCAGATGATTCAGGAGTGGTATCCCGACGCCAAGACCGTGGGATTGATCTTCTGCTCCGCCGAGCCCAACAGCCAGTATCAGGTGGACAACGTCCAGAGCTACCTGGAGGGAATGGGCTATGCCTGCACCCAGTTCCCCTTCTCCGACACCAACGACATGGCCTCCGTGGTCCAGAGCGCCGCGGACGCCTCCGACGTGCTGTATGTCCCCACGGACAACACGGCGGCAAACAACGCCGGAATCATTGACAACATCTGCCGGGGCGTGAAGCCCGTCTTCGCCGGGGAAGAGGGCATCTGCGGCGGCTGCGGCGTGGCCACCCTGTCCATCAGCTACTATGACATCGGCTACAAGACCGGCGAAATGGCCGCGGACATCCTGACCGGCAAGGCCAAGGTCTCCGAAATGGCCATTGAGTACGCGCCCCAGTTCGTCAAGAAGTACAACCCCGCCATCTGCGAGGCCCTGGGCCTCACCGCTCCCGAGGGCTACGAGGCCATCGCCGCCGAGTAAGACAATCAGAGAGGGGTTTCCATCATGCTGACTTTCCTCAACGCCCTGCCCGGGGCCGTGTCCCAGGGCTTGATCTGGGGCGTCATGGCCATCGGCGTTTACCTGACCTATAAGATTCTGGACATCGCCGATCTGACCGTGGACGGCTCCTTCTGCACCGGCGGCGCGGTCTTCGTCATGCTCTTCACCGCCGGGGTCAACGTCTGGGCGGCCATGCTGGCCGCCACACTGGCGGGCATGCTGGCGGGGCTGGTGACGGGACTGCTGAATACCCAGTGCGGCATCCCCGCCATTCTGGCGGGCATCCTGACCCAGCTGGGGCTCTATTCCATCAACATGTCCATCATGGACTTCAAGGCCTCGGTAGCCCTCAACGTCACCCAGGCGGACACGCTGGAAAAGCTGCTGGTCTCCCTGCGCTTTGTCCAGGGGGCCATCCGCGGGGACTTCCCCCTCTGGCGGCATCCCATTCTGGTGGTGGGGCTGTTCACCCTGGGGCTCATCGCCCTGCTGTACGGCTTCTTCGGCACGGAGCTGGGCTGCGCCCTCCGGGCCACGGGCTCCAACGCCAGCTGCTCCCGGGCCCAGGGCATCAACACCGACTTTTGCAGAGTGCTGGGCCTGATGATCTCCAACGGCCTGGTGGCCCTCTCCGGGGCCCTGCTCTGCCAGTACAACGGGGCCAACGAGATCAACGTGGGCCGGGGCGCCATTGTCATCGGGCTGGCGGCAGTGATCATCGGGCAGGTGCTGTTCAGCAAGCTGTTCCACAACTTCGCTCTCAAGCTGCTGGCGGTGTCCATCGGGGCCATCCTCTATTATATCGTCATCCAGGCGGTCCTGGCCTTGGGTCTGAACCCCAACTATCTGAAGCTCCTCTCCGCGCTGGTGGTGGCGGTGTTCCTTTCCCTGCCCTACTGGAAGGGGAAGTATTTCCACGCCAAGGTCAAGACGGGAGGCGCCAGCCATGCTTGAAGTAAAAGAAATCTGGAAGGTCTTCAACGCCGGGACGGTCAACGAGAAGCAGGCCCTCCGGGGCGTGAGCCTGACGCTGAACGACGGGGACTTCTGCACCGTCATCGGCGGCAACGGGGCGGGCAAATCCACCCTGCTCAACGCCGTGGCGGGGACCTGGGCCGTGGACGGCGGGTCCATCTCCATCGGCGGCGTGGACGTGACCCATCTGCCGGACTACAAGCGGGCCCCCTATATCGGCCGGGTCTTCCAGGACCCCATGCTGGGCACCGCGCCCACCATGCAGATTCTGGAGAATCTGGCCCTGGCGGCCCGCCGGGGCCAGCACCGGGGCCTCCGCTGGGGCGTGACCAAGGCGGAGAAGGACCGGTATCAGGAGATGCTGAAAAATCTGGACCTGGGACTGGAGGACCGGCTGACCAGCAAGGTGGGCCTCCTCTCCGGCGGCCAGCGGCAGGCGCTGACGCTGCTGATGGCCTCCCTGAAAAAGCCCAAGCTGCTGCTGCTGGACGAGCACACCGCCGCCCTGGACCCCAAGACGGCGGCCAAGGTGCTGGAGCTGTCGGACCGCATTGTGGCGGAGAACCGGCTGACCACCATGATGGTCACACACAATATGAAAGACGCCATCCAGCACGGAAACCGGCTCATCATGATGTACGACGGAAAAATCGTCATCGACGTCTCCGGCGAGGAGAAGAAAAAGCTGACGGTTCCCCAGCTGCTGGAGCTGTTCAACAAGGTCAGCGGAAGCGACGAGGCGGACGACAAGCTGCTGCTGTCGTAAGGAACGCGAAGTGCGCGGCGGGGCGGAAACGCTCCGCCGCCTTTCACAACAATGAAAAGAGGTGTCCTATGAAACTGATTACCTGTCTCCATAAAGACCAGGAGCGCGTGGGCGCGCTGACGGAGGAGGGCGTGGTCTTCCTGCCCTGTCCGGATATGAACGCCCTGATCGAGTCCTGCTCCCCGGCGGCCCTCACCCTCCCTTCCGCCGTCAGGCCCGTCCCCCTGGAGGACGTGCAGCTCCTGGCCCCCATTCCCCGGCCCCGGCAGGACGTGATCTGCCTGGGGATGAACTACCGCGACCACGCACGGGAGGCCGCCAAATATGATGCGGAGTCCTTCGCCAAGGACCGGCCCGCCGCCGTCTACTTCTCCAAGCGGGTCTCCCGGGCCGGGGACCCGGAGGGGGTCATTCCCCAGTACCAGGGACTGGTGGAGCGGCTGGACTACGAGGCGGAGCTGGCGGTCATCATCGGGAAAACCGCCGGAAACGTGAAGGCGGAAGACGCCGGGGACTACGTCTTCGGCTACACGGTCCTCAACGACGTGTCCGCCCGGGATCTCCAGACCGGCCGCAAGCAATGGTACTTCGGCAAGAGCCTGGACGGCTTCACTCCCATGGGACCCTGCATTCTCACGGCGGACGAGACGGCCTTTCCCCCGGCCCTGGACATCTCCTGCACCGTCAACGGGGAGGAGCGTCAGCGCTCCAGCACCTCCCTGCTCATCCACAGCATCCCGGAGATCATCCAGGAGCTCTCCGCGGTCATGACCCTGCTGCCGGGGAGCATCATCGCCACCGGCACCCCCGCCGGGGTGGGCATGGGCCTTGACCCGCCGAAATTCCTGGAGGCCGGAGACGTGGTGGCGTGTACCATCCAGCGCATCGGGACCCTGCGGAGCACGGTCCGCTGAACAGATCGGAAGGATTCCTGAGGCCGGACGGTATACGCCGCCCGGCCTCAGTTTCTGCCTGGACTTCCAGAACCTGTTCCTTGCCCCCTGGGGGGATTCTACGGTAAAATGGAGCGTATGATTTGCCGGACGATTGTCCATAAATGCTTTTTATCTCAAATGAAGGAGCCTGGAGAAATGCGGAAAACGCGCCGTTTTGTTTTATTGGCCCTGCTGTTTGCCCTGCTGCTGCCTCTGGCAGATACCGGGCGGGCCTCCGCCGCCGGAGCAGGGAACACCGGGGAGGTGGTGGGCTATTACGCCTCCTGGGCCGCCGCCCAGGGCTATGAGCCGGACCAGCTCCCGGCGGAGCGGTTTACGCAAATCAACTACGCCTTTGCCAAAATCGTCAACGGCGCGGCCGCCCTGGGGGACCCGGCCCGGGACGGGAAAAACCTCCGGGAGCTGACGGCTCTTCGGCGGCGGAACCCGGATTTGAAGCTCGTGCTCTCCCTGGGCGGATGGGACGACTCCGCCGGATTTTCCGACGCGGCGGCCTCCCCGGAAGGCCGGAAGGCCTTTGCCCGGTCCTGCGTGGACCTGCTCCTGGCCCACGACCTGGACGGCGTGGACCTGGATTGGGAGTACCCCGTCTCCGGCGGAGCCCCCGGCGTGGTCCACCGGCCCCAGGACAAGGGGAACTTCACCCTTCTGCTCCGGGAGCTCCGGCAGGCTCTGGACCGGCAGGGGCGGCGGGATGGGAGGCAGTACGTCCTCTCCATCGCCGGGGCGGTGAACGGAGGCTATCTGAACAGCATCGAGCCCCAGGCCGTGGCGGAGACCGTGGACCACATTTTTCTCATGGCCTATGACCTCCACGGTCCCTGGGACAACACCGCGGATTTCAACGCCCCCCTCTACGCCCCCTCGGACGGCCCGCCCCGTTTCCGGGCCAGCGTGGACGACGGCATTTCCGCCTGGCTGGGCCGGGGCGTTCCGGCGGAGAAGCTGGTATTGGGAATGCCGCTGTACGGCTACATATACCAGGGCGTCTCCAGCCGGAACAGCGGGCTGTACCAGCCCTATGAGAGCGCCAGATCCGTCTCCTGGGACAAGGTAAAGGGCGAGTATCTGAACCGCTCCGCCTACCGCCCCCTCCGCCATCAGGAGGCGGAGGTCCCCTACCTCTACGGGAACCGCTCCTTCCTCTCCTATGACGACCCCGCCTCCATCGCCGCCAAGGCGGAGCTGGCCCGGCGGCGGGGCCTGGGGGGCGTGGGCTTCTGGGAGCTGTCCCAGGACCGGGGCGGGGAGCTCATCCAAAGCGCCTGGAATGCTTGGAACGGCGGGCGCTTCCGGGACGTGCCCCGGGATGCATGGTACGCCGGAGCCGTGGAGCGGGTCTGCGCCGCCGGGCTGATGAACGGCACGGGGCCGGGGACCTTCTCCCCCGGCGGCACCGTCACCCGGGGGCAGATTGCCGCCATCCTTCACCGACTGGCGGGAGAGCCCGTGGTCCGGGGCTCCTCCTTCTCCGATGTGCCCGCCTCCGCCTACTACGGCGGCGCCGTGGCCTGGGCGGCCCGGCGGGGCATTGTTGAGGGCTTTTCCGACGGAACCTTCCGCCCCGATCTCCCGGTGAGCCGCCAGCAGCTGGCGGTCATCCTCTGGCGGTACGCCGGGCTGGAGAAGGCGGACAGCGGGGCCCGCGCCTCCCTCCAGGGCTTCCCGGACGCCGGGGAGGTCGGCGGCTACGCCCGGGAGGCCATGGGCTGGGCCCTGGCGGAGGGCATTTTGCAGGGAACCGGGGACGGAACCCTCCAGCCCCAGGGACGGGCCGCCCGGGGACAGACCGCCGTACTGCTGGAGCGGTTCCAAAAACTGCTGGAGGCGGAATAACGGGCAGAGGGGCGGACCTGCGGGTCCGCCCCTCTGCCCCGCACGCCTCCTATAAATAAAAGGGCGGGAAGTACTCCCGCAAAAGCCCTTGCCTCTTTCTGCCGGAGCTGGTATACTGTCTCCATCAAAAGAAAGAAGGATGATGACCATGAAGCGCTGGCTCAGCGGCCTGCTGGCCGCTTTGACCCTGTTTTCCCTCACCGCCTGCGGCGGCCTTGCAGACCTGACGGGCGTCCCGGAGGACGGCCAATTCCAGGATGAACGGATCGACCTCCCCGCCGTGGAGGACGGGGAGGTTCCGGAGGACCCCGCCGGACCGGAGGAACCGGACCCGGAGGGGGAAACCGTCTTCGCAGCGGAGGACCCGGAAACCGGAGAGCCGGTTCTTTCCGGTGTTGTCAGCAGCGAGTGCAATTCCGACCTCCCGGAGCTTGTAGAGGCCTTGCCGGAGGAGGCTTCCCCCGGGGAGGACGTCCTCCCGGAGGACGGGTCCTACACCTCCAAGGAGGACGTGGCCTTTTACATCCACACCTACGGCCGTCTGCCGGACAACTTCATCACAAAGAAGGAGGCCCAGAACCTGGGCTGGCCCGGCGGAGACCTGGAGCCCTACGCCCCGGGCATGTGCATCGGCGGAAACCGCTTTGGAAACTACGAGGGCCTTCTGCCGGAGGCCAAGGGCCGGACCTATACGGAGTGCGACATCGACACCCTGGGAGCCAGGAGCCGGGGGGCCAAGCGGATCGTCTTTTCCAACGACGGCCTGATCTACTACACGGAGGACCACTACGAGTCCTTTGAACTGCTGTATGGAGACGAGGGTGATGGCTGAGATTCGATTGGACGGGCTGGCGCTCCCATCCCTGGAGGCAGTCCACGACCGCTTCGCCCAGGCCCTGCCCCTGCCGGAGTGGTATGGGCGGAACCTGGACGCCCTGTTCGACTGCCTGACGGACCTGGGGGAGCCCGTGACGGTGCGCCTCCTCCACCGGGAGGCCCTGGAGGACCGGCTGGGCCGCCGGGGACGGGCTCTGGTCCGCCTCCTCCGCCGGGCGGCGGAGGAAAATCCCCGGGTATCCCTGGTGGAGGAATGAGCGGAAAATTTCCCCTTTTCAGCTGTCCTCTCCTGTGGTATACTAGGGAAATCGAATCCGCTGCGGAAAGGACCATCTCTTATGGATAAACGTTACGCACTCCCCCTGACGGCCGCCCTGGGCGGAGCCGCCGCCTGCGTGCTGCGGCTGCTGCAAAACCACACGGGCTACGAGGCGGATACCGGCCTCCCCATTCCCGGCAACTTTGCCGCCCTGGCCCTGGCCGTCCTGCTGGCCGGGCTGGCCGCCGCCCTGCTCCTCACCGCCCGGCTTCTCCCGGCGGAGGAGGACCCCGGCCCCATCCTGCCCAAGGACTTCTCCACGGAGGACGCCGGACTGCTGACCATTCCCATGTGCGGCGTGTTTCTCCTGGCTCTCAGCGGCCTGTGTGATCTGGCGGAGAGCGCCGCCCTTCTGCCGGAGGGGCTGGTCTCCTCCCGGCACGCCATTTACGGCATCCTCCGGGCCGGGGGACTGGGCTTTTCCATCCGGGGACAGGCCCTGCTGGGCACGCTGACCCTGGCCTCCGCCGTCTCCCTGTTCCCGGTGCTGGCGGGCTGCCGCCGCCGGGAGGGCGGACCCAGGCACAAGGCCCCCTCCGCCATCACCCTGACGCCGGTGGCGGCCCTGGTGGTGCGGCTGGTGCTGACCTACCGCATTGACTCCGTGAATCCCTCCCTGACCATGTATTACGTGGAGCTGCTGGCCCTGGTGTTCATGACCCTGGGCTTTTACCGGCTCAGCTCCTTCGCCTTTCAGGCGGGGCAGACCCGCCGGTTCGGGTTCTACGCCGCCGCCTCCCTGGTCCTCTGCGCCGCCGCCCTGGCGGACGGCAGCGCGTACCTCTCCTCCCTGCTCCTCTACGCAGGAGGGGCGCTGACGCTGGCGGGCTTCCTGCTCCTGCGTCTGGCCAACAGCCTGGAGGCGGAGAAGGACGACGGCACCATCATCGGTCCGGCGGAGTAAGGGCTCCGCCAAGCGCAAAACGGCCCCGGCGCAGACGCCGGGGCCGTTCTCTATGTCCGGGGGTCCACAATGTGCACATCCAGCTTATTGTAGGGAATCTCCACCCCCGCCCGGGCAAACTCCGCCCGCAGGTTCTCCGCCAGGGCAAACTGGGTGCTCCAGAAGTCCTCCACCGAGGCCCAGCAGTAGACGGTGAAATCAATGCCGCTCTCTCCAAAGCCCGTCAGGTACACCGCCGGGGCCGGGTCCTCCAGGAGGTGCTCCGTGGCCTCCATGGCCCGGTGGCAGGCGGCCTTTACCGTCTCCGTGGGCGCGTCATAGGAGGCGCTCATTTTCCAGACAATCCGCCGCCGCCCCAGCACCGTGTAATTCGTGACCTTGGAGGCCGCCAATTCCTTGTTGGGCAGCAGGGCCGTCAGACCGTCGGGGGTGATGAGCCGCGTGTGGTTCAGGCTGATCTCCTCCACTGTGCCGGAGACCCCGCCGGACTCGATGAAGTCCCCGATGGTGAAGGGATGGGAGGACAGAATCACCAGCCCCCCGGCCACGTTGCCCAGCACGTCCTCCGCCGCCAGGGTCACGCCCAGGGATCCCACGGATAAAAGGGCCACCAGGGAGGTCATGTTGATTCCCAGGCTCCCGGCGGTGAAAACCACCGTCAGGGTGTACAGCAGCAGCTTGAGGGCCATCAGGATATACCGCCGGATGCGCTCCTCCAGCTTTGTCCGGCGGAGGAGGCGGCGGGCCAGCTTCAGCAGCAGGCGCACCGCCACCATACACACCAGCAGCGTGACGGCGGCGGCCAGGATGTTCTCCAGGGCCAGCTTTCCGGCAAAGCGCTCCATGGCTCCGTTCAGGTCGAACACAGGCGTCCCTCCTTATGAAATGTCAAGGAATCCCTTCAGCCGATGACCCGGACCCGGATGACGTTGGACAGGCGCTTCAGGTCCTCCAGGACGGTGGGCTCCACCGGCGTCCCCAGGTCCACCAGCGTATAGGCGTAATCCCCCTTGCTCTTGTTGCTCAGGTTTTCCACATTCACGCCGTCCCGGCTGAGGAGGGCGGTGATGCTGGCCAGCATGGCGGGGATGTTTTTGTGAAGGACGCAGAGCCGCTGGGCGCCGCTCCGGTCCAGGTACACATCGGGGAGGTTCACGGAGTTCCGGATGTTCCCGTTCTCCAGGTAGTCCCGCAGCTCCTCCGCCGCCATGACGGCGCAGTTCTGCTCGCTCTCCGGGGTGGAGGCCCCCAGGTGGGGCATGGCGATGACATGGGGATTCGCCACCAGCTTGTTGTTTGGGAAGTCGGTGACGTAGGCCGTCACCTTCCCGGCGTCCAGGGCGGCCAGCAGAGCCTCGTCGTCCACCACGCCTCCCCGGGCCAGATTGATCAGCCGCACGCCGGGCTTCATGGCGGCCAGGGCCTCCTGGCCGATCATATGGCGGGTTTTCTCGTTGAAGTGAACGTGGGCGGTGATGTAGTCCGCCTTTTTATAGAGCTCGCTCACATCCCGGACCACATGAACATGGCGGTCCAGCCGCAGTGCCGCGTCCACGGAGAGGAAGGGGTCGTAGCCATACACGTCCATCCCCAGGTCCAGGGCCACGTTGGCCACCAGAGCGCCGATGGCCCCCAGGCCGATGACCCCCAGGGCCTTCCGGTAGAGCTCCGGGCCCACGAAGGCGGACTTGCCCTTTTCCACCACCGTCTCCACCTCCACGCCGGAGGCCGCCTGATTCTTCACCCAGCGCACCGCGCCGGTGACGTCCCGGGAGGAGATCAGCATGGCGCAGAGGACCAGCTCCTTCACCGCATTGGCATTGGCCCCGGGCGTGGAAAAGACGGCGATGCCGTTTTCCGAGCAGCGGTCCAGGGGGATGTTGTTCACACCCACGCCCGCTCGGGCAATGGCCAGCAGGCTGTCCGGGAAGGCGTACTCCAGCAGATTGGCGGAGCGGACCAGGATGCCCTCCTCCTCCGTCACGTCCTCCCCCACCAGATAGTGGGCAGGGTCCAAGCGCTCCAGCCCCTGGGGGGCAATCTTGTTCAGTGTCTTGATACGATACATGGAAAACCTCCGGTCAAACGAGATCATGCTTTCTCAGCGGGAAGCCCGCCGGGCGGGTTCCGGTTCTAGTATAGCCCCCTTTTTCTCCGGGGGCAAGTGTCATTTCCACAGTATTTTCCCCTCCTTGTTGCTTTTGCCATGGAGTTTTCCCAGAGAGGCGCTTATACTGAACAAAATTATTGCTTTGGGAGGTCACACCATGGCGATTTTCACACCGAGGCCCCTCGCCCGGTCCTGCCCGCTGGAGGACCCCGCCGGGGACTGCAAAACCGCCCGCCGGGCGGAGCAGTACCGCTTCAGCAAACAGGCCGTCTACTTCCCCGCCTTTCCCGGCACCCAGTACCTCTCCTTCGCCGCCCTGACAAAGGCCCTGACCCGGAATACCAGCCTGCCCCTGACGGGCTGCTGCGGCAAGGCCCTGCCGGTGACCCGCCTGCGGCTGTACTATGACGGCGGGGAGTTTTATCAGGACTTCACCTTTGAAAAGCTGGCCAACGCCAACGAGGTCCTGGACGCCATCGCCGCCGCCCGGCCGGAGCTTCCCCTGGAACGGGAGGAACGGCCCCAGACCGCCATCTAAAGCAGTTCCCAAAAATACTGAGAAAAGTTTGGCGGTCCAGGTCCAGAGGCCGCATAGCTGCGTCGTCGTCCTTGACGGGCGTCAGCCCGCCTGCGTCCTTCGCCTTGCTCTTCGGCCTCTGTCCTCGCCTCCTTTTTTCTCATGATTTCTGGGAACTGCTCTAAGGCGCCGGAAACGGCGCTTCCCCCTGCATGGTCTTCCGCGCATCCCTTCCCCTTCGTTCTTTCCGTCCCTTCCGCAAGGAGGATCAAGCTCTCTTTTGAACAGCCCCCCTCTGCGGAGATGGGACAACCGACGTGCGCCGGAGGTCATACCTCCGGCGCTTTTTTCGGTCTTTTTCGGAAATTTACAAAATACCTCTTGACCTTCCCCCTGCTGGAAGGTGTATCATGAGCCCAGAAATTGAGGTGAGGGACGTGAAAATCAACGAGGTGGAGGCCCTGGTGGGCATCACCCGGAAGAACATCCGCTTTTATGAGGCCGAGGGCCTCCTGGCCCCCCGGCGGAACAGCGAAAACGGCTACCGGGACTACGGTGAGGCCGAGGTCAGCGTCTTGCTCCAGATCAAGCTGCTGCGGAAGCTGGGCGTGCCTTTGGAGGAGATCCGCCGAATGCAGAGCGGGGCCCACACCGTGGGAGACGGCATGCGCCGCCATCTGGTTTCCCTGGAGCGGGACCGGGACAACCTGGAGCAGGCCATCCGCCTCTGCGCCGGGCTGACGGACCGGCAGGAGCGGCTGGGGGATCTGGACGCCGGGAGCATTTTAAAGGAGATGGAGGTCATGGAGCAGAGCGGCGCCACGTTCCAGAACAAGCAGCGGCAGGATGTCCGCATCCGCTATGTGGCCCCGGTGGTCATCACCGTGCTGATGCTGCTTTTAATGGGAGGCATCGCGGGGCTGATTCTCTGGCTCACCGCCCTGAGCGCCGAGGAATCGCCCCCGGCCTTCATGCTGGCGATTATCGCCCTGGTGCCTCTGGTGATCAGCGGCGGCGTAGTGCTGGCGCTGGTCCAGCGGATTCGGGAAATCGGGAGAGGAGAGATTGACGATGCGAAAAGCTACTAAAAAGAAGATCGCCCCCATTGTCATCACTGCGGCGGTGGTGCTGTACGTCGGGCCCCTGGTCCTTCTGCTTCTGGCGTCCATGGGCAGCCTCTTTGAAGGGGCGGAGCCGGTTTTCTTCCCGCTGGCCTTTCTGGCGGGCTACCTGCTTCTGGGCGGCGCGGTCATCGTGGGGGTCATCAAGGCCCTGCTCCAGCGGCTGGACGAGATCGACGGCGGCGAGGAGGAGGAGGCCGGCCGGTATTGAGGGCAAAAAAGCGGGACGCCTTTTAAAAAGCGCCCCGCCGGGAAGCCGTGCATGACCGGGAAGATTACCAGTGCCCCTCCTCAGAGCGGCTGTGCTCCCGCCGGTTGCCAAGCTGCATGTTGAAGAGAACCTTGGTCAGGGAGTTGATCTCATCCCGTTTCAGCTGGGCGAAGAGGACGCCGCAGCGGAACTCATTGGGCCCGCACTCCACCACCCGGATGATCTCGCCGATGAAATCCATGGCGACGTAGTCCTCCAGCTTGACCTTGAGGCGCAGCACCTCTCCCTCTCCGTGGAGATACTCCGAGGTGAAGCAGCAGCCGCCGGTGCTGATATCCACCAGCCGGCACTCCTCCGGCCGCTCGAAGCGCTCGTCGTTCATGTAGTATATGGAGATGGGAACGTTGTTCACCGCCAGGCGGAAGGTATCCCGGTGGTTCTCGTGAACCTCCGGCTCCAAGTCCTTCAGCCGCATCTGGATGCGGGAAGACTCCTCCACGGTGGCCCGGAGGTAGAACTGGTTCATCTTGTTGTCGCAGCCCCGCACAAACACCGTGCTCCCGGGTTCGCAGACCTTGAAGGACAACCCGCCGGGATGGCGACCCATGGTGAGCTCCGTGCCGCCGTGCTCCGTAATCAGGCCGGTGTTCAGCACCCGGCCGGTTTTTTCCACAATCTCAATGGGCATTTCCCTGCACATTTCAGGGAAGCCCTGGTTCGTTTCTTCCAGCGCCGGTTCCGTTGGCGCCGGGAGGTAAGCCTCAAGGTCCTGGTCCCGGTTGAAAAACGAAAAGATACCCATACCGCACCACCTGTATCAATTATTTGAAAGCCTATGCCGGTCCGGCCGGAGACGATTTTCCGGTTTGATCGCCGCTTACTGGGCATTATAGCATAAAACCATCCCCACCGCAAGCCCCTCCCCATTTTTACGGAGGAGGGAGGCATCTCCTTATTTTATGAGGAAGGGAGGGACCGTTGTGACGGTCTCCATGAAATCCCAAAGACGCCGCCTGCGGCGTCAGGCCGTGCTGGATGTCACCATGTTCATCCTGTTTCAGGCGGCCTGCGGGGCCCTCTTGGCCGCGCTGTGTTTTATCCCGGACCTGCCCAGGTGGGCTTTCCGGCTTTTCGCCGCCCTGGCGGGCGCCTGCGGACTGCCGGTCATCCCCGCCCTGGTGGTGTTAAAAGAACGTTTTCAAGAAATTGAAGGAGGAGAATCAGATGCTGCTGCTCAATATTGACCATGTGCCCGGAAGGGAAATCGAGGCCCTGGGAATCGTGAAGGGGACGGTGGTCCAGTCTAAAAACTTCGGCAAGGACTTTATGGCCGGCATGAAAACCCTGGTGGGCGGTGAAATCGCGGGCTATACGGAGATGCTCAACGAGGCCCGCCAGATCGCCACAAAGCGCATGGTGGATGAGGCGCAGGCCCTGGGGGCCGATGCGGTGGTCAACGTGCGCTACGGCTCGTCGTCCGTGATGCAGGGGGCCGCCGAGGTGGTGGCCTACGGCACCGCGGTGAAGCTGGTATAATGCAAGTCACCTTTTTGGACCACAGCGGCTTTCTGGTGGAGTCGGACTCCGCCGCGCTGCTGTTCGACTGGTGGAAGGGGGAGCTCCCGGCGCTCAGGCCGGGAATCCCCCTGTACATCTTTGCCAGCCATGTACACCCGGACCATTTCGACCCTCGGATATTCTCCCTGGACGACGGGTCCCGGGAGGTCCGTTTTGTCCTGGGCCACGATATCCGGCTGACTCCCCGGAATCTCAGCCGCTGGGGCGTCTCGCCGGAGACGGCGGAGACGTGCCGGAATCTCCGGGGCGGGGAGACGCTGGAGCTGCCCGGCGCCGGGGTGGAGGCCCTGCCCTCCACGGACGAAGGGGAGGCGTTTTTAGTGACGGTGGACGGGCGGACCGTCTTCCACGCCGGGGACCTGAACTGGTGGCACTGGAAGGGAGAGGACAAGGGCTGGAACCGGAACATGGAGGTCAACTTCAAGAAATACGCGGAGACGCTCCGGGGGCGGACCATTGATCTGGCGATGCTGCCCCTGGACCCCCGGCTGGGGGAGGCGGGCTTCTGGGGCCCGGCGTATTTCCTCGAAATCGCGGAGATTCGGCTCGTTTTGCCGATGCACCAGTGGGGGGAGTTTGACTTTACCAGGAAATTTTTGGAAAAGTATCCCGCCTTTACAGACCGCATCGTGCCGGTGGAACGGGCCGGGCAGGTCTTCCAGTTCTGACAAGGGAAGGCCCTGCCCATCTGCCCGGCGCGGCTCAGAGCCGTATTCCATCATGAGGAGGTTATGCCCTATGTACGCGGTTGAAATTGCCGGTCTGGTCCTTCTTTTCCTGGGAGTTTTCCTGCTGACCCGGCACGCGGACAGCCCGATGCTTATCGTCGGTTTGATCTGCGCCCTCATCGGCATCGTGCTCTCCAGAATCAGCCGGGCGAATCGGAGAAGGTAAGCCCCACCTGCAAACAGGCGCCCCGCCGGAAAGGCGGGGCGCTTCTTCATTTCTCTTCCTTCAGCAGATACTCCGGGCCGAAGCCGTGGGGCAGCAGCTCCCGGAGGGTTCGGGACAGCTCCTCTCCCTTGCCGTTGAGGCTGATGATCTCCATGTCCGGGGCGAACTCGTAGAGCACCTGACGACAGACGGCACAGGGAACACAGAAGTCCTCGCACCGGCCCGCCACGACAATGCGAACAAAGTCCCGGTGCCCCTCGCTGACGGCCTTGCCCACCGCCACGCGCTCAGCGCAGAGGGTGGGGGAATAGGCGGCGTTTTCCACGTTGCAGCCGGTAAAGACCGTGCCGTCGGAGCACTCCAGGGCCGCCCCCACGGGGAAGTGGGAGTAGGGGATGTAGGCCCGGTCCAGCATGGCCACGGCGGCGGCTTTCAATTCTTCTCTTGTCATGGTGAAAACTCCTTTCTCACTCCGCCCAGGAGACTTCCCTCTCAGGGCGGACAGTCAAGTCTATGATGTCTTTCGCGTCGTAGAATTGCAGGTAGCGGTCCCGGGAGTGGCGGAGGGTGGTGCCGTCGGGGTGGAGGCGGTCGCAGATGACGGCGCTGATGTCTTTTTTTATGAAGCTGAAGCTCTCCACGCCTACGGAGCAGAAAACCCGGAAGCCCTGGCTCTGCAGGTACTGGAAGGCGGGGCCCGTCAGGGTCCAGTCGTTGCCGTCGGGTCGTTCGCCGTGGGGGTAGAAGAGGATGGCGGTCTCCCCCACCAGAGTGCCCACCTCGTCCAGCCAGCGCTGGGTATCCGCCTGGATCCGGGTCATGTTTCCATCCCCCAGGCGGATGTGGCCCCAGGTGTGGCTGCCGAAGGTCCAGCCGGTGCGGCGGAGCTCCTCGACGATGGACTGGACGGCTTCCCGCTCCTTCTGGCGGTTGGCCTCTTTGGCGTCGTCCCACTCCTTGGTATCTGTCTGGGTGCGGTAGCCCAGGATGCCCTCGTAGCCCGTCAGGCTCAGGCAGCCCTTGGCTCCGAAGGGGGAGAAATCCGGGTGCTCCTCCACAAACTTATCCAGAATCGGGATGGCGTCCAGGTCCCGGCTGACCACCTCGTTTCCCTCCGGGTCCAGGCCCCAGGAGGCGATTTTCAGGTCCTCTCCGATGATGAGCTTATGGGCAAAACCGTTTTCCAGCATGTAGGGGTAGTAATTGGTATCGTCGTAGCTGAGAATCAGGGGCTTTTTTCCCTCAGGGAGATAGAGGGTATTGCGGACCATATGGGTGCCGTCCTCCCCTTCCTCCTCGCTCCAGACGCTGTTGATGTCCACCAAAATGTAGCCCTTTTCGTAGACGCTCCGGAGGATTTTATTATACTCGTCCACAGTGACCATGAAGTCGTCCAGGCCATTGGCCTGGTTATCGCCGTCGAAAGCCAGCTCCGGGTAGGCGATGACCGGGTGGAAAAACAGGTGCTCCACGATTCCCGTCCAGGGGACGTATCCCTCCTGCTCCTGGGTGGGGTCCTTGATTTCATAGGGTTCCTGGACCGGGGCGGGGGGCGGTTCCGGCTCCTGGACCTCCGGCTCCGGCGGGGGCGGCTCTTCTGCGGGCGGGGGCTGGGTGGAACAGGCGGTCAGAAGGAGGAGAAGCAAGGCTAGGCTGAATAATCGGCGCATGGCGTCGGTTCCTTTCTGTCGAAAAATCTGTTATTTTAGTATAGCAGATTTTTCGGCAAAAGGGGTAACAAATTTGTGACAGTTTTTCTCCCCTGGGGGGAGGCTGGTACTCGCCCTTCGGGCGGGGGGGATTCAGCCATGAAGATGGCTGGTTCTTTGCACCCCCCATTTGTCTCCGTCCCAAGAGCCGCCGCTTCGCGGCGGTTGGCCTCCGACACGCGCCTGCGGGCGCAGTCTCGTTTTCTTCCAGAAGAAAAAGAAGTAACGGCCCGCGGGGGACGGAGAGACGCGGCTGAATGATCGGCGGAGCCGGAATGACTTCTCTCGCGCAATTGGTTCGCGCGGGGGTGGTTCTTCACCGAATGGACCAGCTTCTCTTTTCGCTGCCGCTTGTGCGGTGGGTGTGGAAAACAACCCTCGGAGTGGGATTCACTCTCTGAGGGTTGTTTTTCTTTGTGTTTATGATTTTTTGGTCTTTGTCTTTCTTGGGGTATGCTGCAACACTTTCAGCGCTTGGCGCTGGGCTTGAACACGGAGGCCATGACCGCGGCAAAAAATGTCGCCGCGGCTACGCCTCCGGCTGCCGCAGTCAGGCCCCCTGTCAGGACTCCCAGCCAGCCGTCCATGTCTACAGCCTTACGGACCCCCTTGGCCAGCAGATGGCCAAAGCCCGTCAAAGGCACCGTGGCCCCTGCGCCGCCCCACTGGGCCAGAGGCTCGTAGAGGCCGACGGCGCTGAGAAACACCCCCGCTACCACATAGCCTGTCAGAATCCGGGCCGGGGTCAGCTGAGTCTTGTCAATCAGAATCTGCCCGACGGCGCAGAGCAGGCCGCCGCAGAGAAATGCGTTCAGATAATCCATGGTCAAAACCTCCCTTTTCCGGTAGGGTTTCCCGGCGGGGCGGTTTTATGCGGCGGAATGGGCGCGTCCGGACCTTTCTGAAAATTTTTTCCGCCGGTGCACGCTTTCGTGCAACTCCTCCCGTTTCTGCCCGCCTATTCAGATACACTCATATACCAAAACAGGAGGTTATTTTTATGCAGCAAACGGAACGACTGGGGCTTAACCAGTGGGAGCTCTCCGACCATATCCGGATGGAGGACTTCAATGCGGACAACCAGAAACTTGACGGCGCGCTCCAAACGATTGACGGTTTGTTTCAATGCCACCCCTCCGGAGAGCTTATCGGAAGCACCACACTCACGGCGGAGGCTGAGACGATTGAGCTGGACATCTCCGAGGTGGACTGGAAGCGCTACATGCTGGTGATTCTGGATGTGGAGGTGGCCACGGGGCACGACATGCGGATTTCCTTTGGCAGCGGCGGTGAATGGGCAGTTTATATTTACCGAAACAACGAGCCTCCCCACACGGTCTTCGGCGTCGCCGGCTTCTACTCCGCGACTCATGTGACTACGGTGGTTCCGGTCTTTTACAGTGAGAAGCACATTCCCACAGCGCTGTCCTTCGGCTTCTCGAAACTGGACCCCTACCAAACCACCGGCTCCATCTCCTACGGGCTCCTCTCCGGCGGCGGCGGCATCCGGCCTCTGTCTCAGTGCAAAAAAATTTCAATTCACCGGAACGACGCCCTGTTCCGCCCCCGGGATAAAATTGCCCTCTGGGGCTTGAAGTGATGGGGGGACAGGAAAGGACCCCGGGCATATGCCCGGGGTCCAATCCTATAAGACAACAATATGTCTCAGTTACGGCACAATCAGATATCCGCAGTTGCCAGAGAGATCGTAACCGTAGCAGCTCCACCAGTGACCTTGATTACGGCATTGATCTCGGCATTCGCCGTGCCCGCCGCAGTCTGAGCGGGGAGCTCCTCGCTGGAGACCAGCTCGAAGTTTGTGGCAGTGCTTTCGACGAACTTGGCGCCAGCGGTGAAACTACCCAGATTTGCCGCAGTAAACGTACCGACAACCGTCAGCTCCTTGCCGATGGGATAATAGGCGTTCGTATCGGTGAAGGTCAGAGCCGCAGAAGCGGTATCAAGAGCCACGCTGGGCTTGTTGGCAGTCGTTTGACCAGTCGCTCCAGAGTCAGCCACCGTGATCGCGGGAGAGGCCATCTTGGCATAGCCGCGTCCCTCGTTGACCAGGATTTCCGTGACACCGGTCAGAGCCGTGGTCATGCTATCGGTCGCCTGAGCGGTCGTGCCACCGGTCTTGACCAAGCCAACATAGACGTTCGCGCCTGCATTGGCAATCGTGACTTTCGCCAGGTCCAGGGCATTCGCAACGGTAGCCGTGCCAGCGACGTCAGCGCAGACGATGGTATCCGTGCCGACCTTTACCTTGGCCAAGGTATTGCTAACCTTGATGTTGGCGGGCTGAACCGTGACACCCGAGATCGTCAGGGACAGGATGTCGGTTCCGGACGTGCCCTTGTTGACAGTGACCGAAATGCCTTCGCTCTTGAGATAGTCCGCAACAAACTGCAGCTTCTGGTTGTCATCGGCGAAGGTATACGCAGCCTTGAGCAGGATGTTCGTGGAACCGTCCTCAGCGACGGTGTAAGCGTCCACCTCGGGGGTAGTCACAGTCGCGCCGACGATGGTCAGGTTCTGGTTCACCATGGTGAAGGAAGCGGTACCAGAGACAACCTGAGCCGCGCTAAGAGACACAGCCGTGGTCGTATCGGTGTCAATCGCGGTGATAGCCGCAAGGCCAGTGGAATCGGTAGCCAACAGGGCAACCTCGCCAGCGGCCCGCATGAACACGACCTCGCCAGCCTCAGCCTTTACTTCCGCAGCCCACTCAGCGTCAGCGGCGGGAGCGGTGGTGCCAGCGGCGGCCACGGTGAACTCCAGGGCCTTGGTGCCGGTCAGAGAGGACTTGACAGTCCGCTCAACAGCGGGCTCGGGAGCGGTGACGCCGGAGACAGTGACCAGGACGACCTCGCCGCCGTTGGCTTTGACAGTCTCGCTGACAGGAGAGGTGACGGTCTTGGGCTCGCCATCCACACCGGTGACGGTGATGACCGCAGTACCGGTCAGCTCGGCGGGCTTGGTGTAGGTGAACGCCAGGGTACCATTAGCACCAACCGGCAGGTACTCGGTGTAACCAGCAGTCAGCCCATCGGTGATAGCGACAGGCTCAGCCTCGCCCTCGGCAGCGTAGACATAGTTGACCTTGGCATACTTCCAGGTGATGCCGGTGATCTCCAGAGAGGTGAGGGTCTTGCCGACCATGTCGGTCCGCTTCAGAGCAGCGGTATCCCACGCATCGCTGGAAGTGATCTCAACATAACCCTTGAAGGTCGCGCCGTCGACCGCAGTGGCCTTCACGCCGGTTCCAGTAGACTTGTTCAGGTCAACCGTGCCGGTGTACTCCTTGCCATTGGCAACAGCCTTCCAGGACACGGTGCCGAGAACGGCCTCGGTCTTGGTGGAAGCCCAATCGGGGGCCTCAACCTCGAGGTTCAGGCGGGTCTCGCCAGTGGTCTGCATGGTCTGAGCAGTGGCCTTCACGTTCTTGGCCATGGTCTCGGTAATGGCCTCAGTGGTGCCGGTCACTTCCTCAACGTTCTTGACCTCGCCAACGGTGATGGTGATGGTCTTCACGGTGGAGGCAGTGTCCTTCACATCGGAGGTGGCGGTAACAACAACCTTGTGCTCGCCAAGGGTCAGGCTGTTCAGGGTGATGCTGCTGCCCTTGCCAGCGGCCTTGCCGTCAACGGACCAGCTGTAGGTCACGGTGCCGGCGCTCTTGTCGTTGGTCAGGCCGGAGCAGGTAGCAGTCAGGGTGATGCTCTCGCCTTCCTTGATGGTGAAGCTCTCCGCAGTGGTCGTGCCGTTGGAAACGGTGAACACGGGGTGCGGGAGCGCAACGGGAGCCTTGATGATCGCCACAACGTAGGCATGACGGAAGCTGCCGCTGCCCTTGTCGGCGTTCATCAGAACGCGGAGCTCAACCTTGCTCAGGTCGTAGTCGCCGCTGACCAGCTCTTCGAGGCTGTCAATGCGGTCGTCCTGAATGTCGCGCAGGTCAATCCACTGGGTCTTGCTGTCCACGCGGATCAGACCTTCGATGCGGTCAGAATCCAGCACGGAATCGCCCATGTTGCTCTCACGGCCCAGGAAGTCAGCCACGATGGTCTTGCTGGCACGGGCAGCGGGAGCGGGAGCAATCAGGGTGTTGCCCTGCAGGTCCTCGACCTTGTTGGTGCCCTGGCCGACAACAAAGCCGATCTTGTCGTTCTTACTGTCGTTGGCGTTCTTCGCGTAGTCGATACCGAAGACCTTGAGGGGCTCGACACTGTCATTCTCGAACTCGCCAGCCAGAGCCTTGATTTCGAGCTTCTTGGTGCCGTCGTCCTCGGTCTCCTTCACGATGCGGCTGAAGTCGCCGACGTTGGTGAAGCGGTCAAGCAGGACGCTCTCTTCGCTCTTGAAGTCGTTGGAGCCACGGACGATCTTGCGGCCATGCCACTTCACGCCGTTCGCATCAACTTCCTCGTCGCGGGTGGTATCGGTGGTCAGGATGATGTTGGTCAGGTCGGCATCACCGGTGTCGTCCTTGATGACCACGGTCTTGACTTCGCCCTTCTTGGAGACATAAGCCTCAGCGCAGAAGTTGCCATAGGCATTCTTGTCGTTGGTGCCGATGTTCTCCCACTTCTCGTTGAATTTGATCAGGTCTTCCCAATCCGTGCTCAGCGGGCCGTCCTTCACAATGAAGGTCTCAACCTCGCCATTGCTGTCGAAGTCGACGAACACGAACTTGACATTGCTGTAAACGCCGGGCTGATACTTGAAGGTATCAAACGCATTGCCGGTCACAGGATCCACGCCGGAAACCGTCTCCTCACCGTAAACCTGTTCCTCAATGTTCAGGTCAACGAGGGGCACCAGCTGGTTCTTGTTGGAGATTTCATAGCGGGCGGCAACGCCATCCTTCATGTAGTAGCGGGCGATCTCATAGGCGCCTTCCACGCCGTTGCGGTGGCTCAGCACATACTCGCCGGTGCCGTCGTTGGCGATATCGTAATGCACGATGGAGCCGGGAGCATACAGCTCGGCCTCGCCACGGATGGTGCCAAGGTTGACATCAATGTCTTCCTTGCCGTCCAGGCTCTTGCCGTGGGCGAACCACACGACCTTGCCGCCGTTGCTGGCGGGGGCCTGATAGTAGTCGCAGACGATCATCCAATCGTCAGCATTGCCGACGTCCTTGGCCAGCAGGGCGTTGCCCATCTTGTCCAGGAGCAGGGTCACATCCTTGCGGGTGGCCTTGATCAGGTCGGCGTTGATGCCGCGCAGATCCTTGTTCCACTGGGCGATGGGATACTCGGTGCCGCCCACGGTCACGGTGATGGCGTTGCCCTTGGGCAGGCTGGAAGTAGCATAGCCGGTGGACTTGGTCAGAGTGCCGGAAACTTCCTCGGGCACATAGGCCTCGCCCACTTCCCAGGTGCGGCCGTCGTCGGTGGTGTAGGGGATAACCGCAACCTTGTCGCCGGCCTTCAGTTCTTTCAGAACGTTGTAGGCGTCGTAGTTGTTGTCCTTGACATCAATGATGTCGCCGTCATTGGCGTCGTCGATGGCCTGGTCGTTGTAACCGGTGACTTCCACCAGGTCCTCGCCCTTACTGTCGGAATCGATCTGATCCAGGGCGACGTAGTCGGAAGCAACGCGCTTGACTTCCATCAGCTGGGTCCGGGTGACGACAACATGAGTGATGAAGTCGGCGTCCACGGGGCAGACATAGACCTCAACGGTCACGCCGTTGTCGGTCAGGTCGCAGATCTCAGCGATGGTGGGGATACCGGTGGGAGCCTTGGTGTTGCCGTTGGCAGACTCGGCATGCCAGGTGTACAGCTTGCCG
>CAJTZL010000043.1 GCA_910583695.1 uncultured Oscillibacter sp.
GCCTCCACGCCGGGCTGGTCGAAGGGGTTGACCTCCAGCAGGTAGCCGGACAGGCCGCAGGCGTATTCAAAGAAGTAGATCAGCTGGCCCAGGGAATCGGCGGTCTTGCCGTCGGTTTCCACGATGACATTGGGCACGCCGCCCTCGGTGTGGGCCAGCAGGGTGCCCTCCATGGCCTTGTCCCGGATGTAGTCCATGGACTCCCCGGCCAGGAAGTTCAGCCCGTCGCCGTTGACCTCGTCCCGGGGCACCAGCAGCTGGTGTTCGGAGGCCCCCAGGCGGACTACGGTCTCAAACATGATGCGCCGGCCGGCCTGGATATACTGGCCCATGGAGTGGAGGTCCGCGGTGAACTCCACGCTTGCGGGGAAGAGGCCCTTGCCGTCCTTGCCCTCGCTCTCGCCGTAGAGCTGCTTCCACCACTCCAGCATGAAGCGGAAAGCGGGGTCGTAGCAGGCCAGCACCTCAATGGACCAGCCCTTCTGATACAGCGCGTCCCGGAGGGCGGCGTAGGTCCAGGCGGGATTCTCATAGGAGGCGGTCTCGCAGAGCGTCATCATCTTGGCCGCGCCGCCCATGAGCTCTTCAATATCGATTCCGGCCACGGCGATGGGCAGCAGGCCCACGGCGGTGAGGACGGAGTACCGCCCGCCCACGCCGTCGGGCACCACGAAGCTCTCCCAGCCCTCCTCGTTGGCCAGGGATTTCAGGGCCCCCCGTGCTTTGTCGGTGGTGGCGTAGATGCGTCCCCTGGCTCCGGCCTTGCCGTACTTCTTCTCCAGGGCGTCCCGGAAGAAGCGGAAGGCCACGGCAGGCTCGGTGGTGGTGCCGGATTTGGAGATGACGTTGACGGAGAAATCCTGGTCCCCGATGAGGTCGAAGACCTCCTGCATGGCGTCGGCGGAGAGGCCGTTGCCCACGAAGTAGATGTTGGGGGTTTTCTTTCCCGGCTTCTGGTTGTAGTTGGGGGAGCAGAGATATTCCACCACGCCCCGGGCGCCCAGGTAGCTTCCGCCGATGCCGATGACCACCAGGGCCTTGGAGTCGCCCTGAATCTTTTTGGCGGAGGCCTGGATGCGGGCAAACTCCTCCTTGTCATAGTCCGCGGGGAGACGGACCCAGTCGGTAAACTCATGGCCAAGGCCGGTGTGCTTCTGGAGCTTTTCCTGGGCCTCGGCCAGCCGGGGAGCGGCGGCGTCCTGGTAGTCTGCGGGGATAAAGGCTTCGATCTGGAAGGATTTGACGTTCAGCATGATGCAGCTTCCTTTCCGTGAGGTTTCGTAGTATTTGTGGGGTCCGCTGAAAGCGGAGCTGAAACCAGTATAACATTTTGGCAGGTCCGCGGCAAGACGGGGCGGGGAAAAAGTTGGCGGAATTTTCAAAGCGGTTCCCGGCGGATGAGAAGGGCGTTCAGGCAGGGCGTTTGGCGGAGGCGCTCCAGGATGGCGGCGGTCTCCTCCTCCGTGCAGCCCAGCAGGAGTTTGAGCTCGGAGTCCCGTTTCAAAAGATCGACGGTGCACAAGACGGCGCGGATCGTTTTGGGCCCGGACCCGGCCCACAGGTCGATGCCCCCGCCGTCCATGGAGCGGGTGCCGCTCAGGTATCCGTAGTCAACCGGATATAGAAGGTTTGGATACCGGGGGTGGGCGGAGCCCTTCGGACGGTCGATGACGACGTCCGACGTGCGGACCAGCTCGTCCAGAGCCTCCCAGAAGCCGCTGTCGAAATTCTCCAAAGAAACCTCTCCTTTCTAATGCAGGTTGACAAGAAGAACCCATCTTCGTATAATGCAGTAAGGCCGAAAGGCCGAATCAAAATCGCAGAGGTGAAAGGAGGCCATGGGAGCATTCCCATCAAAGCGCCATGTGCCGGCTTCGGCCGGATAACGAGGAGAGGGGAGTATCGAAGACTTCGGCGGATGCCCCTCCGTGCCCTGGGCGGGCGCGTGACACGGCTTACAAATATGCGGGCGACCGCAAAACAGAGGAGCCGTGACCGCCCCAAGGAGACAAGTGACTGCGCATTTGTCCTCTTAATTTTTCAAATTAGGAGGAACGGAACCCATGTGTGGAATCGTTGGATTTGTAGGAACGCAGCAGGCGGCCCCCGTGCTTCTGGAGGGCTTGAGGCAGATGGAGTACCGGGGCTATGATTCGGCGGGCGTCGCCGTCCGGTCGGAGACCAGGGGCCTCCAGGTCCGCAAGTCCAAGGGCCGGCTCCAGGTCCTGGCGGACCTGATTCATGACGGTGCGGACCTGGAGGGGTCCCTGGGCGTCGGGCACACACGCTGGGCCACCCACGGGGAGCCCAACGACGTGAACGCCCACCCCCACGTCAGCGGGGACGGAAAAATCGCCCTGGTACATAACGGCATCATTGAAAATTACCTGGAGCTCAAGGAACAGCTCACCCGGCAGGGGGTGTCCTTCACCTCCGAGACGGACACGGAAGTTGCGGCTCATCTTCTGGAGTTCCACTATCAGGAGTGCGGCAGCATGCTGGAGGCCGTGGGCCGGTGCCTGCGGCGGATCGAGGGCTCCTACGCCTTCGGCATCATCTGCTCCGACTACCCCAACGCCCTCATTGCCGCCCGGAAGGACAGCCCTCTGATCATCGGCTTCGGGGAGGGGGAGAACTTCATTGCCTCCGACGCCACGGCCATCATCCGGCACACCCGGGAGGTGGCCTACATGAACGACGGGGAGATCGCCGTGCTGACGGCCCAGAGCGTGGACGTCTTCGACAGCGAGGGGAACCTCCTGGAGAAGCCGCACAGCCGCATTGACTGGGACGCGGCCTCCGCGGAGAAGGGGGGTTATCCCCACTTCATGTTCAAGGAGATTCTGGAACAGCCGGAGGCCCTGCAAAAGACCATCTCCCCCCGCATCCGGGAGGGCCGGGTGGTGCTGGACGACATCCGCCTGACGGCGGAGTACGCCAAGAGCATCTCCCGCATCTATATGATCGCCTGCGGCTCCGCCTATCACGCCGGAGTGGTGGGGAAGTACACCTGGGAGCGGCTGCTCCGCCGCCCGGTGGAGACGGTGCTGGCCTCGGAGTTCCGCTACAGCGAGCCGCTGGTGGATGAGCGCACCCTGGTCATTGCCGTCAGTCAGTCCGGGGAAACCCTGGACACCATGGCCGCCCTCCGGGAGGCCAAGCGGCTGGGAGGCCGAACCCTGGCCATCTGCAACGTGGTGGGCAGCTCCATCGCCCGGGAGGCGGACGACGTGCTCTACACCTGGGCCGGACCGGAGATTGCCGTGGCCACCAGCAAGGGCTATTCCACCCAGCTGGCGGCGCTGAATCTGGTGGGACTGTACTTGGCGGACCTGCTGGGGACGGTGGCAAGACAAGAGTACGACGCGATTCTGGCAGAGCTCCAGGCCCTGCCGGAGAAGATGCGGAAGGTTCTCACGAACTTTGAGGACACGAAGTACTTCGCCTCCCGGTTCTTCAACCACGACAGCATTTTCTTCATCGGCCGGAACCTGGACTACGCCATGGGCCTGGAAGGGTCCCTGAAGCTCAAGGAGATCAGCTACATCCACTCGGAGGCCTACGCCTCCGGGGAATTGAAGCACGGGACCATTTCCCTCATCGAGCCGGGGACGCTGGTGGTGGCCCTGGGGACCTGTGGAGCCCTGTTTGACAAGGCCATGAGCAATGTGGTGGAGGTGAAGGCCCGAGGGGCCGCGGTGCTGGCGGTCACGACGGAGGGCTTCCGGGAGCGGATGGCCAAGACCGCCGACGCGGTGATCGCCGTGCCGGAGACCCACCCCCTGCTCCAGCCGTCTTTGTCCATTGTGCCCCTCCAGCTCTTTGCCTATTACGTGGCCCTCCAGCGGGGCTGCGACATCGACAAGCCGAGAAATCTGGCGAAGTCCGTTACCGTTGAATAACCGCTATGGAGACAGCCGGACCGCAAGGTCCGGCTGTCTGTTTGCCCGGTTTTATTCCAGGCCGTTGAGCAGTTTGTAGAGCTGGTCCACGCTGGCGTTGTCCACCAGGGCGTCGGTGTCCTCCTCGGTCTCGGCCACCTCGACGATTTTGCCCAGGATGCCCAGGTGATCCTCGCCGGTGGAGGCGATGCCAACCACCAGACGGACGGTCTCCTCGCCCCACTCGATGCCCTCGGGATAGGTCATGACGATGAGTCCGGTCTTTTTGATGGCCTTCCGGGATTCCTCGGTGCCGTGGGGAATGGCCACATGGCTGCCGATGGCCACGGAGAAGCTGGCTTCCCGGTCCAGCATGCCCTGGATATAGGCCTCTTCCACATAGCCGCTTTCCACCATCCGCTTGCCCACGGCCTTGATGGCCTCCTCGGGGCTGACGGGCTTACAGTTCAGAATGATGTTCTTTTTCTCCAGCAGGATGGGCTGCTCCGCAGCGGCGGGGGCCTCCTCCGCGGCGGCGGGAGCCGCAGGCGCGGGGGCGGAACCGGCCTTCCGGGCGTCCAGCAGCTCCTGCACCAGGGTGTTGTACTCCGGCGCGCCCATGAAGTTCTTGATGGGGATGATCCGGGCCTGGGGAGCCCGCTGGGCGGCCCGGCCGGAGAGCTCGTGGTGGGTGACGACGATTTGGCAGTCGCCGGGAATTTCGCCTACGGGGAAGTGGATAACCTCAATGTCCGTGATGCCCGCATCCTTGAGCTTGTTGCGGACCATGGTGGCCCCCATGGCGGAGGAGCCCATGCCCGCGTCGCAGGCAAAGACGATCTTCTTGACATCCTGGGCGGAGACGGAAGCGCCGGAGGAAACGGCGGGAGCGGCCTGACCCTTGGAAGCGGCCTTGGAGGCGGCCACCTGCGCCTGGGCCTCTTCCAGGCTGGCGTCCTTGCCAAAGAATTTCAGCAGGAAGACGGAGATGAGGAAGCTGACCACGGCGGCGATGCCGATGCCCGCGATGTTGGCGAGGTATCCGCCCTTGGGGGTCATGAGCATTTCCGCGATGATGCTGCCGGGGGAGGCCGCGGCCGCCAGACCGCCGCCCAGGGCGGAGAGGGTGAAGATGCCCACGACGTTGCCGATCATGGGCCCCAGGATGACGATGGGGTTCATGAGGACATAGGGGAAATAAATCTCATGGATGCCGCCCACAAACTGGATGACGGCGGCGGCTCCGGCGGAGGAGCGGGTCTCGCCCTTGCCCGCCACGCAGTAGGCCAGCAGGAGGCCCAGGCCGGGACCGGGGTTGGACTCGATCATGAAGAGGATGGACTTGCCCATTTCCATGGCCTGTTCCGTGCCGATGGGAGTGAAAACGCCGTGGTTGATGGCGTTATTCAGGAAGAGGACCTTGGCGGGCTCCACCAGGATGGCGGTGAGGGGCAGAAGGCTCCGTTCCACCAGGAACTCCACGCCCGCGCCCAGCCAGTCGGTGAGGGTCACGCAGACGGGGGCAATGACATAGATGGACAAAATGGCCAGAATCGCGCCGATGATGCCCACGGAGAAGTTGTTGACCACCATTTCAAAGCCCGCGGGGATATGGCCCTCCATGGCCTTGTCAAACTTCTTGATACACCAGCCGCCCAAAGGGCCGCAGATCATCGCCCCGATGAACATGGTGCTCTCCGTGGCGGCAATGGCGCCCAGGGTGGCCAGGGCGCCGGTGACGGCGCCTTTCTGCCCGCCCACGGCCTTGCCGCCGGTGTAGCCGATCAGGATGGGGAGCAGGAACCGGAGCATGGGGCCCACCATGCCGTTGATGGTGTCGTTGGGGAACCAGCCGTCGGGGATGAAGAAAGCGGCGATGAGGCCCCAGGCGATGAAGGCTCCAATGTTGGGCATGACCATGCCGCTGAGGAACCTTCCAAACTTTTGGACTCTTTCTTTCATAGATGAACGTCCTTTCTCATGATTATGTCGGGGGTCAGGAAGCAGTATACCGCTTCCCGGCTAAGGAAAACGTAGAAAACAGGGGGTCAGAAGGTCTCTAAAAGCGCCCGGATCTCCTCCCCGGCGGCCAGACCCTCGGAGAAGACCGTGGCGGCCCCGGCAGCGGCCCCCATGCGGTGGGCGGCGGCGTAATCCCGGGTGGAGAGCCAACCGGCCAGGAACCCGGCCACCATGGAGTCTCCCGCCCCCACGGTGTGGCGGACGACTCCCGGGGGGACCCCCAGGCGGCGGAACCCGCCGGTTTCGTCCAGCAGCAGCGACCCGTCCCCGGCCAGGGAGACCAGGATGTTCCGGGCCCCCTGGTCCTGGAGGCTCCTGGCGCAGGAGAGAATCTCCGTCTCCGTGAAGGAATCCTTCCCGAAGAGCTCCCCCAGCTCGGCGCCGTTGGGCTTGATGAGGAAGGGCCGGCAGGGCAGAACGCCTTTCAGCAGGTCCCGGGCGGCGTCCACCACCGTCAGGACGTCCCGGCCCGCCACCCGGTCCAGAATGGTCCGGTATGCGTCCCCGGGCAGTCCGGCGGGCGGGGACCCGGCCAGGACCAGGGCATCGCCCGCCTCCAGGCGGTCCAGCTTGCGGAGCAGGGACTCCAAAGCCGTGGCGGAGACGGCGGGGCCCCGGCCGTTGAGCTCCGTCTCGCCGCCGCCGGAGCGGATCTTGATGTTGACCCGGGTCAGGCCCTCCTCCAGCCATACGAAGTCCGTGGGAATGCCCAGGGCCTTCAGCCCGTCCTCCAGGGCCCTGCCGGTGAATCCGGCCGCAAAGCCCAGGGCCGTGGTCTCCACCCCCAGGCTGTGGAGAACCGTGGAGACGTTGACGCCCTTGCCGCCGAAGTGCAGATGCTCCCCGCTGGTGCGGTTCAGCTCCCCGGGCCGGAAGCCGTCCACCAGAACCTCATAGTCCAGGGCGGGGTTCAGCGTTACCGTGTAGACCACCCTCACACCTCCCTGACATCCGTGTAGTCCCGGTACCGTTGGTCCGGCAGGCGGTCCGTGATGATGCAGGCGGCGTCAATGGGGAGCACTACCGCCGCCGTCACTTGGCCGAATTTGCTGGAGTCCGCCAGCACGTAGGTCTCCCGGGCCCGGTTTGCCGCCAGGGCCTTCACCGCCGCCTCCTCCGGGTCCGGTGTGGTGAAGCCCTGGGCGATGGTGATGCCGTTGGCCCCCAGGAAGGCTTTGGTGAAGTTATACCGCCCCAGGGCGGCCAGGGCTTCCGCGCCGATGAGGGCCATGGTGCCCGCCTTCAGCATGCCCCCCAGCACGTGGGTTCGGAGGTTCCGCTCCATCAGGCGGCAGGCGCACTCAATGCTGTTGGTGAGGAACAGGGCCCTGGAGGCCCGCAGATGGCCCGCAATCCGGAGGACCGTGGTGCCCGCATCCAGGAAGACCACATCATCGTCTCCGATGAGCCCGGCGGCGTACCGGGCGGCCTGGTCCTTCTCCTGGGTGAAGAGCCCTCGCTTTGTCTCCATGTCCAGCTCCTCGTTCAAAAACTCCCCGTCCGGGAGCACGGCGCCGCCATGGACCTTGCTGAGCTTTCCCTGCCTGGCCAGCGCGTTCAGGTCCCGCCGGATGGTGGCCTCGGAAGCGCCCGTCACCTGACAGAGGTCCGTCACCGTGGCGGCCCTGCGCTGGGCCAGCTCCTGGAGAATCCGTTCCGCGCGTTGTTCCGCCAGCATGATTCACCCCCCTCTTCCTGATCAAAAATGGCCGGTCTCGCATGTCCTTGCTTATGATAGCGCCAGAATCGATCAACGTCAACGATTTTTAATCAGGTTCGATCATATAAAATCAGATGGCAAACTTGTGCAGTCCGCCGAAGGACATACCTTCTGCCGGCAGGGCTCCGGCGGAGCATCAGAGGGTTTTGAGGAAGCGCTCCACCCGGTTCAGACCCTCGTTCAGATCCTCGTCGGAGTAGCAATAGCTCAGGCGCATGTAGCCCTCGGTGCCGAAATACACGCCGGGAATCAGGCCCACCAGACCCTCTTTCAGCATCTTCTCGCAGAAGGTCAGGGAGTCCATGCCGTATTTTCGGATGTTGATGAACATGTAGAAGGCCCCCTCCGGCTTCTGGACCTCCAGGCCCATGGCGGTGAGGCGCCGGTAGACGTAGTCCCGGCGCTTGCGGAAGAGCTCCGTCATGGGAGCGGTATCGCTCTCCAGGGCGGCCACGCAGGCGGGCTGGACAAAGGCGGGGGCGGAGACCACGGCGTACTGGTGGAAAATCTGCATCCGGTCCCGGATGGGGGCGTCCGCCAGACAGTAGCCCAGCCGCCAGCCGGTCATGGCGTAGGGCTTGGAGAAGCTGTTGATGACGATAATCCGGTCTCGCATGTCCTGGTATTCCGCGAAGCTGTGGTAGTCCTCCGTGTAGATCAGGCTGCGGTACACGTCGTCGCAGAGAACAAAGATGGGCTTGTCCTTCAAAACCTCGTGGACGGCGTCCAGGGTCTCCCGGGTGTAGATGCAGCCGGTGGGGTTGTTGGGGGAGGTGAGGACGATGGCCTTGGTCCTGGGGGTGACGGCGGCCTCCAGGGCCTGGGGGTCGATCTGGAAGTGATGATCCTCCGTGGGCAGGGCCACGGGCACGCCCCGGCAGAGCTGGGTGATGGATTCGTAGAGGCTGAAGGCCGGCGTGGGGATGATCACCTCGTCCCCGGGATTCAGCACGGTGGACAGGCCGATGAACAGGCTCTCCGTGGCCCCGATGGTGAGGATGATCTCCTCGGGAGAGTAACGCAGGCCGTGGGCCCGCTCCTCAAATTTGGAGATGGCCTCCAGCATGTAGGGGTAGCCGTTGCCGGGGGGATAGTGGGTGTCGTTCCGGTCCAGGGCGGCCTTGGCGGCCTCCTTGACCACGTCGGGGGTGTTCTGGTCCGGCTCGCCGATGGTCAGGGCGCAGGCCCCGGGAGTGTCCCGCACCAGAAAGGTGAAGCGGCGGATGCCGGACAGCTCCAGGCCCAGCACGGCGCTGTTTAAGCTCAGGTCCATAGGATTCACGCTCCTTCTTGAAATACGAGACCAGTATATGCGCAAGCGGGGAGCTTGTCAACGCTTTAAAGCGAACAGGACGCCGCAAAACGGCGTCCCGGCGGGGTTCAGCGGTCGCTTGGCAGCCAGCAGTCCTGGAAAATCAGGTCGTCCACGTCCCCGGCGGTGTTTTTCACGATGCTCACGGCAGGTCCTCCTTTTGTTTTTGAGTCTATTTGACAGTCTATGCCGGAGGGGAGAAAAAGTTTCCTGGAACAGGAAAAAAGCCCCCCTCCCAACTTTTGGGAGGGGGGCGGCAGCTCAAAGGCTCATCCGGTAGATGCTCACGATGTCCTCCACGCTGAGGGGGACGAAGGTCTTGTCAAAGCCGCTGTTCCGGGCCTTCCGGGCCATTTCCTCAAAGTGTTCCGGGCCGATGCCCAGCTCCGCCAGCGTGGCGGGGAGGCCCAGGGAGGAGAAGAACTCCCGGGTTTTCCGAATGGCGGCCTCCGCCGCCTCCCGGGCCGGGAGGGCGGGGTCCAGGCCCCAGACGGCGGCGCCGTACCGGGCGAAGCGGGCCTCGGTTTTATCGCTGAGGACGTAGCGCATCCAGTTGGGGGTCAGGATGGCCAGCCCCACGCCGTGGGTGACGTCGTAGAAGGCGGAGAGCTCGTGCTCCATCCGGTGGACGCTCCAGGCCACGGGCTTGCCCATGTCCAGGAAGCCGTTGATGGCCCAGGAGGCGTTCCACATGAGGTTGGCCCGGGCCTCGTAGTCGTCGGGGGTCTCCATGGCCTTGGGGCCGTACTTCACGCAGGAGCGGAGGATGGCCTCCGCCAGACTGTCCGCCAGATAGTTGGTCTCAATGGGGCTGAAATAGTTCTCGAAGGTGTGGGACATGATGTCCGCCGTGCCCGCGGCGGTCTGGGCGGCGGGCAGAGAGTAGGTGTAGGTGGGGTCCAGGATGGACACGGCGGGGTAGCAGCAGGACCCGGCGAAGGCCTCCTTTTCGTTGGTCTCCGGATTGGAGATGACGGCGATGCTGTCCATCTCGGAGCCGGTGGCCGCCATGGTCAGCACGGTGAAGAGGGGCAGGGCCTTTTCCGGCACGGCCTTTCCGGCGGGAAAGTCCCAGGGGTCCCCGTCGTAGAGCGCGCCGGCGGCGACGCCCTTGGAGCAGTCGATGACGCTGCCGCCGCCCAGGGCCAGCACGCCGTCCAGGCCCTGCTCCCTGCACAGGCGCACGCCTTCCCGGACGGTGGCGATGCGGGGGTTTGGCTCCACGCCGGAAAGCTCGGCCCACTCCACGCCGTGAGCCTTCAGCTGGGCCAGGGCGGCGTCGTAGATGCCGTTGCGCTTGACGCTGCCGCCTCCGTAGACCACCAGGACCTTGCGGGACCGCTGGGCGATCTCGGCTCCCAGCTTTTCAATCTGGCCCTTTCCGAAGTGGATGACGGTGGGGATCGCGTAGGTGAAGTTTTTCATGATGACAGCCCTTTCTTATTTAAAGTCGTTGATGGTCAAGCGTACAGCCGCTTTACGGCGGCCTTGGCCTCGTGGAGAATCTTGTCCGCGTCCAGGGTCAAAAATTCGCCGTTCTCATAGAGAATGTTGCCGTCCACCATGGTCAAGGCCACGTCGCTTCCCTGGGCGGAGTAGACCGCCAGGGCCAGGGGGTCCAGGTTGGGGAACAGGTGGGGCTTTGTCAGGTCCAAGGCGATGAGGTCCGCCTTTTTGCCCACGGCCAGCTCGCCGGTGTCCTCCCGGCCCTGGAGCCTGGCCCCGTTGCGGGTGGCCATGGCCAGCAGCTCCGCGGGCTTTAAAATGGTGGGGTCCCGGTGATAGCCGTTGTGGAGGACGGCGGCCAGATGGAGCTCCTCCAGCAGGTTCAGGTTGTTGTTGCTGGCGGCTCCGTCGGTGCCCAGAGTGACGTTGAGCCCCAGGTCCAGCATCCGCTGGATGGGGGCGAAGCCGCTGCCCAGCTTCATGTTGCTGGTGGGGTTGTGGATGGGGCTGACGCCCTTTTCCAGCATGAGGGCCATGTCCTCCTCCGTGACGAAGACGCAGTGGGCGGCGGCGGTGGGAGAGTCGAAGGTCCCCAGATCACAGAACCATTTCGCCGGGGTCTTGCCGTATTTCTCCACGCACTCGTCATGCTCCTTTTTGGTCTCGGAGAGGTGAATGTGCATCCGGCCCCCCAGGGATTTGCAGTCGGCGCTGTAGGGGCCCACGATGTGCTCGAAGCAGGTGTACTCCGCGTGAACGGAAAAGTCGATGCGGACCCGGCCGCCCCCCGCGCCGTGGAAGTCCTGGAAAAGCTGGATGGACTCCCTGGCCCGGAAGTTTTCGGCGTAGGTCTCGTCCGGATTGAAACACTGGACGGGACGGCTGATGTTGGCCTTGATGCCGCAGGCCAGGGCGTTTTCCACAGCGGTCTGGGGCTCGAAGTACATGTCGGAATAGCTGGTGGTGCCGGTGGAAATCATCTCCAGCAGGGCCAGCTGGTTGCCGGTTTTGATGTCCTGAGCCGTCAGCTTGTTCTCAATGGGCATGATCTTCCCGAAGAGCCATTCCTGGAGGGTGAGGTCGCTTCCCACGCCCCGGAGCAGTACCATGGGACTGTGCCCGTGGCAGTTGATGAGGCCCGGGAGCAGCAGGCGGCCGGACAGGTCCTTTTCCCGGTCGTAGGGGGCCTGAGGCGGTTCCGTTCCGATGTAGTCGATGGTGTCGCCGTCCACGCCCAGATAGGCGTTTTCCAGGCAGCGGAAGCCCGCCTCCCCGGCGGCCAGGATGTCGCAGTGTTTCAGCAGCAGCTTCATAGGCTTGTCTCCTCCTCATTCAAATGGCAGCCACAATGGCTTTCATGTAATCGCTGAACGCTCCGGAAATCTTCTCCGCCGCCTCGTCCACCTCTTCGGCGCTGAGGGGCTGGTCCAGCACCCCGGCGGCCATGTTGGTGATGACGGACAGGGCCAGCAGGGGCAGGCCGCAGTGGGCGGCGGTGAGGGCCTCCGTGACGGTGGACATGCCCACGGCGTCGGCCCCCAGGAACCGGGCGGCCCGGATTTCCGCCGGAGTCTCGAACTGAGGGCCGGGGAAGAACATGTAGGTCCCCTCGTGGACCCGGAGGGGGGAGTCCTTGGCGCAGTCCAGGGCCAGCTTCCGCAGGTCCGGAGCGTACATGCGGGAGACGTCGAAGAACCGGGGGCCGAAGTCCTCCAGGTTGGGCCCCCGGAGGGGGCTTGTCCCGTTGAGCTTGATGTGGTCCCGGAGAATCATTACGTCCCCGGGCCGGTAGTCCCGGTTGACGGCCCCGGCGGCGTTGGTGAGGATGACGGACCGGACGCCCAGCAGCTTCAGCACCCGGATGGGGATGACCAGCTCCTCAAAGGAATAGCCCTCGTAGGAGTGGAAACGGCCGGACATGCAGACCACCTTCCGGCCCTCCACGGAGCCGAAGATCAGCTTCCCGGCGTGGGAGGCCACGGTGGAGAGCAGGAAGTGGGGAATCTCGGCGTAGTCCACTACAATGGGGGTTTCAACGGCCTGGGCGAAGGGGCCTAGGCAGGAGCCCAGGACGACGCCCACCTCCGGGGTGAAGTCCACGCGGGTCCGCAGGAAATCCGCGCTGGTTTGGAAATATTCGCGGGTGTAGGCCATGGGCGGAACACCTCCTGACGATAGTACCCTGATTTTAACACAGGACCATGAGGGTGTCAATCGGACAGGGAAGCAGGGCGTGTCCGACGGCGCATTTTATTATGGGGGTCCGGCCGGGGCGCTTCCGGGAAACACCCGGATTCGTCCCCGCTTTCCTTTCGGGGCGTTTGGTGGTATACTGTTCCGGAAACGGACACCGTTTTCAATTTGCCGAGGGAGGGACAAGCCCATGTACGAGCTGATTCAGGCTTCCGGGGGAAGCAGCTACATCCGGAGTCCGGCCAAGATCGGACTGGTCCGGCTGAACGAAACCGACGTCTGCCTCATTGACAGCGGCGGCGATAAAGACGCGGGCCGGAAGGTCCGCCAGCTCCTGGACGCCCGGGGCTGGCGGCTGACCGCCATCTACAACACCCACTCCCATGCCGACCACATCGGCGGCAACCGCTATCTGCAAAAGCAGACGGGCTGCAGGATCTACGCCCCGGACATTGAGTGCGCCTTCACCCGCCGCCCCCTTCTGGAGCCCTCCTTTCTCTACGGGGGCTGTCCCTGCAAGGACTTGCGGCACAAGTTTCTCCTGGCGCAGGAGAGCGGCGCGGAGGAGCTGACGGCGGACCGCCTCCCGGAGGGCTGGGAGAGCATTCCCCTGCCGGGGCATTCCTTCGGCATGGTGGGGTACCGGACGCCGGACGGCGTGGTGTATCTGGCGGACTGCCTCTCCAGCCGGGAGACCCTGGATAAGTACCGGATCGGCTTCCTCTATGACCCCGCCGCCTATCTGGACACCCTGGAGCGGGTGAAGGCCATGGAAGCCGGGCTCTTTGTCCCCGCCCACGCGGAGGCGGCGGAGGACATGTCCGCCCTGGCGCAGTACAACATCGACAAGGTGCTGGAAACGGCGGACCGGATTGCCGCCCTCTGCCGGGAGCCCCTTTGCTTTGAGGAGGTGCTCCGGAGGCTCTTTGCGGACTATGGCCTGACGATGAGCTTTGAGCAGTACGTCCTGGTGGGCAGCACGGTCCGGTCCTATCTCTCCTGGATGAAGGACGGCGGAAGGCTGGAGGCGCTGTTTGAGGACAACCGCCTCCTCTGGCGGTCCCTCTGACCGTTCAGGGCGGAAATCCGGCATCTGGGGACGGCGGGCTTGTCCCGCCGTCCGGATTCTGCTAGGCTGTAAGGTGGTGATCAACATGCTCCGTTTCGCGGTCTGCGACGATGAACCTTATATGCTGGACCAGCTTGCGGCCCGGCTGGAGGCCGGCCTGGGTGAACTGGGCTGCCGGGAGGCGGTCCTCCGGCGCTTCTCCAGCGGGCAGGCCCTGCTGGAGGCCGGGGAGGACTTCGATCTGGTGTTCCTGGACATCCAAATGGATCCGCCCGACGGTCTGGAGACGGCGGAGGCCCTCCGCCGCCGGGGGGACGAGTGCCGGATCGTCTTTTTGACGGTGCTCCGGGAGCGGGTCTTCGACGCCTTTGAGGTCCGGGCCTTCGACTATCTGGTGAAGCCCGTGGATCCCGCCCGGCTCCGCCGGACTTTGGAGCGGGCCCTGGAGGACCTGGACCGGCGGCGGGCTCGGAGGCTGCTGATTCAGCGGGGGACCGCCCGGGAGGTGGTCCCCCTGGAGGAGATCGTCTACTGCGAGGTGCTGGGGCGGAAGGTCTACCTCCACTGGGAGAACGGCGGCGTTCTGGACTACTATGACAAGCTGGCGGACCTGGAGCGGCGGCTGGGGAGCGGCTTCTTCCGCTGCCACCGGAGCTATCTGGTGAACCTGGACCACGTCCGGGGCAGCGGCGGGGGACAGGTAAGGCTCAGCGGCGGCTGGGCCGTCCCGGTTTCCCGTCTCCGGGAGGGGGACCTGACCCAGGCGCTGCTGCGCCGCATGCGGGAGCGGGGAGGATGAGATGGACTGGTTCACGATCTGCCTGAACGGCCTCAGCCTTGCCGCTCAGAGCTTCCTGTACATGGCCTTTCTCTGCCGCCTGACGGGGCGGCGGGGACGGGCGCGGCAGTTTGCCCTCTACCTCCTGCTGCTGTCCGGCATTGAAGCCGTCTTCAGCGCCGCCGGGTGGGGCGCGCCGGCGGCCATGGCGGCGGCGCTGGCGGCCCTGTACGCCATGAGCCGCCTGGCCCTGAGAAACCGGCCTGTCCCCTCCTGCACGGCGGCGCTGCTGGCGGTGTATGTCTTCCAGATGGCCGCGGGCATGGTGAACTCCGTGGAGGCCGTATTTTATCCCCATGTGTCCAAGGGTCTGCCCCTGTATGTCCTGATCGTCCTGGCGGTCCTGGTGTCCATTGCCCTGTGCGCCCTGTGCTATGGGCTGGTTCTGCGCCTCCTCCCGCTGGGGGAGGACGAGCCGAATCTGGGGCTGCTGCTCCTGCCCGGCCTGTTCTTTCTGGCTGTGGAGCTCTATATTCTGGAAACGGCCTACAGCCGCCTGTCCCGCTCCCCGGAGCCGCCGGGGCGGCATCTGACCTTGCTGGCCCTTCAGGCCCTGGGGCTGGCAGCGCTGCTTTGCACGCTGTACGCCTATCGCCGGGCCTGCCGGGGCGTCCGGACCCAGGCGGAGCTGGACTTGCTCAGCCAGTCGGTCCAGGCCCAGCGGACCTATGTGGCGGAGGCCCAGGCCCGCTATGAGAAAACCCGCGCCTTTCGCCACGACCTCCAAAATCATCTCTCCGTGCTGGACGGCCTCCTCTCCGCCGGGCGGACGGAGGAGGCCCGCCGGTATCTGGGGAAGCTGGAGGCGGCCTCCGGGGCCCTGGCTCCGCCCTGCCGGACGGGAGAGGCGGCGGTGGATGCGCTGCTGGGGGAGAAGCTGGCCCTGGCGGAGGCCCGGGGTATCCCGGCGGAGGTCTCCCTGCGCCTGCCGGAGGACGGAGCCCTGGACGCCTTCGATCTCTGCGTCATCTTTGCCAACGCCCTGGACAACGCACTTCGGGCCGTGGCCAGGGCGGAGGGGGACCCCTTTCTCCGGGTCCGGGGAGAGCGGCAGGGGGATTTCTACCGCCTGGAATTTGAGAACAGCTGCGCCGCCGGGCCGCCGCCGGAGCCGGGAACCGGTCTGCGGAACATCCGGGCGGCGGCGGAGAAGTACGGCGGGGCGGTAGCCTATGAGCAGTCCGGCGGGCGCTTCCGCCTGGATGTGCTGCTGAACATCTCGGAACAACGAAATGGCTGTTCAGGGCGAAGCCCTTGAAAACCGGCGGGGGTGTGGTACACTGGACCCGACAAGACAAGAAAGGAGGGGTCCCATGATCCCAATTTCCGGCAATGTGTCCCGGCCTGCCGCCACGCCCGCCCTCCGGGAGGCGGAAAAGGCCCGGGAGGCCCGCCCAGCGTCCCCGGCCTACCCTCAACAAGGCGGAGGCCCGCTGAGACCTGTGAAGGATGAGTATCTCCCGGAGGAAAAGAGGGAGCCCTATGGCCGCTATTGGCTGGGGAAGGACGAGGATGGAAGCCCCAAAATCTACTTTGACGACCCCGAGGCTGCGGAGGGTGCCCCCGTTTCCCCGGAGGCCCCCAAGGCGGAAGACCCGGACGGGGAGAAGGAGCCTATGTCTCCGGAGAAGGCCGGCCCGCCGGGCAAGGGCGGCAAGGAGGAGAAATGCATCGGCAATACCGACGCGGTGGACCGGGAGATCAGGAAGCTGAAGGAGAAAAAGGAAAAGCTGGAGGCCAAGCTCGACCGGGAGACCGACGAAACGAAGCGGGAGAGCCTGGAACGTCAGCTGGCCCAGGTGGAGAATGAGCTGAGGCAGAAGGACAACGACGCCTACCGCCGCCAGCACACAAAAGTTACAAACGGCTGAGCCGGACAAACATATCAGCGCGGAGAAAAATTTTTCTCCGCGCTGATATTTTACAAGCCATTCGACGGAAAACCTGCTATAATGAGGCCGTCGAGGGGAGGGACGGAAGGTGAAGCACGAATCCGGAACGGCGGTTTACGACGCCGGGCTGCGCCTGGAGGCGTACCGCTTCCGCCGCTCCTTTCCAAAGCACTTCCACGAGTATTACGTCGTGGGCTACATCGAGGACGGGCAGGGGGAGCTGATCTGCCGGGACGTGGCGTACGCGTTGAAAAAGGGGGACATCATCATTTACAACCCCGGCGACCTCCACTCCTGCGCCGAGAGCGGCGCGGCCCTGGAGTACTGGGGCCTGCACATTCCCAAGGAAACCATGCTGGATCTGACCGGGGAGGTGACGGGGCGGCGGATGCTGCCGGTGTTCTCCCGGAACGTGGTGTCCGACCCGGAGGCGGCCTGGGATTTCCGGGCCCTTCACGAGCAGATCATGCTGGGCTCCCGGGAGTTCGAGCGGGAGGAGCGGCTGCTGCTGCTGATCTCCCGGCTGCTGCGGCTCTGCGGCCAGCCGGTGGGGGACCCGGCCTCCGCCGGGCGGGAGGCGGTGGAGCGGGCCTGCGCCTTCATGGAGGGGCACTACGGGGAGCGGATTACCCTGGAGCGCCTCCGGGAGGAGGCGGGATTGAGCAAGTCGGCCCTGCTCCGGGCCTTTGCCCGGGAGAAGGGGGTCACGCCCTACCGCTATCTGGAAAACCTGCGGGTGGGCGCGGCGAAGAGGCTGCTGGAGCAGGGGGTCCCGCCCGCCGAGGCGGCCCTGCGGACGGGCTTTTCCGATCAGAGCCATTTTACCAACTATTTCAGCCGGTTTATCGGTCTGGCGCCCGGAGCGTACCGGGAAATGTTTTTGGACAAGGAGCGATCATGCCATGAGAAATGACCGGGCAAGGGGCCACGCCGCCGCCTTCTTCACCATCGCCGTCTGGGGGACCACCTTCATCTCCACCAAGGTGCTGCTGCGGGGCTTCCAGCCGGTGGAGATTCTGTTCATCCGCTTTACCATGGGCCTTCTGGCCCTGTTCCTGGCCTGCCCCCGGAGGATGCGGGGCGTCACCAGGAGGCAGGAGCTGATGTTCGCCGGAGCGGGCCTTTGCGGCGTGTGCCTGTACTACCTGCTGGAGAACATCGCCCTGACCTACACCCTGGCCTCCAACGTGGGGGTGATTCTCTCCGTGATTCCCTTTTTCACGGCGGTGCTGTCCCACCTGTTTTTGAAGGAGGAACGGCCCGGCGGCGGCTTCTACCTGGGCTTTGTGGTGGCGATGGCTGGAATCTCCCTCATCAGCTTCAGCGGCTCTCAGCTGGAGCTGAACCCGGTGGGGGACCTGTTGTCCCTGCTGGCGGCGGTGATCTGGGCCTGTTACGTGATTCTGACCCGGAAGATCAGCGCCTGGGGCTGGAACACCATCCTCACCACCCGGCGGACCTTCATCTGGGGGATTTTTTGGATGCTCCCGGCGCTGCTGGCATTCGACTGCCGCCTGGGACTGGAGCGGTTCGCCAACCCGGTGTATCTGGGGAATCTGATCTTCCTGGGCTTCGGCGCGTCGGCGGTGTGCTTTGTCACATGGAATCTGGCGGTGAAGCTGCTGGGACCGGTGAAGACCAGTGTGTACACCTATCTGGCCCCGGTCATCACCGTGGCGGCCTCGGTGCTGATTCTCCACGAGCCCATCACGCCCCTGGCGGCCCTGGGGGCCGTGCTGACCCTGGCGGGGCTGCTGCTGTCCCAGGGGAAGAGTTTGCTGAAAAAGGAGGCGGCGGAAGAGCCTGCCGAATAAAACATGCGGCGGCCCCGAATCTTGGGGCCGCCGCGTTCGTTTTGCGCCGGGGAGGGGAGATGCGCTGCTGGGGCTCAGCCGTTTTTGACCCGGGCGGAGGTGCGGCCCTCGGGCTGAATTTCCCCGGCGGCCAGCAAAGCCCGCTTTGTCAGGGCCGGGCCCACCAGCTCATAGACCAGCACGGAGAAGAGCACCACGCTCCGGACCACCGTGCCGTCGGTCAGGGCCTGGGCGGTGATGGCCATGCCCAGGGCCACACCGGCCTGGGGCAGCAGGGTGATGCCCAGGTATTTCCGGATGCTTTCGTCGCAGCCGGTGAGGGTGCAGCTGCCGTAAGAGCCCACGTATTTGCCCAGGGAACGGACCAGGATGTAAATGACGCCGATGAGCAGCACGGAGGGATTCCGCAATACGGACAAATCCAGCTCCGCGCCGGAGAGGACGAAAAACAGCACGAACAGGGGGGCCGTCCACCCGTCCACCCGGGCCATCAGCTCCTCGGAGAAGTCGCAGATGTTGCAGAACAGGGTGCCGGTCATCATGCACACCAGCAGCAGGGAGAAGCCGCAGCGGACACCGCCCAGCTCGAACTCCTTCATGGACAACCCCACCGTCAGCAGGACAAAGCCGATGGAGATGGACAGGCGCTTGCTCCGGGAGTGGAAGAACTGCTCCACCCAGTAGAGGGCGATGCCAGCCACCGCGCCCAGGCCCAGGGAGAGGAGGATTTCCACCACCGGCTCCACCAGCACCGTCACCACGCTGACGGCGCCGCTCTCCAGGGCCATGGCCACGCCGAAGGAGGCGGAGAAAAGAACCAGCCCCACCGCGTCGTCAATGGCCACCACCATCAAAAGAAGCCTTGTCATGGGGCCGTCGGCCTTGTATTGCCGGACCACCATCAGCGTGGCGGCGGGAGCCGTGGCGGCGGCAATGGCGCCCAGGGTGATGGCGGAAGAGACGGAGATGACGTCCGGCCGGACCAGATGCAGGAGAATCAGGGCCAGGTCCACCAGGACCGTGGCGGCCGCCGCCTGGAGAATGCCCACCACGATGGCCTGACGGCCCATGGTTTTCAGCTGGCTCACCCGGAACTCGTTGCCGATGGTGAAGGCGATGAAGCCCAGGGCCACCTGGGAGAGCATGTTCAGGCCCTCCACCGCCTCCATGGAGGCGAAGCCCAGGCCGCCGATGTGCAGCGCCCCCAGGCAGAAGGGCCCCAGCAGCAGCCCCGCCACCAGATAGGCGGTGACGGCGGGCAGCTTCAGCCGTTTGGCCGCCCGGGACAGCAGCAGTCCGCCGATCAGGGCGGCGGAGAGGCTGATGAGAATTTCCATGGTTGATTACCTCTTTTCCAATATGCCATATGTGCCGTATGATGAAGTACGATACCATTCCAGGGGGAAATCGTCAAGAACCAGAGCCGACAAAAATCAGAGGGAAAACCCCGGGATTTTATCTGTTTTCCCACCCCGCCGGGGAGCGGGCCGAAGGGAGTTGTCCCGTCCGGAGGCTTTATCCTGCCGGTCCGCCCCCGCGCCCCATGCCTCCCGCAGAATGCGCTGCCGGGACTCCCCGGGCCGAAGACCGCCTTGACAGCGGCGGGCGGATGGTTATAATGGGAAAAAAGCCCCTGCGGGGCTCAAAACCATGAGACAGGAGGCCGCCATGAAACTTGCCGTCAAGACCTGCACCCTGGACATGCCCTACGAGGACATGCTGGATTTCTGCGCCGCCCAGGGAGTTTCCAGCCTGGAGATCGGCACGGGCAACTGGTCCGCCGCGCCTCACATCGACCTGGAGGAGCTCCTCTCCTCCGAGACCGCCCGGACCCGCTGGCGGGACGCGCAGCGGCGGCGGGGGCTGGAGCTCTGCGCCCTGAACTGCTCCGGGAATCCCCTGGCCTATGAGCGGGACCGCGAGGTGACGGAGAAGACCTTCCGCCTGGCGTCCCTGCTGGGGGTGCGGAAGATCGTTATGATGAGCGGCCTTCCCACCGGGTGCCCCGGGGACCGGACGCCGGTGTGGATCACCACCTCATGGCCCCCGGAGACCCAGGACATCCTGGACTACCAGTGGAACGACGTGGCCATCCCCGCCTGGAGGGAGCTGGTCCGCCGGGCCGGGGACTGCGGCGTGGAGCAGATCGCCTTGGAGAACCACGGGATGCAGCTGGTATACAACCCGGAGACGCTGCTGCGCCTCCGGGAGGCCGTGGGGCCCATGGTGGGCATGAACCTGGACCCCTCCCACCTGTTCTGGATGGGCGGAGACCCCATTGAGGCCGCCCGGGTCCTGGGGGAGGCGGGTGCCCTGTACCACATTCACGGCAAGGACTCCCGACCGGAGCGGCGCCGGTGGGGGCCCAACGGCATGCTGGACACCAAGCCCATCGACGCCTTCCGCCAAAGGAGCTGGAACTATGTGGCGGTGGGGGCGGGCCACGGCGTCCAGTGGTGGCAGGAGTTCTTCTCCGCCGCCCGCATGGCCGGATACGACGGCGTGGTTTCCCTGGAGATGGAGGACCTGACCCTGCCTATGCTGGAGGGCCATCTGGCCTCCCTCCGCACCTTGAAGGAGGCGCTGGCCCTTTGAGGGGGGCGTCCCTCATGGGACGGGCGGCTGGAGCATAGCTTGAAACAACGACTGCGACAGGAGGAGACGCGCCATGAGCCATGTGTACACATCCATGGAACAGCTGATTGGCGGGACCCCGCTGCTGGAGCTGACCCGCGTGGAGCGGGAGGAGGGGCTGGAGGCCCGGGTCCTGGCAAAGCTGGAGTTCTGCAACCCCGCCGGGTCCGTCAAGGACCGGGCGGCCAAGGCCATGCTGGACGACGGGGAGGCCCGGGGCCTCCTGAAGCCCGGCTCCGTCATCATTGAGCCCACTTCCGGCAATACGGGCATTGGGCTGGCCGCCGTGGCCGCCCCCCGGGGCTACCGGGTGCTTATCGTCATGCCGGAGACCATGAGTGAGGAGCGCCGCCGCCTGATGCGGGCCTACGGCGCGGAGGTGGTCCTCACTCCGGGGGAGAGCGGCATGGCCGGGGCCATAGAAAGGGCCCGGGAGCTGGCGGCGGAAATCCCCGGCGGCTTTATCCCCGGCCAGTTTGAAAACCCCGCCAATCCCGCCGCCCACCGGGCCGGGACGGGTCCGGAAATCTGGGCGGACACGGAGGGGGCGGTGGACGTCTTTGTGGCGGGCGTGGGCACCGGGGGGACCCTCACCGGCGCGGGGGAGTATTTGAAGAGCCGGAACCCCGCCGTGAAGATCGTGGCGGTGGAGCCCGCCGCCTCCCCGGTGCTGAGCGAAGGCCGGGCCGGGAGCCACGGGCTCCAGGGCATCGGCGCGGGCTTTGTGCCGGAGGCCCTGAACACGGAGATTTACGACGAGATCATCCCCGTGGAGGATGAGGCCGCCTTTGCCATGGTCCGCCGCCTGGGGCGGACGGAGGGCCTGCTGGCGGGAATCTCCTCCGGAGCGGCGGTGTGGGCTGCCGTCCGGCTGGCGAAGCGCAGGGAAAACCGGGGAAGGACCATCGTGGCCCTGCTGCCCGACGGCGGGGACCGCTATCTCTCCACGCCGCTGTTTGCGGATTGAACGGCAAAAAAGGGACGGCCTGCGCCGTCCCTTTCGTCTGTGCTCCGGCCCCTGTCACCCGGGCAGGCGCTGGTAGATTTCCATTTCCCGGTGGAGCCGGTCCGCCAGCTCCGGGGAGAAGCTCCCCGGCAGAGCACGCCATCGCCAGTTCCCGCCCAGAGTGGAGGGGGTGTTGATCCGCCCCTCGCTGCCCAGGCCCAGCAGGTCCTGGAACTGCATCACCGCCAGATTGGCCACGGAAGCCCAGGCGGAGCGCATCATGCCCCAGTGGCAGCCCTCCTCTTCGTTCAGCCGGAAGTAGGCCTTGGCCAGGGCGGCGTCCTCCGCCGGGGCTGTGGCCAGCCAGCCCCGGATGGTGTCGTTGTCGTGGGTGCCGGTGTAGGCCACGCAGTGGGGGGTGTAGCAGTGGGGGAGGTAGCCCCCGCCGGTGTCCCGGCTGTCAAAGGCGAACTCCAGCACCTTCATGCCGGGGTAGCCCGTCTGGGCCAGCAGCTCCCGGACGGAGGGGGTGAGGAAGCCCAGGTCCTCGGCGATGATGTCCCGGGGGCCCAGGGCCGCCTCCACGGCCCGGAAGAAGCCGATGCCGGGGCCGGGCCGCCAATGGCCGTTTCGGGCGGTGGAATCCCCGGCGGGAATGGCGTAGTACTGGTCAAAGCCCCGGAAGTGGTCGATCCGCAGGGTGTCGTAGAGCTGGAACTGGGCGGCGATGCGGCGGATCCACCACCGGTAGCCGTCGGCCTTCATGGCCTCCCAGTCGAAGAGGGGGTTTCCCCACAGCTGCCCGCCGGCGGCGAAGCCGTCCGGCGGGCAGCCCGCCACCTCCGTGGGGCGGCCGCCGGCGTCCAGCTGGAATTGCTCCGGGCTGGCCCAGACGTCGGCGCTGTCGATGGAGACGTAGATGGGCAGGTCCCCGATGATGGAGACGCCTTTTTCGTTGGCATACTCCTTCAGGCTCCACCACTGGCAGAAAAAGAGGAGCTGCACCCGCGTCCAGAACTCGATTTCTCCGGCCAGCTCCTTCCGGGCGCTCTCCAGGGCGGCGGGGCGGCGAAGGCGCAGCTCCTCCGGCCATTCCAGCCAGGGGGCTCCGCCATACCGATCCTTCAAGGCCATGAACAGGGCGTAATCCGCCAGCCACTCCGCCTTCCAGAGGACGCCACGCAGCTCGAACAGATCCCCCCGTTTCAGGCGGGAACAGGCTAGGCGCAGAACCGAAAAGCGGTTTCGGTAAAGAGCTTCATAATCCACCCGCTCCGGGTCGCCGCCCCAGTCCAGGGACTGGTATTCCCCCGCTTCCAGGAAGCCCCATTCGGCCAAGGTGTCCAGGTCGATGAAATAGGGATTCCCCGCGAAGGAGGAGAAGGACTGGTAGGGGGAGTCCCCGTAGCTGGTGGGGCCCAGGGGCAGAACCTGCCAGCAGGACTGCCCGCCTCGGGCCAGAAAGTCCACAAACTCCCGGGCGGCGGCTCCCAGGGTCCCGATTCCATAGGGAGAGGGCAGGGAGGAAATGGGCATCAGGATACCGGCTTTTCTCACATGGGGTTCCCCTTTCTTGATATAGTTACGTCATGCGTCCTCCAGTCTGGCGACGCTCTCCCCGGGGATGAGCTGGAAGGGGACCACCTCGTGGACGGGGCGGTTTTTCCGCTCGATGTTGCGCAGCAGCACGTCCACCCCCCGCTCCGCCAGCCGCTGGGTGTCCTGGCGGACGGTAGCCAGCCGGGGAACGGAGTAGCTGGCCATGGAAATGCCGTCATAGCCCACCACGGAGATGTCCTCCGGCACCCGCTTTCCCCGGTCCCGCAGGGCCCGGACCGCCCCGATGGCCATGAAGTCGCTCATGGCGAAGATGGCCGTCAGGTCCGGCCGACGGTCCAGCAGCCGCTTGGTGGCGGCGTAGGCGTCGGCCATGGAGTAGCGGCAGGGCTCGCACTGGCGCTCCGGGTCGAAGGGCAGGCCCAGCCGGGCAAAGGCCCGGCGGCAGCCCTCCAGGCGGCGATAGCTGATCTGGGAGCAGGACCAGTTGCCCCCCAGAAGGCAGATGCGGCGGTGGCCCTGCCCGGCCAGAAACTCAATGACCTGGGCCGCGGCCTCGCTGTCGTCGGTGGTCAGGGAGGAGAGGTTGTCGAAGTGGAGATCCTTGGCGGTGTTGGTCAGCAGCACGCAGGGGACGGTGATGGGCTGGAACCGGCTCTGGAAGAGCTTCAGGTCCCCTCCCAGGAAGAAGATGCCCAGGGGCTTGCGCTCCCGGCAGAGCTGGAGGGCATAGCTTACCTCGTCGGCGTCCTCGTCCAGATAGTACACCACGGCGTCCCTTCCGCTGTCCCGGAGAAGGGCCTGGACCCGCTCCACCAGATCGGCAAAGAGCATGTTCTGCGTGCCCTTCACCAGAATGGTAATGGCGGTTCCGGCCTGCTGTTTCAGGTGCTTGGCGTTGTTGTTGGGCTGGAAGCCCTGGGCCTCCACCACCGCCAGGACCTTCCTCCTGGTCTCGTCGCTGACGTCGGGATGGTCGTTGAGCACCCGGGACACGGTAGCCACGCCGCACCCGGACAGCCGGGCGATGTCCTTGATGGTCATTCCGCGTCCCTCCTTGAATGGCTGTTTACAGGGGGGACGGCGCGTCCCCCCTGCCGTATTTTAACCCTTAACGGCTCCGGCCGCAACCCCCTTGATGATATATTTCTGGCAGCTGAGGTAGAACACCACAATGGGGATGATGGCCATGACCAGGGAGGCCATGATGGCGCCCATGTCCACCCGCCCGTAGGAGCCCTGCATCCGCTGGATGGTGATGGGGATGGTGCTGAACTTGTTCAGGTCCAGGGTCAGGTAGGGGAGCAGGAAGTCGTTCCAGATCCACATGGTCTCCAGAATGCCCACGGAGATATAGGTGGGCTTCATGATGGGCAGCACCACGGAGAAGAAGGTCCGCAGGGGAGAGCAGCCGTCAATCATGGCGGCCTCCTCGATTTCAATGGGGATGGACTTGACGAAGCCGCAGAACATGAATACCGCCAGCCCTGCGCCGAAGCCCAGATAGATGATGACCAGCCCCCAGGGGGTGCCCAGCCGCAGCCGGTCCGTTACCAGGGAGAGGGTGAACATCACCATCTGGAAGGGCACCACCATGGAAAAGACGCACAAAAGATACAGGAGCTTGGTGGCCCGGCTCTTCACCCGGGTGATGTACCAGGCGAACATGGACGTGCAGATCAGGATGACGATCACGGAGCCCACGGTCATCACCACGGTCCAGAGGACGGATTCCAGGAAGTTGTACTTCTTCATGGCGTTGGCGAAGTTCTCCAGGGCCACCCAGGTTTTCTCCGTAGGGAGCTTGAAGGGCTCCAGGTTGATGAAGGCCTTTTTCTTGAAGGCGTTGATGAGGACGATGAACAGGGGAGCCACATAGAAAATGGAGATCACGGTGAACAGAATCGTGGCGAACCAGCCGCCTTTCGCGTTTCGTTTCATTACTGCTGCACCTCCTTGGAACGGGTCATGTTCAGCTGGATGAGGCCCAGGGCCACCACCAGGACGAAGAAGACCACGGCCTTGGCCTGTCCCACGCCCTGGTAGCCCACCCGACCGTAGAATGTGTTGAAAATGTTCAGCGCCAGCATCTCCGTCTGCTTCATGGGCTCTCCGGCGGTGAGGGACAGGTTCTGGTCAAAGAGCTTGAAGCCGTTGGTGAGGGTCAGGAAGGTGCAGATGGTGATGGAGGGCATCATGTTGGGAATGGTGACGTTCCACAGCCTCTGCCAGCCGTTGGCCCCGTCGATCTCCGCCGCCTCGCTGAGGTCGCCGGGAATGGACTGGAGGCCCGCGATGTAAATGATCATCATGTAGCCGATCTGCTGCCAGCAGATCAGAATGACCAGCCCCCAGAAGCCGTACTTGGCGGAGATTTTCAGCGCCAGGTCGTACCGGGAGAGGATGCCGTTGAAGATGAGCTGCCACACGTAGCCCAGGACGATGCCGCCGATGAGGTTTGGCATGAAGAAAACCGTGCGGAAGAGGTTGGTGCCCCGGATTTCCCGGGTCAGCACCAGGGCCACGGCGAAGGCAATGACGTTGATCAGAATCAGCGTGGTCACGGTGAACAGGGCGGTGAACCAGAAGGCGTGGGCGAAGTCCCCGTCCTGGAAGGCCCGGACGTAGTTCTGCACGCCGTTGAACTTCGCGTCGGTGACGGTGCGGAAGTCGCAGAAGGACAGATAGATGCCCATGAGGAAGGGCGCGATGAAGCCGATGAGGAAGGCCAGGAACGTGGGGCCCAGGAAGACGGGGAAATAGCGCTTGATGGATTTTTCCATGGCTGGCGGAGCCTCCTTCACAAGTTGATGGCGGGGGAACGTTGGACCGGTGGGACAAGGGCCGTGCACCTGGCACGGCGCGCCTCCCGCCGGCCCAAGGCGGGGAGAAATAAGCCGGGGCGGGCGGAGATGTCCGTCCGCCCCGGCTATGGCGTTTGTCTCTTACTTGGATTTCTCAGCGGCCCAGTTGTCCACGAAGGCGGCCCGCACGGTTTCCCAGTTGGCGTCGGTCTGGTCGGCGGCGTAGGCGGTCAGGGCGGAGCCCAGGACGTTCTTCCACTCCTCGGAGGGCATGGTGGGGAAGCACCACTTGATGCTGGTGGTTCCCTGCGCCACATAGTCGTTGGCGATGTTTACCAGGGCGTTGGTGGATTCCAGGTTGCCCTTGAAGGGGATGACGAAGCCCATCTTGCCCTCGTCGCCGGAGCACATATAGTCCAGGCCGATGTCGGAGGTGACGCACCAGTACATGAAGTCCAGGGTGGCCTGGATGTCCTCGGGCTTGGCGTTTTTGTTCACGCACCAGTAGTTTTCCGTGCCGGTGCACAGGCCCTGATTGGCCTCGTCGCCCACGCCGAAATAGATGGGCAGCATGCCCAGGTTCTCCTCACCCAGGTCGGCCACGTCGCCGAAGGCCCAGGTGCCGTTCTGATAGAACACGGCCTGTTCCGTGACGAACTCCGCCACGGAGTCGTCGCCGGTCTTGGCGGAGAGCAGGGTGGGGGCGCAGGTGCAGTTGTTGATATACAGGTCCCACATGGCCCGGTAATTGTCCAGGTAGGTGCCCTTGATGGCTTCCGTGTCGCCGATGCCATCGGCCTCGTACTCGAAGTAGATAGGCAGGTTGGCCAGATGGGTCTTGAAGCGCCAGTCGGAGGAGCCGTCCATGCCGGCGGAGGTGAAGGCGG
>CAJTZL010000044.1:0-20744 GCA_910583695.1 uncultured Oscillibacter sp.
GAAGTCCCTTTCTTATTTGTATTTGTTTGTCACCCCTCCGCACTATCCAACATCTGCGGCGGCAGAAGGTGGATTTGCGAGAGCTGCACGCCTGCCGTTTCGCCGTGATTGGAGCTGCAACCGCCGAACAGCTGGAGGCTTATGGGGTACAGGCCGATCTGTGCCCGGCGGTCTACACCGGCGAGGAACTGGCGCGGGAGCTGTGCCGCACCGTTGAGCGGAATGCGCAGATTTTCCTGCTGCGCTCCGCAAGAAGGTCCCGAGCGCTCTTTGAGACGCTGGCGAAGGTATACGATGTGCGGGATATCCCGATTTATGATCTGCGGCCCGATTCCAACATTACGGAGGCCGCACGCCCCTGCCTGAACACAGCGGACTATCTCACCTTTTCCAGCGCCAGCGGCGTGGAACTGTTTTTTGAGGCTCATGGGTCCATTCCCGACAAGGCGACGTGCATCTGCATTGGCGCTGTAACCGCGAAGGCCCTGGAGGCAAGATACCAAAAGCCGTTTCTTATTGCACCGGAAATTTCTGCAGAGGGAATTTTGCAGGCCATTCTTCAGCGGGAGACTTAAGCGGCAGGGAAAGCCACCGGCTCAGCCGGTGGCTTTCTTAAATCCTATCAGGGCCCTTTATGGATAAAGCCATAAGGGCTCCATTGTCTGTCTGCCGGCGGCAGCCGAAGAATTGCAGAAATCACCTGAGCAAAAAGCATCCGGCAGGTCCTTCTTCCTGCGGGCAGGCATTCCGCCGCCCGGTTCACCGCGCTGAAAATGGCCGAGATCCCGCATGCATACAGGTCTTCCGCCCCTTGTCCAGCAGAGCCGCAGAGAGCGATGCAGGGCACGCCCGCCCTGCGGCACCGGAGTTCCACCCCAGCAGAGGCTTTCCCGCGGGCACTCCGCCAGTCCATACGTCCCTCACCAGTAAAAACGATAAAGGAAGCCCAGCTGCCGAGGCCATTTCCATCATCGCACTTCCATCCGGCAAACGACCATAAACGGCCTCTACCGGGTCCCCCGGGGAGCCGCCGACTGCAACATAAACTTCCTCTCCCCCGGCAAGTCGCAAATAGGAGACCGTCATTCCCTATCCTCCGCCTGCCATAGAAACACAGCGGATTACCGCGTCCGGAACGTGCCTGCGAATGACGGTGGATTCAATCCCGCAGATCTCCTCCGCCGTCAGGGTCCCCTTGAAAGAGTCCGGGGCCGGCAGAACGCTTTTCATCTCTGTTTTCCTCCGGTGTTTCAGGGGTTCACCACATGAATGGGTTCACCCGCTAGGAAGGCCCGGGCATTCTCCACGGAGCAGTCCATAATCCGCTGGCGGCTCTCCTTGGCCCCCCAGGACATATGGGGCGTCAAAATGCAATTTTTCGCCTTTAAAAGCGGATTTTCTCCCTTGATGGGCTCGGAGGACACCACGTCCAGGGCCGCGGCGGCTACCTTGCCGGAGTTCAGTGCCTCCGCTAGATCGTGCTCCACCACCATCTGCCCCCGGCTGTTGTTGATAAGAATAACGCCGTCTTTCATTTTTGCAATGTTTTCCCGGTTGATGATTCCGGTATTGAAAGGCAGCAGCGGCATGTGAAGAACAATGCAGTCGGACTCTGCAAAGAGCCGGTCCAGCTCCACGTATTCGGCCACCGCGCGGCCCGCATCGTTCTGCCAGGCGTCACAGGCAATCACCCGCATGCCCAGCGCCCCGGCAATGGCGGCCGTATGACGCCCGATGTTCCCCAGGCCGATAATGCCCATGGTCTTCCCGGCCAGCTCCACCAGAGGGTAATCCCAATAGCACCAGTCGGCGCAATGCTCCCATTTTCCCTGGTGGACTGTCTGGTCATGATGGCCAATGTGATGACAGACCTCCAGCAGCAGCGCAATGGCAAACTGGCTGACGGAGCAGGTTCCATAAACCGGAACATTGGAAACCGGGATACCCCTCTTCTTTGCATAGGCCACGTCCACAACGTTATACCCGGTTGCCAGCAGGGCGATGAAGCGAATGCCGGGACAGGCGTCCATTACCCGCCGGGTAATGGGCGTTTTATTCGTAAAGACCATGCCCGCACCGCCAATCCTCCGGATAATTTCCTCTTCATCCGTGAGGGAGGTGCGATCGTAAACCGTCAGCTCTCCCAAAGCCTCCAATCCCGCCCAGCTCAGATCCCCGGGGTTTTCCGTGTAGCCGTCCAAGACAACGATTTTCATAAACAGTCACCACGCCGACCGCCGCACGTTCTGCACGAATCGGAATGGAGGAGAACGGGCAGACGATCGCCTTTCTTATAAAATTATGCCGGTGAGGAGCCGCACTCCGGCCCGCGAGCATCCAAGCCGAAAATTGCTTTCCCACTTCCGTCCCAGAACCGCGGCTGCTCTCTTTACTCCGCCAGCCATCCGCCATCCGCCGCGATGACGGCGCCAGTGACATAGTTTGAAGCGTCGGATGCCAGGTACACAACGCTCCCTATGATATCCTCTACTCTGCCCAGCCGGCGCAGGGGAATCTTGCGGACGATGCTGTTGTATACCTTTTCATTTTCAAATTCTTTTTGGTTGATTTCAGTGACTATGTAGCCGGGAACCAGGGCGTTGACGTTGATGTTATACCGGGCCCATTCCAAAGCCAGACTCTTTGTCACCATAGCCAGTCCGCCTTTGGCGGCGGCATAGGGAATCACCAGCTTCCCTCCGGTATATCCATAGACGGAAACCGTGTTGATAATCCGTCCGGACCGCTGGCGGATCATGACGCGCCCAACCGCCTGGGCCACCATAAATGCGCCCCGCAGATCCACATTAACCACTTGGTCCCACTCCTCCATGGTGACATCCTCCGCCGCCCTGGTCACGGCCGCTCCGGCATTGTTTATCAGAATGTCGATGCGCCCGAACGCGGCCTCCGCCTGTTCTACCATAGCCTCTACGGCAGCCTGATCTGTCACATCCGCCGGGACCGCCAGGGCCCTGCGCCCCATAGCCCGAATCTCCTCCGCCGTGTTCGCGCAGGCATCCTTTGTGCGGCCAACCACCACGACGTCCGCTCCGGCATTGGCAAGCCCCAGGGCCAGAGCCTTTCCTATGCTCCGGGTAGCCCCAGTCACCAGGGCCGTCTTTCCCTTCAAATCAAAGGTTGGAAATTCCATGTTTTTCTCCTTCCACGGTCCGGCCCGCCTCCCGCAGCGAGCGCTCCAGCATCTCTATATAACGCGCAAAGGTCAGCCGCTTTAATCCGTCCCCGGTAAAAATACCCTCCGGGTCCAGTGTCCGAATGATGGCGGTTTCCTCCGGCTTTGGCGGCGGAGTGGTTTCCAGACGGTCAGAAATCAGCAGGTTCCAGGGAATCTCCGCCTGCACCTCGTCCAGGGTAACGCCAGGGTGCAGGCTGGAAAGCATCAGTTCCCGAGAGGACGGGTGAAAGCGAAACACGCACTTGTCCGTAACCACGGCGGCGGGACCGCCTCGGGAGAGCCCCGCCGCCTCCCGGGCGTTTCCGCCGGTGAGGTAGCCGGGGGAGGTGATATAGTCCACCTGCTCCGGAAAACGCCGCCTCTGCAGCGGGATGGAAATCACGGTCCGCCCAGCGCTGCTGGCAATGTCGTTGGCTCCGCCGCTGCCAGGCAGGCGGGAAGCGGGGGTGTCGTAGCTTCCGCCTCCAAAGACAGCCGTGCTGTTCAAATTCCCGTATCGGTCCACCTGGGCACCGCCCACCATGCCGATATCCACAAATCCCCGCTGCTGGTCGGAAAACAGCCTCCAAAGAGGCTCCACGCAAAAGGCATTTTCACTGCACGCCCCGTCGCCTATCCCCAGAATCAGACGCTTGGGGACCGGGCCGACTGCCCCGCTCTCCGTAGCTATCCGAATGTCGGGTCCGTGGGTCCGCTGGGCCAGCAGCGCACTGAGCAAAGGGTTCCCCACTCCTGCGAAGACCACTTCACCGTTTCGAATCTCTCGGGAGGACACCACGATCATCAGTTCGCTGAGGGTATATTCCGGCTTTTTATCCATTCACCGCACCCCCTCATAGAAGTTGGGATTAAACTTGGCTTCCATCTCCCGGAGTTTGGCCAGACGGTCCAGACCCACCTCCCGGCAATAGCCCTCCCAGCTGCCTGCGTCATAGCAGTAGCGCTTCATCCAAGCCAGAAAGCCCTCCCGGGTTTTGAACGCCTTCAACTGCTCCATGTGAAACGGCAGATCATAGGCATAATCGTAAGTGACGTTCCAGGGATGGCTGGCGAAGAGAACCTCGCATACGGCATCCACGGCATAGCAGGGGATCAGAGTCAGGTTGGGCCTTTGACGGATCTCACCGCTGTCCACCAGCTTCTCACAGGAGAGGACAGTGTGTTTGGCCGCCCGGGCAATGTTCTCCGCCGAGGCGGAAATGCCAAAGTACTGACCGTTCCCCATACAGTCCGCTCTGGAACAGTGGATCAGTGCCACATCCGGCTGCGCGGCGGGAACCAGGGCAATCCGCCGGCCGGTATAGGGGTCCTCCATCTCTCGGATATCCCGGTTATACGTCGGCAGGTCCGAGCCCAGCAGAGAGCTCAGCGGCAGAAAGGGAACGTCCATCGCCCCGGCGAGGAAGCGCAGAGACATGGCATAGTTGGAGTACTCCGCCAACTCCACTTTGTTGGGGATTCCCTGTTCCACACTGCGGCGAAAGTTATAGCCCAGCCCTGCCACGGCATAGGCGATCCAGGCCGCCTCCACTCTCCGCACGAGACCGGCCCCGATCAACAGGTCCGCCGGTTCCGCCGGACTTTCACACTGGAGCGTTAGATTTCCGATCTGCTGCCGGGCAATCTCATAGGCAAAGGCCACGCATTGGGTTCCGCCCATGCCGCCAAAGGCGACGGTGCTTCCCTCCCGAACAAACGCGGATACCGCGTCGGAGAGACTCATGCGCTTGTCCGTGCGCTTTCTGCCGCCCTCTGTTCGATTATCCAAGCCCGGCACCTCCTGTTCCGCCCTTCTCCCGGGGAATTTCAATCACCACAGCCGTTCCCATGCCGCCTCCGGCGCAGAGAGCGGCTGCACCCCAGCGCACCTTCCTGCGGCGCAGCTCATAGAGCAGCGTGACGATCAGCCGCACGCCGGTTGCCCCCACGGGATGTCCCAGAGAGATGCCGCCGCCGTTGACGTTGAGCTTTTCCAGAGGAATCCCCAGCTCCCGCTGACAAGCCAGGCACTGGGCGGCGAAGGCTTCATTGATCTCATACAGTCCCACGTCCTCCGGCCTCAGCTCCGCCTTTTCCAACGCGGTCCGGATGGCGCTGATGGGGGCAATGCCCATGACCTCCGGTTCCACGCCGGTGACGGCAACGGAGCGGATAATGGCCAAAGGCACAACGCCTTGAGCCTGGGCGCAGGCTTCACTCATCAAAATCACGCCTGCCGCCGCATCGTTCATTCCGGAGGAATTTCCCGCAGTGACACATCCTCCCTCCCGGAAAGCGGGTTTCAGGCCGCTCAGGGAGTCCAAGGTCGTGTCCCTCCGGGGATGCTCATCCATTGTGCAGACGGTCTCCCCCTTCCGGGTCCGGACTGCAACCGGCACAATCTCCTCCGCAAAACGGCCCGCGTCCATCGCGGCGGCGGCCCGCTGCTGGGAGAGCAGGGCGTACTCGTCCATTTCCCTGCGGGAAACCCCATACCTCTCCGCCACGATCTCCGCCGTAAGGCCCATGGCCGGTCCCACTCCCAGGTTTGTCAGGGAGTCCCACATGGAATCCCGCAGCTCCATGTGCCCGAACTTCTGCCCATATCGGGCGTTGAACACCATATGGGGGACCGTACTCATGCTATCTGCGCCGCCGGCCAGGACACACTCCGCCTCTTCCGCCAGAATCTGATAGTATCCCATCTGTACCGAGGACATGGATGAGGTGCAGTTTCGATGCACCGTAATCCCGGGTACGCTGGAGGGCAGCCCGGCCTTCAATGCCGCGACTCTGGCAAGATTGTTTTCCAGATAGGTCCTCTGGTAATTACAGCCCCAGATGACGTCTGCAATGCAGGCGGGATCAATCCCCGCCCGTTCCACCAGCGCCTGCATAACGGGAACGGAGAGGTCCAGCGCCGTGATGGGCCGGAACTGTCCCCCCATGGTGCCGATGGGCGTCCGGCACCCGGCGGCAATTACTACATTTCCCATTTTGATTCCTCCTTCCCCTTTTACCGGTCCTCAAACACCGGACTGCGCCGTTCCAGAAACGCCCGCATTCCCTCCTTCTGGTCGTAAGAGGCGAAGAGCGCCGCCCACCGGGACATTTCCTGTTCGGCGGCCCTGTCTGTGTCCGCCTCCCTCCAGCCGCTTAGCACAGCCTTCTTCGCCGCAGACAGGGCTGTCCGGCTCCCTTTTGCGATTTTAGCCGCCAGGATCTCCGCCTCAGCCCGAGCGCTGTCCTCCGCCAGGCGGTCCACCAGTCCCAGGGCCAGGGCCTGTTCCCCGGAAAGAATCTCTCCGGTATAAATCATCGCCAGCGCCCGTGACAGTCCGATCGTCTTGGGGAGCCGGGCTGTGCCGCCCGCACCGGGCATAATGCCCAGCGTGATCTCCGGCAGTCCCAGTCTGGCCGTTCGGGCCGCAATCCGGATATCGCAGGCCAGGGCCAGCTCCAGCCCGCCCCCCAGAGCATACCCGTCAATGGCGGCGATGGTAGGCAGAGGGAACGCAGCCAGGCGGTTGAATACCGGGGAAAACGAGAAGGCCATGGCCTCTTCCGGCGTGGCATCCGTCATCTCGGTAATGTCCGCCCCGGCGGCAAAATTCCCCTCTCCGCAGAGGATCAGCGCCTTGACCCCCCGGGCTCTCTCCAGAGTACCCAGGGCTTTGTCCAGTTCGTCTACAAGCACGCGGCTCAAAGCATTGCGGACCTTGGGGCGGCAGAGGGTGATCCAGGCGACTCCCCCTTCTTCCCTGCATGCAAGATTCTTCACTCCGCCCCTCCTTTGCCGTATTCATAGAAGCCCTTTCCGGTTTTCCGGCCATACTCGCCCCGGGCATAGTGTTCCGTCAGGCAGGCGGCCGGAAGGTCCGCCGCATCGCCGGAAGTTCGGAAGCGCTCCATATAGACGTGATACTCCAGGTCCAGTCCCGTCATATCCAGCGTTTCCAGGGGGCCCATGGCATGGCCCAGGGCACCCTTTACGGCAGTGTCAATATCCCTTGGAGACGCGACGCCGGCGTCTACCAAATAACACGCTTCCCGGGTCAGGGCGCTGAACATGCGGTTGACGCAAAAACCGTAAATTTCCTTTTCAATGGGAATGGGAGTTTTTCCCAGGGATTCCACAAAGCGCAGGGCCGTTTCAAAGCTCTCCGGAGAAACATGAGGCCCTCGGACAACCTCCACAATCTTCATCACCAGAGCGGGATTGAAAAAGTGTATATTCAGCACTTTGGAAGGGTCTCTTACCACATCGCAGAACCGGGAACTGACAATATAGGAACTGTTGCTGGCGTAAATGCAGTGAGCCGGCGTATGCTGATCCAAGGCCCTCAGGGAACTGCGCTTGATTTCCAGGACATCCGGCACAGCGTCCACAACTAGGTCGGCTTTCCCGGCGGCGGAGGCCAGGTCTGAAGAAAAGGACAGCCTTCCCCGGGCCTCACCGGCCAAAGACTCCGTCAGCCTGCCTTTTTCCACACGCCTGCAAAACCAGTCCTCCATGAATCCCCGGGCCTTTTCCAGCTGGGGAGCGCTGACGTCATAGCACACCGTTTCATATCCGCTGAGCGCGGCCTGCATCGCGATCTGCGTCCCCATCAGCCCGCTTCCGGAAACAGTCACATGTTTTATCGTCAATCTGCACACCTCTTTCCCTATCAGCCTCAACCCTGGGGATTCTTGGAATCATCAATTCCAGCCAGCCATTTTACAATGCGCTTCTTCCCCTCCACGTCGTAGTTGGTTCGTATTCCAATTTTCTCCATAATGGGAGAACCGCCACCGTGAATGCCTGCGGCCTGCTCCATACCGCACCATGCGGAGACTGTAAAATCGTCGATGAATCGGAAGAGGCGGTGCTGGTTTTCCGGGCTGATCCTCGGGCTGCGCATGATATACTTTTCCAGATATCCCCGGGTTTCCGGATTCAGCCAGTCTCCTTCAAAGGGAAGCGTCGCCGCCATGCCGCCGGTGGTGGAGATCAGGATATCGTATTCGTGCATAATATTCTTGCCTGCGTGATAGCGCCCGCAGTTGGTGTAAAGGAAATTGGGCTCCCTGGCTCCAGAGGGCGTGGTCCGGGCGGTGGCCGAAGCGGCGATGCCCGCAGCGTAAACCAGTTCTGCGGTGGCTTCCAGCTGGGCCAGATCGTCCTGAATGTGCGGAGCCTTGGGGACGCCGTTATATTCCGCCACAAGCGCTGTTGCGCCGATGAACACATCAGTGATGGCAGGCTTGCAGCCGCAGTAGCTGAAGCGATGGTTGTTGGCAAAGGAGAGCGCCAAACGACCGCCGAAGTCCGCCTCGCCGCACATGAATACCCGCTCATTGGGTACAAACACATGGTCCAGCACCGTCATGGTGTCACAGATGCCATAGCTGTTATAGGGCGCCTCCAGCTCCCGACGGGGATTGGGAGACACCGGGCGGGAAATTAGATACACGCCCTCGGCATCGGCAGGTATGGCAAACGCCACAGCCCAGTCGGCATCCGAGTCCTTCATAGCCCGGGTGGGAAGGACCAGGATCTCGTCGGCATAAGGGGCGGTCGTGTTGTGGGCCTTACAGCCGGAAACGACGATGCCGTCCTCCCGGCGCTCCACAATGTGCATGTAAAGGTCTGGGTCCTCCTGCTGAGAGGGACGCTTGGAGCGATCACCTTTTACGTCGGTCTGCCCCGCGTTGCCCACCAAGTCGTTGTCCTGATACCAGGCCAGGTATTTTTTCAGGCGCTGATGGTAGTCCGTTCCATATTTGCAGTCGATTTCATAGGTGGTAACATACAGCGCATTGATGGCGTCACAGCCCATGCACCTCTGAATGCAGCCCCCGGCGATGTGCCCCAGCTCCCGGATCATCTGCTGCTTTTTCAGCAGGTCCTCCGGCGTCTGATAAATGTGGGTGAAACGGTTGATGGTATTCCCGGTAAGATGGGAAACAGCGGTCGCCAGCTCCCGCATCTGGGAATCCTCCGACAATGCCGCTTGAAAGGTGATTCCCATCACGTTCTGCCCGCCAAGAAGCCTGGGATCGTCCCGTCCTACCAACCGGCCGTCTATGTAAACGTTTTTTCGCATCTTTTTCAACTTTTCCTGATATTCCTGAAAGGTACGCATTTTGTTCCTCCTTATGCTTGTGAGCTGCTCAGAGCCAAGCCCATGTTTTTCAAAAGGGTATTGCAATCCGGAGATCACAATACCCTCTTTTCGGTCCCGCCGGTATGTCCGGAACGAACGGCTGCGCTTCAGGCTCTTTTTTCGGATGAGAGCGGCGGCGCGTCATTCTGTCACAGGAATGTATTCCTTTTCCTGCCGGCCAATGGTACTCATGCCCAGGAAATCCACCAGCTCGCTGTGATCGGCCTTCTCCAGAGGCATGCCCTCCTGCTCGTGGCGTTCGCCAATGAAGGAGATGGCCTTTTTCAAGGCAGGGTAGGTGTAGTTGATGGGAACCAGAGCAAAGTGTGCGATTTTCGGCTTGATGTACTCGATATCTTTTCGGGTCAGAAAGTCCAGCGTCCCGCAGATCACCAGGGAAACCCGGCCGTCCATGGCGTCCACAAACTGCTTGATTTCCTCCACGCTGCCGTGGAAGGATTTGCTGATGCCCTGCACCAGATCCGCTCCGGCCTCCAGATACATTTTTGCCCGCCGATACTGCTCCTCCTTATCCGTAATATCGGTGCGGGCAATAATCACCGTCTCGGGGTACAGCTTGTTCTCCGCAGCGGCACGGATTTTGCCCACCGCCTCTTCTGCGGGGATTGTGGTATTGAGATCCGTCACACAGATGGGACAGCGCTTGGGGCTGATCTGGTCCTCAATGATCACGCCGGCGGCTCCGGCTCTTTCAAAATCGTGAACCGTTTTGATCGTAGTGACGGCGTTTCCATAAGCCGTGTCTATGTCCGCAATCAGGGGCTTGTCCAGCACATAGCACATATTTCCGACAGCGTAGACATTGTCGGTCCGGGTGTACAGCTCCGCGTCGGGAAGCCCCATGGCCTGAGCCGCCAAGGTGAAGCCGCTGGACAGAACGCCGTCAATACCGGGCGTCCGGCTGGCCAGCTTGGCGGAAATCGCGTCGCCCACGCCGACGGTGATCACGGTCTCTTTCTCTGCCATCAGCCGGCGAAGCGCTTTGCGGTCAATCATCATAAAGCATCGTCCTTTCTGTGTTCCATCAATCATTTTTGTAGAGAATGGTTGTATTATCGGTAAGCAGGTTTTTGCCAAGAATCAGCGCGCTCTCCGCCGTCATCATGATATAGGAGAGCGGAGGAAGGTAATACATCTGCCACACCGGCAGCGACTTAGTTCCTGCCACAAAGGTCAGGCCGTCCTTCGTGGCGGAAACGGCATACTTTGTGGAGAAGCAAAGCATCATGATATAAAAGACAATCTCCAGCACCGGCAGGACAATGGCAAAAAACCGCTGGGCCTTGTGGGGCAGCCTGCCGGTTACAGCCACAATGCGGGGCATGACGCCGGAGGAAAGCGCGTAGCACATGGATGGAAGAATGGTAATGGGCATGATATAGTAGGAAACCACCTCAAAGGTACCTACCAATGCCGTGGCAAAGTTCCGCATCAGGACATCAGCGGTAATGTAGATCATCATGCTGAACACCCCGATTCCCGCCAAGAGGAGGAAGGCGTTTTTCAGCTTTGTATGAAAGCCGTACAGCTTATCCAATGTCTTCATAAATCCCCCTCCTCTCTCACAGCATCATGCTGGGCAGGAATGTAACCACCTGAGGAAACAGAATCATCAGTCCACCTACAACAACCGCCGCCACCAGGGCAAAGATCATCGACAGCTTGAAGGGCCCTTCCACCGGAATGCCCGCCACGCCGCACACCGAGTAGACGCAAACGCCCACCGGCGGCGTCAGCTGGCCGATCACACAGCAAAAACACACGATGATGCCAAACCACAACAGGTCCACCCCCATGGCGTTCATGACGGGAAGCAGCACCGGGGTCGTCATCACAATGACAGCCGTCCCCTCCATCAGCATGAACAGTACAAAATAGACCGCCACAAGAATGGCCAGAATCACCTTCGGATAGGACATCAGGGGACCCAGAGCCTCTACAAAGGCATCGGATATCTTGCTGAGGGACATGAACTTTCCAAATATCTTCGCGCCAATAATAATCATCATCACCATGGCCGTGACATTCACCGTGCTCCGTGCCGCACGGATCAGGAAATCCTTTGTAACTTTACCCAGGGCCAGCGCACAGAGAAAGGCCACCGTTGCGGAAACCGCACCGGCCTCCGTCGCGGTCATGAAGCCGGAGTAGATGCCGCCGAAGATGGTGACCGCAATGACCAAAGCCACAGTGATGGAAACAACCGCAGACTTCCGTTCTACATGGACGGGGGCAAAGGCTTCTGCCTCGCCGCCGGCCTTCTGGTCTCTGCGCAGGAAGAACAGCGTGCAGAAAATGAATACCACGGTAGTCAGGATACCGGGAATCAGGGATGCCACAAACATCCTGCCGATGGGGGTCTCCGTGGCAATGCCATAGACGATAATTGTCACGCTTGGCGGAATCACTCCCGCCAAGGAGCCTGCCGAGGCGGAAACCGTAGCGGCCAGGTCGGATTTGTAGCCCCGCTTAACCAGCTGGGGATACGCGGCTTGGCCCAAGGCGGCGGACGTGGCGGTGCCGGAACCGCAGACGGCCCCCAGAAATGCTCCCAAAATCATGCAGAAGGTTCCCAGGACTCCCTTTTTCCCGTGGGAGGTATTGTAGAGGATATTGAATAGGTCTTCCACCACCCCTGCCTCCAGAATCAATTGGGCGCAGAGGACATACAGCGGTATCGTGGTCATGGAATAGGTTGCAACGGTGGTAAAGGTTGTATAACTCAGCAGTCCTGACAGCAGAGCCGTCTTTCCCAGAGACATAATTCCCACAATACCGACCGCCAGCAGCATGGAATGGATATACAGGCCGCTCAGCAGCAAGACCACCAGAGTGATTGCCGCAATCAATATGGCAGCTCCTGTCGACATCTCCTACCTCCTTCTAAATTATCCTGACCTGCGGCAGGGGAGTTCCCCCGCCGCAAATATCTCCTTCCGTCAGCCATAAGTTTCCAGCAGCTCTTCCAGGGCCTCGTCCACCCCATCAATCACAACCGCGCCGTTTTCCACCATGCAATCGCGCCAGAGCTTGCAAATCTTTGCGCCGGGGGTGCCGCTGTCTTCCAGCATCTTCGCGTACTCCACCCAGGTGGTGACACAGGCTGTGTTGACCTCGTCCTGCAAAGCCTGGGGAAGCTGGCTGAACTCCACAAACGCTCCGCCGTTGGCAATAACCCCGGCCTTCACCTCTTCGGTCTTCTCATCCCAATAGGCAGTGCCTTCGGGGCGGATTTTGTCGGCAGCGTCCGTGATGATCTGCCGCACAACTTCGGGCAGGCTGTCCCAATAGCTCTTGCTCCAGCCCATGCCGGCGGTAAAATGGCCAAAGCTCAGCCCCTCAATGGCATATTTGTACAGTTCATCCAGGCCATAGGAAGCCCAGTCGGGAATCTGCTGGAATCCGCCGTCCACAGTTCCGCGGCTCAGCGTGTCATACAAGTCGTACACCGTGACGTTAACCGGGGTCATGCCCAGTTCCTCACAGAGGAATTGCTGGGGGCGGCTGGAAGTGCGAACCAGAAGGCCGTTCCAGTCGGACATGGCCGTGATGTCTTTGGTGGTCGTGGCCAGAGCATTTCCGGGAGGATTGTTATGGGCAATGAAATGTACGCCGTTATCCTCAAAATACAGCTGATTGAAGGTTTTGCCGTCGGCAATGATTTCATTGCTGGCCAGCAGAGCGGCATAGGCGTTGGAACAGGACGCGGAAGAGGAGTCCTGGAAGGGCAGCTGAGGAACATCGCCGGCCGGGAAGCGGCTGGTATCATAGATGGGGGTCAGCGGCATGGCCACGTCGGCGACGCCGTCCCGAAGCGCATCGTACTCCTTGCCGCCTTCCACCAGTTCTCCGCCAAGATACGTTTCCCAGGTAATCAAGCCGTCAGACATCTCCGTGACCAGGGCCATGAAGGGCTCATAGAACCCGGCGTAACAGCAATGGGTATTATTCAGCGCAGAGGTCATTACGATGGTGATCGGCGAGACGCCCGACAGGTCATAGCCATAGGCGTTGGCTCCGCCGCTTTCGCCGGTTTGGCTTTCGCCGCCGGAGTCCTGGGGAGGTTGAGGCGTCTGAGGTTCGCTGCCGTTGCAGGCCGTCAATGCCAGTGTCAGTGCAAGAGTCAGGAGCAGAGCCGCAAGTCGTTTCGCTTTCATTGTTTTACCTCTTTTCTTTTCATTTTATCCAGTCGCTTTTATCGCCAACGAATCCCAAAAGACTTCGAAAGCCCTTTTGAAACCGGCGGCAGTCCTCCGCCGCCGGCAGCCGCACAGGCGGTCCATTCGTTTGACTTCACAGGCCGCAGCATCACATCTCTCCGGCGTTCCCGCCGCCGGGGCGGATTTCGTTCAGGCAAACCGCCTCACAGGCGCTTTTTGCGAATGTAGTTAATCAGGTTTCCGCACTCCACAAGGTCCTTTGTTCGCTGGGGAACAGGCCGGCACTTCAGGACCGTCTTTTCGTCCACCGTGACTTCCTCCCGGTCCCAGTCCAGCGACACGGTGCCCCAGCGCTCCACGGCTTTGAGAATACCGGGAACCTCTATCAATGCCACACCGTTGGATACCTCGCCCTTATAGAAGCTGGGGTTGAAGCTCTCGGCAAACACCGTGCGGACACCCAGAGCCCGCAATGCCTTGAAGGCCACATAATGGGGATGTCCATAACCAAAGTTTTCCGCCCCCACCAGGATATCTCCATCCTGAACCTTGGAGGCAAAATCCGGGTCATAATCAGCCATGCATACCTTTTTCATTTGCTCAATGTCGCTCAGTTTTATGTTTGCCACCCCTATGATATTGTCAATGTCATAATTGGGCTCCTCAAATTTCCAGGCCACGCGGCCGCTGATTTTTGGAAGCATATCTTTTCCTCCTTTTCTATCAACCGCTCACCGCATCAAAAAACGGTTCGGGGATCCGTGATCTTTCCTTTTAAAAGAGAAGCGGCAATGGTATAGGGGCTTGCCGTGTAAATGTCCGCCTTGGTACAGCCCATGCGCCCGGGAATGTTCAGTGTTCCGGTGGACAGTGCCACTTCCCCCGCCGTCATGGTTCCCAGCATGCCGAAGCAGAAATCACAGCTGGGATAGTACAGGCAGGCGCCGGCGTCGATGAGTTTTCCCATCATGCCGTTGGCCGCAAGCTCCTTTTGCAGCTGCACCGAGGAGGGAACCGCATAAAGCCTGGTCTCGGAGGCAATGTGCCTGCCCTCCAGCACGTCCAGCACCTGGGCAAAGTCGGTGATGCGCCCGCTGGCGCAGGAGCCCACGTAACCCACGTCCACCCGCATTCCCTCGTAATCCGCGATGGCCGCCGTGTTGGCGGAAGATGGGGGCGCTATCAATACCGGAGAAACCGTTGCCAAATCCAGCGTATATTCTTTATCATAGCAGGCGTCTTTATCTGGTACAACGTGGCTGTAGGGCCGCTGAGCGGTATCCCTCAAAAAAGCATCCACCTTCTCGTCCTGCTCACAAACGGCGGTTACGGCGGAAAGGAACATGGCCTGGTTGCACAGTACCATGCGGTCATCCATGCTCATGGCAAGCAGTCCCTCGCCTCCGAACTCAATACACAGCGCGCAGGCGCCGGAAGGTCCCAGCCGCTGGACCAGGGTATGAAATACATCACGGGCCGTGACGCCCCGCTCCAGTCTGCCCGTCAGGTTGACCCGAAGGGTGCCGGGAACCATGATGGACACCTGATTGGTAGCCAGTGCCTCAATCACCGCGTTGCGGACGCTGATTGCTCCCGCACCTAGGGCGCCCAGCATACTGACATGTCCGTCAAAGTGTATGAGCATCATGCCGGGGACCACATACCCCTTTTCCATGATAACCTGATGGCCGATTCCTGCATTCTCAAAAAGCCGGATGCCGCAGCGCTTGGCAAAGTTCCGGGTCTTGACGTGGACCTCTCGGTGCGTTGTGTCGCCGGCAGGATTGAAGTGGTCGATAAAGAACAGGAACTTTTCCGGCTTTTTTACCATTGGAATCCCCAGCTCCTCCATCTGGCGCTCATAGGAATCAATATAGCCCGGATAGTCATACGCAAGGGTCAGGTCGGGCTCGAACAGCGCTTCATCGCCGGCGCGTACAATCCGCCCAAGATTTTGGGAGAGAATCTTCTCAATGATCGTTTGTCCCATGGTTTCAGTCCTCCTTGTCCGGTAGTCTTTCTTAAAATTGATTCGTCGAATTTATTCATCGAACTAATTATAGCTTTATTCGTCGATTCTGTCAACCAGAAAGTAAAAGTGTACAATATAATTGTAAGAATAATCAAATTCACTTCTGTTTATTCGTGCAAAAAGGCAAATTTCCCGCGATATCGGATGAAACCTGCTCCTTTGCAGGACAGGATACGAGATTTCGCACAAGTACTCTTTGGATGCTTGTTTTACAGGAAATTTCTGAAAAGGATTGTATTCTGCACAAATTTCGCTATAATAATTTCATTAAATCAATTCTATTTTTACTTTTTTCATCCGCGCCCCCCAGACATCCCTCAACAACATGACAGGAGACGATACCACATGAGAAAATCAGGACCTACAAAACGGCAGCAGCAGGCCATGGACACCAAAAGCCGTATTTTTGAAACTGCAATGGAATTGGGAGCCAATATCGGGTACGAGTCTTTGAACATCAACGAAATCTGCAGCGCGGCAGGCGTATCCGTAGGCACCTTTTATCATTACTTCTCTTCCATCGACGCAGTATTTCAGGAACAGTACATTGCCTTTGACCACTACTTTACCGCGGCAATTGAGGAAACACCTCTTTCCGGCTCCTTCCTCCAGGATATCCGCCATCTGTTTATTTTGAAATATGAATACGTCAGTGAAAGAGGCCCCCAATTCATCGTGCGCCAGTACCGGGGACAGTTCTCCCAGATTGAGACAGAAAACGCTTTCTTTTATTCCAAAAACCGCATTATGCACACGCTGCTGATTGAAACTCTTCGCAACGGCATCCTGCAGGGAGAGCTCAAACTGCCGGTCGGCATGTCGCCGGAATTTTTTGCAGACTCCTTCCTGGTCTTCTCCCGAGGAATCACTATTGACTGGGCTCTGAAAAACGCCAGCTATAATTTGAAGGAACGGGGTTTGAGCATGCTCGGTACGATGCTCCAACCCTACTTAACCGGCAAAAGCTGCTCATTTTGAAACCGCTTGCGGACTCATAGATAGAAGGACGGCTAACTGCCGTCCCTAATCCTTCCACAAATATGCGGCCCTTTTCGCCTTTGCCGAAAGGGACCGCATATTTTTATCTTTCCGTCTATAAAACCAGCCCAGGTGATCCGGGAAATGCACTCCCGCCCATCTCAATCCTTCCGAAAAAACCGCCTCCACCCCCATCGTGCCAAGGGCCGCCGCCTCCGGAGGCAGGAGCCCGCCGCCTCCGCCGGGCAAGCGGCTCTACGCAAAGAAATGCTATAATTTGCGTAATTTTACGAAAGCAAACGCTTGAGTAAACATATTTTGTGTGTAAACTGACGAAAAACGGTTGACAGTCTCTGGAAGTTGTAGCATACTGGTGTCAATACACCCGCCGCTCTGCCGGGGCGGAGCCGCGGGAATCAAAGGAGGACTCCGACATGAGAAAGCTCCCAGCGAAGCTACTGTCAACGCTACTTGTACTGACCATGCTGCTGCCCCTGCTGGCGGCGGGCGCCTTCGCCAAGGAGGCGGAGGGCTGGTGGACCGAAGAGGTCTGGGACACGGAGACCCTGGTATCCCTGGGGGCCAAGCCCCCGGCCTACAACAAGACGGCCAAAACCTATGAGATCAGCACGCCGGAACAGCTCTTGTTCCTCTCCGGCGGCTGGAAGTCCGCCGACACCAACAAGGACGGCCAGCCCGACGCTCCCCGGGACGGGCGCTACGTTCTGACGGCGGACATTGACATGGGCCCGCTGATGGAATCCATCGGAACGGCCATCACTGCCGCCTCCGGCGAGGAGAGCGAGGGCTGGATGCCTCCCCTCTCCGGCAGCAAGGATGAAAACGCAGACAAAACCGACGGCTGGTTCAAGGGCCAGATCGACGGACAGTTCCACACCATTTCCAACCTCCACATCCGCCGGGTGGACGAAAAATATGCCGCCCTGGTGGGATACCTGGGCAACGAAACCTTCACCAGCCCCGCCATCCGGAACCTGGGATTGGTGGATGTGAGCATCGAGGGCAAAAAGACCTGCGGAGCTTTCGCAGGCGTCAGCTATGGCACCATCGAAAACTGCTTCGCCACCGGCTCCATCAAGGCCAAGGAGACCACCGGAGGTCTGGTGGGCAAGTGTGAAGGGCCTGTCCGCAACTGCCTTTCTTACATGAAGGTCAAGGCCAAAGAGCTGGTGGGCGGCCTTGCCGGCAGCATAGAGACCGGCGGAGCCGTGGAAAACTGCTTTGTGGGTGGTTCCGTGACCATCTCCAACGGCGACGGAGCGGTCTCCGGCGGCGGCGTCAGCGGCGCGTTTGCCGCAGCGGACTTCCTGAAAAACACCGTCTCCGTGGTCAAGGAGGTTTCCGGCGAAGAGGGTGCCCGGAACATCGGCCGCTTTGTGGGCACCCTGGACAGTGAGAGCGGAGCCAACATCACCCACAACTATGTCTGGGAGGGCGCCGTTCTCTCCGGCAATCAGCCCCTGGCCCACCCCAACCGGGAAATCTTCCAGACCGCTTCCGCCAAGGTCCTGCAAAGCCGGGACCAATATGAGAAGGAGCTCAAGTGGGACTTTGCCAAGACCTGGAGCTGGGTAGGTGCGCCTGATGCGGGCTATCCCATGCTGTCCGGCTTCGTCAAAGCCGAAAACGCCCCCGCGCTGAAAACCGCCAAGGACCTGACGGTGGAACAGCCCGTCCTCCTCCTGGACGACCTGCTGGTGAACTGGGCCGCCAAGGGAACCCAGCCCGCCGTCAGCGTCCGGCTGGTTCTTCCCGAGGGCAAGAAGGCCGACAGCGTCAAAGTCTTCTACGGCAAGACCCCGGAAACTCTCACCGCTTCTGTGGACGTGCCGGAGAGCGGCAAGGCCGTTCTGCCCTTGAAGAACTCCGGACAGTATTACTACTATGCCGCCGCCGTGGTGGACGGCGAGACCATCACGGTTCCCACAGATCCCGGCGCTCCCCTGCCCCTGGAGCTGGACGACGGCGTGGTCGACGCCGCTCCCCGGGAAATTCTCTGTCAGGTGGGTGAGACCTTTGCCCAGGTCAATCTGAACTGGCTCACCGATCCCGCCGTGACGGACTCCAAGGTCTGGTACCGGGCCAAGGGAGAGAGCAGCTGGAACACCGCCAAGGGGGAAAACCTCCTCCACTATCTGACCCGCGGCTGGGAGGAAACCCGGAGCCACTCCGCCGTCCTCACCGGCTTGAGCGCGGAAACTGCCTATGAGTACATGGTGGGCGGCTCTTACCATGGCAAGGACTACCGCAGCGAAGTCCACAGCTTCACCACCCTGCCGGAGTCCGGGGCCTTCACCTTCATGCAGTACGGCGACCTCCAGGCCGAGACCCCCGAGGGCTACGACCCCTTCCTGAATACCATGGAAAAATTCGTGGCCAAGCTGCCGGAGCAGCCGCACTTCCTGCTGAATACCGGCGACATGGTGGACGCGGGCTATAAGAGCTCCCAGTGGACGGACTACTTTGACAAGCTGGGCGTCCACATGGCGGACCGGCTGAACATCCTCCTCCCCGGCAACCACGAAAACGCCGGCGACCTGCTCTACAAGCAGTACGGCGCCCGAACCAGCCTGCCCAACGAGGCGGAGTACGGCCCCCTGGAGGGCACCGGCTGGTGCGTCGTGGGAGACGCCTGCTTTGTCTTCATCAACGCCGACCCCTATTCCGGCAAGCAGGGCGCCAATATCGAGGCCGACCGGGCCAAGTTCTTTGCCGAGCAAACCGCCTGGGCCAAGCAGGTCTATGAGGAGGCGGACTGCACCTGGAGGATTATGGCGGCCCACGTGGGCACCTATATCATCAACTTCAGCGACCCCGCCGACTATCCCTATATCCCCGACCTGTGCGATGAGCTCCAGGTGGACCTGTACCTGAACGGGCACGACCACGAGTACATCCGGACGACCGCCAGGAACGACAAAGTCGTGGACATCGGCAAGGGAACCACCTTCATGACCTGTTCCTCCCTGGGCGAGAAGCTGGACGCATTTGAGGAAAACACCGCCGGCGGCAAGTTTGCCGTGGTCCACAAGGACGGCGCGGATGAGTCCCAGCAGATTTTCAGTATGGTCACGGTAGACGAAGGCGGCATCCATGTCACGGCCTATCAACGGGGCGTGGCGGAGGATTGGTCCAGGTTTGACGTTATCGACCAATACGACATCACCACCAGTCTCAGCAAAGGCGCGGTAAAGCAGCCCGCTACTTGATTCCCCCGCTTTTCAGTAAGCGCAGCCCCGCCTCCGGATGGGAGGCGGGGCTTTTCCCGGTGTCTTTTGAGACCTCACATCCCCAGATTTTTTGGAGGCTCCCCCGCGCCGCAGCCCGGTCCCGCAGTGAACAAAAGGGAATCCGCACATGCCGGAACGGCAGCGGGGAAAAAGACGGCCGCAAATCTCGACATTTTTCGCAATGCCAATTGGAATTGGCAGACATTCCCAAGCTCTTCATATATTCTTTTAAGCAGGAGGTGCTGAGAATGTCAAAATCAAGAAGCGCGTACAGAGAATTTCCGAATGTGAGCAAGTTTCTGGAAGAAAAGCTGGTCCACAGAAGAAAGGAGATGAAAATTTCGCAGACTGCTTTGGCCGATACAGCCGGCCTTACCCGCAACTGCATTCAGCAAATGGAATGCCACGAGCATCTGCCCCTGCCATCCACCATGTTCAAGCTGCTAAAGGCGCTGGCGTTCAGCGAGGAAGAGGCCGCCCAGTTCTGGGTCGAAATTGAAGAAGCCTATGCCAAGGACAGGAACCTTCAGGAATCCGATTCCAAAACTCCAGAAATGGTTTGATGCGAAAGGATTTTATGAAATGAGCGGAAACGATGCGCATTCCTCCGGACATACCTACCAATATGAGCTGTACCAGATGGCGTCTGCGGGTTCATCCAGCCCTTACGGCATCCTTGGTAGGGAGAGGCTGGGCGGGGCATGGGCAACGGTAGCGGTTATCGCCGCATTTTCTGATAATCGCGAAGCGGTTATGCGCCTGGCTGAAAAATGTACGGACCTGCAGCTCTCCCCAGGGCAGCTTCTGGACGTGGTCTCCGATTTCATTGCGCAGGAAAGCATGGACGCTCCGTCCCGCCGGAAGAGGGGGACGCAGTGATGCCGTGGTTCCTCTTTCCGTATGTGCCAAGTGTATTTGGCGGGACAGACGGGGCGCGCGGCGTTGCCGCGGGGGATAGTCAGCCGCTTCCGGCAG
>CAJTZL010000044.1:20754-26777 GCA_910583695.1 uncultured Oscillibacter sp.
CCCGCCCCGCCTTTGCAGCAGGAGAATCCGGACAGGACAACCACTGCAAGCGTACAGGCCCTGATGTTTCCATATTCTTCCGGCATTGGGGCGGAATGCGCAGAGTTTCAAAATCCGCTTGCCGCAGTTTCCCTCCGGTGCACGCCACAAAACTGCGGCAATAATTTTATGGGAAACATCCAAAATAGCCATCACCCGGCAGACAGGTTTCTACATTCAAGCCAATAACCAGACAACTTTATTCATTTTTTGCAAAAAGCTGTTGAATCAAAAAAGGCTTTATGCTACAGTTCCATTATACAGATGTTGGAAAATAACCTGGGCCGCATCTGATACATAATGGAAAAGGAGCGAGATTATGAAAAGAAGGATTCTCAGCATTGCACTGCTTGCCGCCATGTGCGCCGCCCTGCTGGCGGGCTGCGGGCAGAAGTCCGCAACATGGAAAGTTACCTGTCCCTGGGCTCCCTCCGGCGTGGCCGCCATGGTAAGCCAGCAGGCGGCTACCAAGTCCACCAGCTACTCCGACACCATCACCCTGGTGGCCGAGGCCATCAAGGGAGACGCCGCTACTGTAAACACCTGGGTGGCCGACACCAAGGCCAACGACACGGAGCTGGTCTTCGTGGGTGAGGGCCTGCTGTCCATCACCTCCATCCTGGACCCGGCCAAGATGCAGTTCGGCTATGAGGACTTTGTGTTTGTGGAGAACCTGTATTCCTCCATCTTCGTCCTCTCCGCCGACGCCAAGCTGAACATCAACAGCGTGGCGGACCTGGAAGCCTATGTCCAGCAGGGAACGGAGATCAGCGTGGCCGTCAACGGCGCCACCAGCTCCGAGGCCTTCCTGGCCGCGTCTCTGTTCGGCTCCATGGGCGCGGGCGATAAGCTGAAGCTGACGCCCTACCAGTCCGCCGCCGAGGCCGCCCAGGCCGTGGCCCGGGGCGAGACTCAGTTCGCCGTCTCCCACCAGTCCCAGATTCTGGAGACCTACCAGCAAAAGGGTGTAACCATCGTCTGCGCCTTTGACGAGGGCAACATTGAAAACGGCCCCTTCGCCGGCGTAGAGGGCGTTGGACAGCACGGCTATCCCTACTTCCGCAACCGCTGCTTTGTCATGGCCCGGGCGGGCACCGACGAGAAGAAGGTTGCCGAACTGAAAGAGCTCTACGGAAAGATTCTGGCGGACAAGGAAGTTGTGGAGTGGCTCCAGGACACAATGCTGCTGGAAGTGGACACCATGTCCGTGGCGGATGTGGAAGCCCATGTGGAAAACGTGAAGAACCTCGTCAACGAGTACAAGGACATCGTCGCGGGCTGACCGCAGCATATCCAAGGGGAATGGGATAGGGCAGAAGTCCCGCCCATTCCCCTTTGCATTTCCTGAAGTTTGAAAGGAGGCTCTTTATGAAGCAATGGGTAGAGCAGTTCAACGGCCGCATGGACGCCTGGGGCCGGAAGCTGCACGAAAAAGAAATCCGCGTTCCCATTGATTTGGTTACAGGACTGGTGTTCGCGCTCTTTGCCCTGGCAATCCTGCTGGTCATGCCGGATCAGGTGGCCATTTCCGAGAAGGACGTGGTCAACGGCCGGGCGTTTCCCACCCTGCTGATGACGGTCATGCTTTTGTGCTGCGCCATGCTGATCGGCAAGGAGCTCTACAAGCTGGCCACAAAACATCCCCTGAATTGGAAGGTCATCAACATTCAGGTGGAGGCCAAGGCACTGGCAATCCTGGGCATTCTGCTGGGCACCTATTTCCTCAGCAAATGGACGGGGCTGTTTGTAGTGGGCGCAATCTTCTGCTGTCTGGGCTTTCTGCTGTATTTCCGGTGCCGGAAGAAATCCTACTATGTCATTACCCTGGTCGTTGCGGTGGCCATCTGGGCGGCCTTCCGCTTCGCCCTGGGCGTGGACTTTTAAGGAGGGAAACGGCTTATGTTACAGTACATTGCCCCCGCCACCGGCCTTTTGTTCACGCTGGAAAACATCCTGTGGATTAACATCGGCGTGTTTATCGGTTCGGTTTTCGCGGCTATCCCCGGGCTGAGCGTCATCCTGTGCGTGATTTTGTTCCTGCCCGTCACCTACTCCATGACCGCCATCCCCGGCATGATGTTCCTGCTGGGCATCTACTGCGCCGGGGGCTACGGCGGAAGCGTGTCCGCCATCCTGATCAACACCCCCGGCACCCCCCACGCCGCCGCCACCATGCTGGACGGGCACCCCCTGTCCAAGCAGGGCCGCACCAAGGCCGCGCTGAAGATCGCCCTGTACGCCTCCACCTTCGGCGGGGTGTTCTCCGCGCTGATGCTGCTGTTCCTCGGCCCCCAGGTGGCCCGGGTGGCCGCCCAGCTGGGCACCGCCGAGTACTTCATGGTGTGCCTGTTCGGCCTGACCATCATCGCCGGGGTGTCCGGCAAGAGCATGATCAAGGGCATCATCTCCGCCTGCGTCGGCCTGCTGCTCTCCTGCGTCGGCACCGACCCCATGACGGGCTACGACCGGCTCACCTTCGGGATCGGCCGGCTGTATATGGGGCTGGATCTGGCGGTGTGCCTCATCGGCCTGTTCGCCCTGGTGGAGATTCTGGCCAAGGCGGAGCTGAAGCCGGACGCCCTCCACCTGGACACCAAAAAGATGGAGGACAACGGGGTGATCACCAAGGAGGAGTACAAGCGGATCGTCCGCCCGGTGCTGCTGTCCTCCCTCATCGGCTCCCTGGTGGGGATCATCCCGGGCACCGGGGCGTCCGAGGCCTCCTGGTTCAGCTATAACACAGCGAAAAATATGTCCAAGCACCCGGAGGAGTTCGGCCACGGCTCGGTGGAGGGCATCGCCGCCGCCGAGTCCGCCAACAACGCCGTCACCGGGGCCACGCTGATCCCCCTGCTCACCCTGGGCATACCGGGGGACGGCACGGTGGCCATCATGCTGTCCGCCCTGATGATCAACGGCCTGAACCCCGGCCTGAGCCTGTTCACCACCGACGGGGACATCATGTACGCCATCATGCTGGGCCTGATCCTGGTGAACCTGTTCATGCTGCTCCAGGGCAGGTTCCTCACCCGGCTGTTTGCCAAGGTGGTGTCCATCCCCCAGGAGATCCTTACCCCCATCATTGTGATCTTCTGCTTCGCCGGGGCCTACTCGGTGAACAAGAACTATTTCGACGTGGCGGTGGCCCTGGTGTTCGCCATCATCGCCTGGGTGCTGCGCAAGCTGGATATGCCCGCCGTCCCCATCCTGCTGGGCATGGTGCTGGGCAACATGACGGAGACCAACTTCCGCCGGGCCCTGCTCATCTCCAACGGCAATCCCTCCATCTTCTTCAGCAGTATTTACTGCATTATTTTCCTGGTTCTGATCGTCGTGGCGGTGGGCACCATCGTGCGCGGCAAGCTGAACGAGCGCAAGGCGGCCCAGACCGCCGGGAAGGAGCACTGATCCATGCCCAATAACATCATCTTCTACTTTACCGACCAGCAGCGGTGGGACACCTGCGGCTGCTTCGGCCAGCCCCTGGACATCACCCCCAACCTGGACCGGCTGGCCCGGGAGGGCGTGAGGTTCGACAACGCCTTTTCCCCCCAGCCCGTGTGCGGCCCCTGCCGCGCCCTGTTCCAGACGGGCAAATGGCCCACCGAGACGGGCTGCTTCCGCAACAACATCATGCTCCCCGCCAACGTCAAGACCCTGGGCAGCTATATCGAGGAGGCGGGCTATGAGACCGCCTACATCGGCAAGTGGCACCTGGCCAGCGACGGGGAGCTGGAAAAGCCCCCCACCATCGACCACACCGTTACCGCCATCCCCCGGGAGCTGCGGGGGGGCTACACCGGCTTCTGGCGCGCCGCCGATGTGCTGGAGTTCACCTCCCACGGCTACGACGGCTTTGTCTTTGACGAAAACGACCGGCGCATCGACTTCAAGGGCTACCGGGCCGACTGCATCAACGACATGGCTTTGGAGTTCTTCGACCAGTACGACGGGAAAAAGCCCTTCTTCATGACCATCTCCCAGATCGAGCCCCACCACCAGAACGACCGGAGGCACTACGAGGGGCCCGACGGCTCCAAGGAGCGGTTCAAGGACTTCGTCCTGCCGGAGGATCTGAAGGCCCTGGGGGGCAACGCCGCGGAGGAGTACCCCGACTACCTGGGCCAGTGCGCCAGCCTGGACGAGAACCTGGGGCGGCTGGTGCAGCGGCTGAAGGACGAGGGGCTGTACGACAACACGGTCATCATCTTCGCCTCCGACCACGGCTCCCATTTCATGACCCGGAACCGGGACGGGCATTTGAACGGCTACGACGACTACAAGCGGTCCTGCCACGACGGGGCCCTCCATGTGCCCCTGGTGATCGCGGGCGGCCCCTTCCGGGGCGGCGGGGCGGTGGAGGAGATTGTCAGCACCGCCAGCCTGCCCAAGACCATCCTGGCCCTGGCCGGGGTGGACGTGGGGGACGCCATGATCGGGGAAAATCTCCTTGACGTGGTGGAGAAAAAGAACGATAATAGACGCAACGAGGCCTTTGCCCAGATCTCGGAGAGCCGGGTGGGCCGGTGCCTGCGGACGCCGGACTACCTGTATGCCGTCTACGCCCCCGGCGTCAACGGCGGCGAGGCGGCCGCGGCGGACGAGTACGCCGACGACTTCCTGTACGACCTGGGGCGGGACCCCCACCAGCTGAACAACGTGGTGGCCGACCCGGCCTACGCCCAGGCCAAGGCGGAGCTGCGGACGCGCCTGCTGGACTGGATCGAGCAGGCGGAGGGCGCGCGGCCCACGATCACAGATTAAATTAACCCCAAGGGCGGCGTCTGCCGCCCTTGGGGTTCTGTCCAGGGGGGAGCGGGATGGATCGGAAATCAGAGACGGTATATCTGTGGGTGCGGGCGTACATCGAGGAGAACAGGTTTTCCAGCAACTCCAAAATCCCCTCGGAAAACGCCCTGTGCCGGAGGCTGTCCGTCAGCCGGGAGACGGTGCGCCGCGCGCTGGACCGGCTGGTGGAGGAGGGGCTGCTCCGCCGGGTGCGGGGGAGCGGCACCTACATCAACAAGGAGGCCGCCCTGTCCCGGGAGCTGGGGGGCAGCGGGGACAGGATCAAGATCGGCCTGATCCTCCAGGGGCAGGACGGAAACGCCAACTCCAGCCTGATGGAGGGCATCCGCAGCATCCTGCCCCCCGACCAGGTGGATCTGCGCGCCTTCCTGACGGACAACAAGTTCGCCAACGAACGCCGCTGCCTCAACGCGGTGATGGACCAGGGCTTCCGGGGCTTTATTGTGGACGGGGTGAAGGCCAGCCTGCTCAACCCCAACCTGGACTGCTACCAGCGGATCTATCAGAAGCGGATTCCGGTGATCTTCTACAACAACTACTATAAAAGCCTGAAGTGCCCCCGGGTGGTGGTGAACGACCCGCGGTGCGCCGAGGAGCTGATCGGCCTGCTGATCCAGGAGGGGCACCGGAACATCGCGGGCATCTTTGTCTCCGACAACTACCAGAGCATTGAGAAATTCCAGGGGATGGCCGCTGCCCTGCAAAAAAACGGGGTGGAGTACCAGGACGACTACGTGAAGTGGTGCGTCTCCGACGAGGCCCACGACGCCCGCTTCACCCGGTCCATCGACCACTTTTTGAAGCGTCTGCCCCAGTGCACGGCGGTGGTGTGCTGCAACTACATGATCTACCAGCTGGTGCGGCAGGTGCTGGAGAAGCAGGGGAAGCGGGTGCCCCAGGACTGCTCCCTGGTGTGCTTCGACTACTCCAACGACGACTGGGAGGAGCAGGGCGTCACCTGCTCCGTCCACCAGGGCTACCGGATTGGGCAGGAGGTGGCCTCCCGGCTGATGCGGATGATCCGCAACAAGGACTGCGACGATCTGGGGTATACCTACGTGCTGGCCCCGGAGATCCACCTGGGCCGGACCGTGGGCCCCGCCCGGACGGCAAAAGCCTGAGAGCCTGTTTAAAATCTATCAAAACGCCATCCCGGCACATCTTTTTCCGCTGGG
>CAJTZL010000045.1 GCA_910583695.1 uncultured Oscillibacter sp.
AACCCTTGAATAATGGATATTTTCTAAGTCACCTATTCCAACTATCCAACAGATTTTGAAAAAACAGGCGTACGCCGTTTCTGCTTGTGAACACGAGCCATCGGGGCTTTCCGCCGCAGAGGGTCCGCAGATCAAAACGCAGTAAAATTTCCTGCACAACGGAGCGTTCCGCGTCAAATACCCGGGCGCCTGCCTCGCGCAGAGCCGGACGCAGTCTGCTTGTGACGGCGTCCGTACCCGTCAGTCCAACGCACAGACCTGTCAGAGGCTTGAGGATGGTGGATGGCATGTTCAGAGATGCCGTCGCTCCCACTACAATGACCGCCGGGGGTTGGAGCTTCACCGCCCGCGTCCGATGGGCGATATTCTCCAGATTCCCCCTGACGGCAGAGGGAGCCGCCGCATTTCCTCCGGAAATGACCGCCGCGGGGGTATCAGGAGGCATTCCGGCGGAGATCAGCCGCCGGACGATGGCCTCCAGCCGAGAGAGCCCCATCAAAAAGATCAGCGTCCCCGGAAGATGGGCAAGGTTCTCCATATGCGCCGGCAGGCCGTCCTCCGAACCGGCGGTATGGGCGGTGACAACATGAAAACTCTGGCTGAGGCCCCGGTGAGTCACCGGGATGCCGGCCGCCGCGGGAATGGCGATGGCGGAGGAGATACCGGGCACCGACTCATAGGGAATACCGGCTGCCTGCAATGCCAGAATCTCTTCTCCGCCTCTTCCGAATACGAACGGATCGCCTCCCTTCAACCGTACCACGGTATTCCCCGCCTGGGCTTTGGCAATCAGGACTGCGGAAATTGCCTCCTGCGGCGCGAAGTGCCGCCCCATCCGTTTTCCCATATAAATCTTTTCCGCCGAATCCGGGGCAGCCGTCAAAAGCTCCGGGGAAATCAGATCATCGTAAACAAGAACGTCGCAGCTTTGCAGCAGGGACATCCCCCGCAATGTGATGAGATCCGCCTCCCCGCAGCCGGCTCCTACCAGATAGACTCGTCCTGCCTTCTTTTTTATGGCAATTCCCTCCTTCCTTCCATCCGGAAGGGGAGCAGCAGCTCCTCCCGCTCCGGTTCGGTCAGTCCGCGGTCCCGCTTCATGCAGGCGGCCGCCATCTGGGCCAGGCACCGGGCTCTCCCGGGGCCTTCCGGCAGCTCCGCTTTCACAAGGGATCTCTGCATTTCCAGGTAGGAGAGAATTTCCTCCAGGTGTTCCGGGAGAAGTTCCTCGGCCCGTTCCCTGAGGTAAACCGCCGCGCTGGGGCTGGCGCCGCCGGTAGAGATGCCCACAGAAAAGGAGCCTCTTTGAATCAGAGCGGGAAAGAGAAAGGTGCATGCCAAGGGATCATCCACCACATTTACCGGAATCCTCCGCTCTCTACACAAGGCGGAAATCTGGTGGTTGATCCGCCTGCTGCTGGTTGCCGCCACTACAAATGATTTCCCGGTCAGAAAGCGGGGAGAAAAGGGCTCACAGTACAGCTGAAGCCCAGGGATGGCTCGGATTTCCGAACGGATTGCAGGAGCCGCCACCGTCAGCTGCGGTCCATAGGGCAGGAGCTTTTGAATCTTGTGAAGAGCCGTCTCTCCACCTCCCGCCACCAGTCCCTGCAAACCGGAAAGCTCCACAAAAAACGGAAAATATCCCATCCAGGTCCCTCCTTTCATGGCTTGTCCCCGTAGTAATACTGCCAGCCCTGCTCCGTTTGTACCCGCAGAAGCGTGATCCCGAATACGGTGTCCATGACGCCGGAGGCAAACAGCTCATCAGGAGTTCCGCACATTTGGACGCCGCCGTTATGGAGAACAACCGCCTCGTCCACCGACTGAAGGGCAAAGCGAAGGTCGTGGAGTACAAGAACCACGGACTTTCCCTGTTCCGCCAGCTGCCGTGCAATCCGTATGATGTCCAGTTGATGACCGATGTCCAGATACGTTGTGGGCTCGTCCATGAAAACCGTTTCCGTATCCTGGGCCAGCACCATGGCCAGGTACACCTTTTGCCGCTGTCCGCCGCTGAGCTCCCTCATCATACGATCCGCCACATCTTCCGCATCCGTCTGCCGCAGGGCTTGCCGGACGGCTTCATGATCCTCTTCACGGTAATGGCGCGGATAGGAGAGATAGGGGAAACGGCCATGGAGCACCATCCGCCGGGCGGAGATATTGGGGACATTTCGGGACTGGGGTAGATAGGCCGCCTTCTGGGCAGCAAGTTTGGGGGGTAACTGCTTCAAGGGGACCTTGTCCAGAAGGACCTCTCCTCCCAGCGCGGGCTGAAGTCCCAGGACGGTGCGCAGCAGGCTGCTCTTCCCGCAGCCGTTGGGGCCCAGAAGGGCAATGACTTTTCCGGGGTGGAAGGAGAGGGAGACATCCCGCAGAATCGCCGTTCCATGATAGCCGACATACAGGCCGCAGGTCTCAATCATGAATGCGCCCCCCTCTTTGTCGCAAAAGCAGCCAGATGAAAAACGGCACGCCGACGAAGGACAGTACAATGCCTACCGGCAGTTCATACGGGGCAAACAGGAGCCGGGCCAGCAAATCGCAGATGGTCAGCATGGAGGCTCCGCCCAACGCCGAAGCGGTCAGCATAGGGAGGCTTTCCTCCCCTGCCAGACGCCGCGCAATATGAGGAACGATCAGTCCCACAAAGCCCAGCAGGCCCGAAAAGCTGACTGCGGCCCCAGCCAGCGCGGAGGCCAGCGTCAGCAGAACCAGCCGCAGTTGTTTCGCCGGAAGGCCCAGACTGGCCGCCGTATCCATGCCCAGCATCAAGACGTCCATCTCGTTGGAAAGGGCCAGCGCGGAAATCAGCGCAATCACAATGATGACAGCGGCCGGTGCGACCCGCGCCATTGACAGGTTGGAAAGTCCGCCAATCCGAAAGTCGGAATACCCGTTCAGTGCCTCCGGCACAAAGGTGACTACCGTATCAATCCCTGCGCCAAACAGGCTGGAAATAGATATGCCGGCCAAGACCAGAGTGATTTTCGCAGCCCCGGTTTTCTCTGCGATGAAGAGGACCAGCATCACACTGAGCTGGGCCCCCAGGAACGACGCCAGAGGCGCCAGCCCCGATGCCGGAGCGACTGCACAGCAAAGGGCGGCCATCATTCCTGCGCCGGAGTTCACGCCGATGATGTTGGGTGCGGCCAGCGGATTGGACAGTACGCTTTGAATCACCGCGCCGGAAACCGCCAAGGCGGTTCCGGCCAGGAGACAGCCCACAGTGCGGGGAAGCCGGGCGTATAGAATAATGCTGGCCGCCGTCCCGGAGGGGTTTCCCAGTAGGACATGCAGCGTATCGGAAGGAGAGATGTATACCGCGCCGAGGCAGAGGCTCATAACTGCCGACAAAAAAAGCAGTCCCGTCAAAACGGCAAAGAGAAGGGCGCGGCCATAACCCTTGGAAGCGGAACTTCTGCACAAAACGTTCATAGGCTTTTCCTCAGCGCGAAATCAGTTCTTGGATTCCAGAGGCCCAAAGAACGCCGGGGGGGATTCCCCCGGCATTCTCCTTCAGGATACGGAGAAACGGAAAGGAAGGTTGTCAGCAGGTAGCTCCACCCTCCAGATGCAGCTTGGCATCCAGAATGGCCTGCTTTCGCTCCATAACATCGCCGGCCTGCATCTGCGCAATGAAATTATCCGCACCGATGCGCTGGACAAACATCCCGAACCGCTCGCCGGTCTTCCCCTGTTCACGGTACAGCAGCAATGTCCTCTCCACCATCTCAAAGACCTGCTCCCTGGTGTAGATTTCGTCCACCACGGTGCCCAGGCGCTGGCGCTTGCCCCAGTAGCCGCCTACGATGAGCTTGTAGCCCGCCGTCTCTTCTGTGACGCAGTCGAAGTTGCATGTTCCGACGCATTTGCCGCAGTTGTTGCAGAGCTCCCGGTCAATCTGCATAATGCCGTCCATGTTCAGGGCCGCCACGTTTACAGGGCAGGCTTCTGTCACCGAGCATTTTTTGCATCCGCTGCAATCGTCCGGATCATAGGCCGGTACCCGCTGACCCATGATGCCCAGGTCGTTCAGGCCCGGCTTGATGCAGTTGTTGGGGCAGCCCCCAATGCCGATTTTAAACTTGTGGGGCAGTTTCACGTCATACCAGCCTTTATAGAAGGTCTCGTGCAGTTCCCGGGCCAGCTCCTGGGTGTCGATTAGGCCATGGATACAGACGGAGCCCTTACAGGCCACAATGGGACGAACCCGGGAGCCGGTGCCGCCGGTGTACAGGCCTGCGCGGGCAATGGATTCGTTGAAGGGTTCGATGTTTTCATAGGTCAGTCCCTGCACCTCCAGCGTCAGGCGAGAGGTCAGGGCTGCCTGTCCGGTTCCGAATTTCCGAGCGGCTTCGGCCACTGCCGTCAGCTCTTCACTGGTCAGGACTCCGTCCACGGTAATGATGCGGGCAATGAAGTGTTCGTTGTCCCGGGTCATGATATAGCCCCGGCCTTTCAGCGCCTTTTTCTCCGCAGCTGTGATATCCAGCATGATACGTTCTCCTTTTCAACTCTGGTGTTTACTCTTCCGCGAATCGTGTGTTGAACAGTGTTCCGCCCTCCAGCACCCGGGTGTTGGTGTAGCCGTAGAACTTCAGGCGGTTCTGTACCAGATAGGCCCGCTTGCCTTTGGAGCAGACAAGCAGAAGACGGCTCTCAGGGGCATAGCCCTCTGCGGGCCCATTGATCTTTGTCAGATCCAGATAGGGTGCGCCCTTGATGGAAGGCTGAATGGAGCAGTCTATGATCTCCCAGCCCTCCGCCGCACCGGCGGCGTACTCGGCGGGGGTGAAGGTTTCGAGTTTTCCGGAGAGCTTGTTCAGCAGCACATTGACGGTGAGCGCAAAGGGATGGATGGCCGTGGAAAAGGGGGGCGTATAGGCGAAATCGGCGCTTTGCAAATCCTCCAGTCTGGCTCCCAGGGAGATGGCGGTCACGGCGATATCTGCCATCTTGTCCACTGCGCCTTTGCCAAGCACCTGGAGGCCCAGCAGCCGGTGGGTTTTTCGGTCGCAGATCATTTTGGTCAGAAAGGAGCCTGCGCCGGGATAATAGTGGGCCTTGTCGTCCGCTGCGGTAATCACCGTTTCCACGTCATACCCGGCCTCTCTGGCGGCTTTCTCCGTCAGGCCGGTGCGGGCTATGTTGGTACCGGGCAGCTTGGCGATACCTGTCCCCAGCACGCCTGGGTAACTGGCGTTCGGTTCGCTGCCCGCTATGTATGCAGCGGCCAGACGTCCGGCAATGTTGGCGGTGGACCCCATGGCGGACCACTGGCGGCGGCCGGTGGTCCGGTTTGTCACCAGAGCGCAGTCCCCGGCTGCATAGATGTCCGGGTCGTTTGTCTGCATATGCCCGTCTACCAGAAGCGTGCCCCTGTGCATCTCCAGGCCGGTGCCTTCCAGAAACTCCGTATTCGGGCGGAAGCCCATGGCCAGCACCACCGCGTCCGCCTTCATAGGCCTGCGGCTGGTCAGTATCTTTTCCACTCTGCCGTTTCCTGAAATGCCCTCCAGGGCTACATTGGTGAAGGGCATGATGCCCACATCCGCCATGGCGTTCTCCACATATTCCGACATCTCCGGGTCCAGCAGCTCGGACAGAACATGGGGCGCGAAGTCAATGACAGAGGTCTTCACGCCCCGGTCCGCCAGATTCTCCGCCACCTCCAGACCGATGAGGCCTCCGCCTGCCACAACAGCCCGCTTGATTCCACCGGCGTCCACTTGCTTCCGCAGTGCGTCGGCGTCGTCAGGTGTGCGCATGAAAAACACATTTTCCAGATCCAACCCCTCACATTGGGGCACGAAGGGATGCGCACCGGTAGCGATTACCAGCTTGTCATAGGGTTCGGTGAAAATTTCCCCGGAGTCCAGATCCTTGGCGGTAACACGCTTTTCGGACCGGTCCACCGCCGTGACCTCCACACCGGTGCGAACCTCTGCGCCGGTGAGGGCCATGAAGGCCTCCGGAGTATTGACCACCAGCTCGTCCCGAGTTTTGATGACGCCGCCTACATAGTAGGGAAGACCGCAGCCCGCGTAAGAGATGTCCTTTCCCTTGTTCAGGATCAGGACCTCGGCGTTTTGATCCTCACGCTTGAGCTTTGCGGCGATTTTTGTGCCGGCTGCAACACCGCCGGCAATCAATATTTTCATCAGCTCCGCCTCCATTCTTACTTCTTTCCCGGCCCAAACACAAAATGGGCGGAAACGGGAACAAGGTGTGCCGCAAATGCGGCACACCTTTCCCCTTCATGCCCAGGGGCATGCCGCCGCTTTCGGTTAAGCGGAAAATGGTATCAGTATGCCACAACGTCGCCGTGATAGCCGACAGCCTCGAAATAGGGTTTCCAAAGCGTCGTGCCCTCCGGCACGTTGAACCAGGCCCGGGGTGCCGGAACCGCGAAATAGGCGATCCGGTCGCCCTCGTTTACATCGGAGTTGGGGGTGGGGTCCATGGTATCCAGATTGACTGCGCAAAGCATATCCGGACAGGTCAGAAGCACCTCGTCTTCGCTGCGGAATACGATGCTTTCGTTCTTGATATCCACGAAATAGGTCTTTCCGTCTTCGCCAAGAATCTGGGAGTACCCGATATCATGGGCCTTGCTCATGACGGTTTCCTGTTTGACCACCTTGCCGGTGACGGCAGGGCGCAGCTCCATGACCTTCCGGAGTTCTTCATAGATGTCTCCGCCACGCTCCTTCACCTGAAGAATGACCTTGCCCACCTTTTCTGCATAAGCAATCGCTCCAACCGCCGCCTTTTCCTTGAGCTCTTCGGCAGACGCAATCCAGCCGCCAAGTCCCATGACAAAGTCAAAGCCGCCGCACAGGTTGCGGCAGATTTTCTCCGCAGTCACGCAGTCAAACGGGTCCTTTGTGTAAACATGGACCATATTTTCCTTGTCGTCGCAGGCCACCGAGGGGCAGAACGCAATCTTGTTGATATTCAGCAGCGTCGTGTCCAGGCCGGGAACCGCCCGGCCGCAGCCGTCCACATCTACAATGGGCACGTTGCGCTCCATGGCGGCAATAAACGGAATCATGTAGTTGACCGAGCCGTATTCAATGGGATAGATTGCTTCGATGCGCTTGCCCTGCCTCTTTGCGGCCTCCACCATGCCGTCATATGTATAGCCGGCTTCATAGCGGAATTTTTCCTCTTTCTGCTTCAGCACGGAGGGGGCGCCCATGCCGGCGATCATGACGGCGTAGGCATCCTCGCGCAGCTCATCAATATCCATCATCTGAATTTGGATGGAGCCTCGCTTTTTGATGTTGTAGTCCAGCATGTCCAAGCCGTCGAACAGACTGCCGCCGCCTCCGCCGGCCAGAAAGCTCACACCGTACAGAATCGCACGGATATCGTGCTCGTTGATTGTCCTCATTAGAAAATACTCCTTTTGTCGAATTTTGGAAAAGGCGCTGCCCAAGCAGAAACTGCGTCGGGTAGCGCCCCTCGGTCCATCACTTGGAAGCGGATAAGACTCAGGACTTGGGTGTCATGTGCTGAGCGCCAACAACCGGCTCAGACAGGTGCAGATGCGCCACCTTCCACTGGTTGTTCACATGGCGGAGAACCGTTGTGGTGCGGACGTCAATGACATAGCCGTCCGGGAAGACGCCTTTCAGCTCGCTGATGACCCAGGCCACGTCGCCAACGACCCAGCCATCCGAGTTGAAATCGTAGGAGTTTGCAATCTGACCCTTGGTCTGGTAATCCCTCATGTTCTGAATGAAGCTCTCCAGGTCTCTGTTGGGGGGCTTGGGCGTGGTATGGAAGCAGGTGAAGTCCGAGATTTCGTCGTGGATGCCGTTTTCGCCGATTTTGTCCGGCAGACGGTGGGTTGCGTCCAGGGTATACTGCTCCGCAATTTTAATGATTTCAGGGGATGCCTTAGCCATAATCAATACTTCCTTTCAAATTTTGTATATCATAATGTGAAGCACATTATTCACGGATTTCAGCTTTTCTTTTCCACGGCCATCTCATCCCCGGCGCCAAAGAAGTCCACCGGGTCTTGGGCAGGGGGAATGCTGGACTTGAAAGTTGCGTGCAGGACCAGATAGGCGGCAAAGCCCACAATGAGGGAGTTGATAGCCGGGCTGAAGAAGTTGAAGAACAAGCCCACTGCCGCGCCAATCGCCCAGGCGGCGACGCCGACCCAGTTCCAGCCGGGAACCATGCCCCAGTTTTCAATCTTGCCATGGCCAATCACCCAGTAATCGGCAACCATGATGCCGCACAGTGCCGGGAACACCTTCCCGAACAGGGTCATCACATCGGAGAAATAGTTCATGATGCCGGCCAGAGTCAGGACCGCCGCAAAGGCGCAGGCAATGGCGGTGACATGAGGGCGCTTTGTTTCCGGAAGGTTGAACAGCCGCACGAAGTTGATTCCGCTCATGTAAAAATTGGTGGTGTTGGTGGTCCATGTGGCCAGCAGAAGGGCCAGCATGCCCACAATGGGCATATTCAGCTTCACAAAAATCTCCGTTAGATCATAGGTGCCGGCCGTGATGCTCATCAGACTGCCCATGCCCATAAAAATCACGGCGGCTGGAATAATACCCAGGAAGGAGGAAATGGCAACACCCTTGCGGCTTTTGGCAAAGCGAGTCAGGTTTGTGGTGGTCATGGTGCCCAGGGCAAAGGTTCCCAGGGTCATGCCATAGCCGTCTGCCCAGGACATTGTTCTCTCCGGCCTGAACGCCAGAAGGTTTTCCCAGCCATAGCTGGTGCCGGAAGCAACGCATGCCCACAAGCAGGTAAGCAGCAGGAACGGCACTGCGATATAGCCCAGCCACTTCATGGAATCATAGCCGAACACCGCGGTCAGCGTTATGACAACGGCGCAAAAAATCCCAGAGACCAGAAAGGGAAGATCAATTCCAAGCACCGACAGTCCCGCGCAGATGGAGGCTGCGCAGACCGCCGTCTGAATGGAGCTCTGGACCAGCTGGAAAATTGCGGTGAGCGATGCGATAAGATACCGGGAGCCTTTTTCACCAAAGGTTTTTCCCAGCAAAACGGTCAGCGGATATCCGGTTTCACAGGCCATGACGCCATTGAGAACCATCAGGCCGCACAAAAGAATATAGGAAGTTGCAATAATGAAAATCACTTCGCCGAAGGAAAAACTGCTGGTGAGGATTGCGCCGATCATCAGCGCAGGGGCACAGACTACGATGCCGACCCAGACAAAAATCAGACTCTTTGTGGACTGACGTTCTTCCTGCCTGACTCTGGTATAAGATCTGTCAATCGCCAAATTATTTCCCTCCCAAATCGTTTATTTACTTAACAGGGGGACAGCTCCGCTCATTTCGAAAGACGCCTGGCTGCGGCCGCAGCCAAATCATCCGTTCGATTTGGAATCCTCAGCCGGAGAACATCCGGCCGGGACTCTGAACGGTATGCGGTTTGGTCTCTTTTCGCATAAACCGCTTGGGTTTTCTCGGGTGATCACCACTCTGAGATAGCTTGAGTATACGATAGATTCCTTTTTTTGGCATCGTCCAGAAAGTTCGATTTTTGTCGCAGTATTTGTCTTGACGGACAATTCCAAAAGATGGACGATTCGGTATAATGTTTACTGGAAGATGATATACGCTGGCGGCCGCCCATTTCCGCGTGCCAAAAGACGCACCATTCTTCTGCGTCAAGCCCGGCGGGCGGATAAAATTCCGTTCAAAAGAGACAGGAGGAATGCTATGTCCATTACGATTTCCGAGGTGTTATCGCTGCATATGTTTAAAAACCACACGCTGCTCGCCGGCCAGAGCGGAACCAAACGGATGGTCAAGTCGGTTGGTATTGTGGACAACTTTGCATTAATACGGAAAAACTATGCGCTGTTTTCCAATTCTCACCTGCAGGAGCGTCTGCTGTTGTCAACATGCTTTGTCACCTTCGTACCCGAAGACCAGATGGAGTGCCTGCGGTTTCTCCAGAATACCGGAGCCAGCGGACTGGTACTCCTTCAAAACGATTTAATTGAAGGCTGTGCTGCTCCCGAAGCCCTTCGGCTGGCAGACGAGTTGAATTTTCCGGTGATCCAAAGCCCAAACCAGTATCCCAGCTATAGTGAGCTCATCGTCGACGTCATGCGGGCCATCACCAGCAAGAACGTATCCATGTCCATAAGCCCTGCGCTCAAATGGCTGAAAAGCAGCGGTGAGGAAGGGCAAACCATGGAACAGCTCCTTCAACTGATCACGGAAAGCGCAAATCTCTATATCGGTTTGTACGACTGGAATCTGAATTTGATATACGCCTCCGCTCCTGTGACGCTGCTGGAGCATACCCAGTATCGGAACATGCTGCTGGCACAGGTAATCTCGGGGTCCTTTCATGCACAGAACGGAGAGTTTTTTTTCAAGCGCACACGTTTGAACAGTTCCCATGATCTGCTGAGCTATGTGGTTCTCATCGCCCGGGAAAGGTCCACCATAGACTCCATTTCCCAGCAGATCACCGACATTATCCGGCTTTTCACGTCCATCCACTATAAGCCGGCCGTCAATTATTCCGCTCTGGGAAACGCGCTCTTGAGCGGCGATCTGGTATTGGCCAGACATTATGCAGGTTTGCTGTCCGCCAAAATTGAAGACCTGCGCTTTCTGGTATTCTGCCCCGTACCGAGATTGCCGAAAAACGACAAGGCCAGTGTTCTGCTGGCGGAGCTGGAAAAATTCTGTGTACAAAACAGCATTGCCCCCATTATCAACCGGGAGGAAAACGGGCTTCTGCTCTTTTTCAGAAAGCCCGTCCTGGAGTCCGAACTGGTTCTTTTGCTGGAGGAGTTTTCTTCCCATGTGCAAAGCAAGCTCGGATGGAAGCCATTTCCCCGTTTCTTCATTACGGTTCTGGAGACTCCCGCTTCCGCAAAAACAAACTATGCAATGTGTCTCAAACACGCTGGGAGCATTGAGCGCGTGTTCCCGCACAAATCCGTTTTTTCTCACCAGCAGCTCCTCTTTGTGGAAAATATTATTGTGCCGTTTCAGAACTCACCGGATACCCTTCAGTATATTGAGAACATTCTTTCTCCGCTGAAAAGCAGCCAAGGGCGGCAGCTGGAGCTGATTGACACACTGAGTGTGTACATGCTGGATGCCAACGGAAATTTGGATCTGGCGGCAAACATTCTTATGCTGCATAAAAGCACCGTCAAATACCGGGTGGGCCGGGCCAATGAGCTGCTGGACTGCGATATCCGCAAAATGCCGGAGTCCTACAACCTCTATCTGGCCCTGGCGGTAGCTCGTTTGCTGAAGTGACGGCTGGACCTGTGGAACCATGGGGCGAACAAGGAGACCCGGGCGCAATGCGTCCGGGTCTCCTTGTTCAATCGTTTCGTGCTGGAACCGGGAGACGGTTCCGCCTCTGTTGCACCGCTTCTCTGGAATCAGAAGGGACCCTGGGCCATCATGGCGTCCGCAACCCGCTGAAAACCGGCAATGTTTGCCCCTGCAACCAGGTTATAACCCAGCCCATATTCCGCGGCGGCATCCACACTCATCTGGTAAATGGTGTCCATAATCTGCCGGAGCTGTCTGTCCACTTCCTCCTCGCTCCAGACCAGCCGTTCGCTGTTCTGGGCCATCTCCAGAGCGGAGGTGGCCACGCCTCCGGCGTTGACTGCCTTGCTGGGGGCCACAATGATGCCGGGCTGTTCCATCAGAAACCTCAGCGCATCGTTGGTGGTGGGCATGTTTGCCACTTCAATGTAGTATTTTACCCGGTTGGCTGCAATTTGTTCTGCCTGTTCCATGCGGACGTCGTTCTGCATGGCGGAAGGCATGCAGATGTCTACCCGAACGCCCCAAGGCTTTTCGCCGGGATAAAATTCCACGCCAGGAAAGTTATCCGCGTAGTCCTGTACCCGATTCCGGCCAGAAGCCCGCATTTCCAGGAGATATTCGATTTTCTCTTTTGTAACGACGCCCTCCGGATCGTATACATAGCCGTCCGGGCCGGAAAGGGTGAGAACCTTTGCTCCCAGCTCTGCCGCCTTTTTGCAGATGCCCCAGGTCACGTTTCCGAAGCCCGCACAGGCAATGGTTTTGCCCTTCAGATCCTCGCCCTCGTGCTTGAGAACATTTTCCAGGTAGTACACCGCGCCATAGCCCGTGGCTTCCGGACGGATACGGGATCCGCCATAGCTGAAGCCCTTGCCGGTCAGCACGCCGTTTTCAAAAGCGCCCTTGAGGCGGCGGTATTCGCCATACAGATAACCGATTTCCCGGGCGCCGACGCCCATGTCTCCAGCGGGCACGTCCACATCGGGACCAATGTAGCGGTACAGGGCCTGCATAAAGCTCTGGCAAAAGCGAAGAATCTCCGCGTCAGATTTTCCGGCGGGGTCGAAGTCGGAACCTCCCTTGCCGCCGCCGATGGGCAGGCCGGTGAGGCTGTTTTTAAACGTCTGCTCAAAACCCAGGAATCTGATAATGCCGGGATAAACGTCGGATTGAAAGCGAAGCCCTCCCTTGTAAGGGCCGATGGCTCCGTTGAACTGGCAGCGCCAACCGGTATTTGTGTGCCAGCAGCCCTTGTCATCCTCCCAAGTCACCCGAAATGAGAACATTCGCTCCGGTTCCACCATGCGGTTCAGCAGGTCCGCTTTTTCATATTCCGGGTGCTTGTCAATAACGGGCTCCAAGGAGGACAGGACCTCTTCCACCGTCTGAACGAACTCCGGCTCACCTGCATGCTTGGCCCTGACGTTTTCTATCACGCTTTTCAAATATTGGTTCATGGCAATACTCTCCTCTTTTCTTCATTTTTACGCCTTCCGGGCGTGCCCCTCCGCATTGGACAGCCGCTGGGAAGACGCTCCCGTCACGCTTCGGAGGAGTTGATCATGCGCTTGAACACCGGGAGACTGCGCAGGAGCATCTCGTGCGAAACACAGGTGCTGATGCGAAAGTATTCCGGGCAGCCGAAGTCGTCGCCGGGGACTACCAGGAGGTTCAGGGCTTTGGCCTTGCGGGAGAAATCCTTTGCGCTGCCTCCCGGCGCTTTGACAAACATGTAGAATGCTCCGTTGGGCTTGACGCACTGGTAGCCATAGGATACGAGCGCATCATACAGCACGTTTCGATTCCGGTCATATGCTTCCAGGTCCGGCCGGGAGGTTGTGCACAGGGCCGCAACCTTCTGCTGTAAAGAGGGGGCGCACACATGTCCCAGAGCCCGGGCTGCGCCTGCCACTGCGGCGAACAGGTCCGCGCTGTCCTCCGCCTGATCCGGTACGCAGACATAGCCGATCCGCTCACCGGGCATGGAGAGAGACTTGGAATATGAGTAGCAGATGATGGTATTCGGATAAATGGAGGGAATAAACGGAACCTCCACCCCGTCATAAACCAGCTCCCGATAAGGCTCGTCCGCTATGATATAGATTGGATGCCCAATCTCTGCACTTTTCTCAGTCAGCAGCGCCGCCAGGGCCTCCAGTGTTTTCCGGGTATAGACGACGCCTGACGGGTTGTTGGGGGAATTGACAATTACCGCCTGCGTATCCGGCGAAATTCTGGATTCCAGTTCGTCAATACGAATCTGGAACGCGGCCGTGTCCGCCGGGACCGTCACAAACTTTGCACCGTTACGCTCCACAAAGGGGCGGTATTCAGCGAAATACGGTGCGATACCGATAATCTCAGTTCCCTCCACCGTCAGGGCTCGGATGACCGAAATCAGAGCGGGCGCTGCGCCGCAGGTGAAGAAAATGTTCTCCCCGCGAATGGTCGTTCCAAACCTCCGGGTCAGTTCCCCGGCCACCGCCTCCCGGGCATCCCAGCTCCCCGGGGCCTGGGTGTATCCGTGTACCGACAAGCTGTCCGTGCTCTGAATGACCGACACAAAGGCTTCGTTCACTTCGGGAGGTGCGGGAATGGACGGATTGTCAATAGAGAAATCAAACACATTCTCCCGGCCCACCAAAGCGGCCTGCCGGAGTCCGTATTCAAACAACTCCCGGATACAGGATCGCGTTGTACCCAGGGCCAGCATAGCAGGGTTTACCATAAACAGCCTCCTTATCGTTTGTTGGAGCGGCGCCAGATTTTTTGCTGCTCCGCCGCCAGAATCAAGCCGTCCCGGAATTGGGGGTGCGCGATGGATACCAGCAGCTCCGCCCGCTCCCAGGTGCTGCGGCCCGCCAGATTGACAATCCCCTGCTCGGTGACGAGAAAGTATGCCTGGCTGCGCGGATCTGTGACGATGTCACCCTGGAAGGAAGGGAGGATGCGGGAGCGAAGCTGCCCCTCCTTGTCCCGGAAGGCGGAGGTCATGCAGATGAAAGCCCTGCCTCCTTTGGACATAGCCGCTCCGGTCAAATAGTCCAGCTGCCCGCCGGTGCCGCTGATATGCCGCGTCCCGGAACTCTCCGCACAGACCTGTCCGTACAGGTCTGCCGAAATGCAGCTGTTGATGGAGATCATATGGTCCATTCCCGCAATGACCTCCGGGGCATTGACGTACTCCAGCGGACATATCGCCACGCCGGGATTTTCATGGGCCCAGTCGTATACTTTTTGAGAGCCGAAGAGAATGCCGGTTACACCTTTCCCCCGATAGACCGCCTTTTTCCGGTTGGTCAGCTTGCCGGCCCGATGGAGTTCCACATAGGCGTCTGAGCACAGTTCTGTATGCATGCCCAAATTGTTCAGGTCCGATTGTGCCAGCATCGCTCCGATGGTGTTCGGCATGGCGCCTATGCCCAGCTGGATCGTGGCGCCGGAGGGTATATGGGGAAGGATACTCTCCGCAATGCGGACATCCTCAGGAGAGGGCGCGGCAACAGGCATCTGCGGCAAGGGGGAATGCTCTCCCTCCACAATATAATCCGCCTCCGAAAGATGGATGCTCTCACCAAACCCACCATAAATTCTGGGCAGGTGCTCGTTGACCTCCAGAATCACAATGTCCGCCTTTTCCAGGATTCCTCTGGCCACTCCGGTGGAGCAGGACAGATTGAAATACCCGTGCCGGTCCATGGGTGTTACCGAGATCATGGCTATATTCACAGTGAGGAAGTGCCGGTAATATGCGGCGACATTACGAAAAACCATGGGGATGTAGCTGCACAGTCCACGGTCACACAGCTTCCGCTCATAGCTGGAGCAGTGCCAGCTGTTGTAGATAAAATGCTCCCGGGCAGGGTCGCACTCCACCGTCCGAATGGGGCCGAAGAGCAGGTTTCCCCGAATTTTCACGTCCGTCAGCTCATCCCGGCGTTTGGCCAGGGCTGCGTCCAGCAGCGGGGGAAAGCCCAGCGCCACTGTGTAATCGACCCAGTCGCCGCTTTTCACGGCCTTTACAGCCTCGTCGGGAGAGCGAAGTTTCCGACGGTATTCTTCCAGCAGCATAATGTCCTCCGTCAACCCACGGCGTTCCGGCCGGTGCGGTAGGCGGCCAGATTCAGCTCCAGGAACTTTGCAGGAACCGTCTTCCGGATGACAGCCTCCCAGTCAATATCATCCAAAGCCAGAACCCTGGTCATAGCCCCGAACAGCACGATATTCATGCACTTTGCGCTTCCCAGGCCGATGGCAAGTTCCCCGGCTTTCAATGCAAAGCATGTAAAGTGCGCCTGCATCGCTTCCAGGCAGTTTCCGGGATATTCACAAAGTCCAGCGGCTGTTGTGGCGGTTTCCTGGGAATAGTCGTTGATAATCGCAATTCCCTCCGGCTTTAAAAGATCCGCATAGCGAACCGCTTCCATCTTTTCGAAGGCGACCATCACGTCGGCGGCTCCCGTTCCGATCAGGGGGGAATACACCTTTTTGCCCCAATGAACTTGGGTGGACACACTGCCGCCCCGCTGGCTCATGCCATGTACCTCGGACATCTTGATGTCATAGCCGGCGTCCGTCAGGCCGGACACCAAAATCTTTGCGGCCAGAATGGCGCCTTGCCCGCCAACGCCAGCAAAAAGAACCCGTTTGGTTTCCATCAGCCCTTCTCCTTTCTGGAAATTGCGCTTACAGGGCATACCTGAGCACAGACCGTACAGCCTGTGCATTGGGCCGGATCAATAGAGGATTTGCGGTTCTTTATCCGGACAGCGGGACAGCCCACGTTCAGGCATTTTTTGCAGCCGATGCATTTGGCGCTGTCCACTGTACACAAAGCTGTTTCAGGCTTCCCACGCTTGATGAGCAGGCAGGGCCGTCTGGCGATGATGGCGGCGGGAGCCTCGGAGGCCAGCGCGCCGTCCACCGCATCTTGCATGGCCGTCAGGTCCTGAGGATCGACAATGAAGATGCTCCGGTATCCGTAGGCCTTCAGTACTTCCTCAATTTTGACGGCGGCGGTGATTTCTCCCTGCAGGCTGAAGCCGCTGCCGGGGTTGTCCTGGTGTCCGGTCATGCCGGTGATGGAATTGTCCAGAACCACGGGGATGACGCAGCCCTTGTTGTACAAAATCTCCACTGCGCCGGTCATGCCACTGTGGAAGAAGGTGGAATCGCCCACCACACCGAATACCTTTTTGTCCGTCTGGCCTGTCACCTCAAAGGCTTTCGCCATGCCCATCCCCAGGGAGAAGCCGCCGCCCATGCAGATGCAGGTGTCCATGGCATGAAGCGGAGCCGCCGCTCCCAGTGTATAGCACCCAATGTCTCCGGCGATAACAAAATTCTTCCCCTTGGACATCGTGTAAAAGAACCCTCGGTGCGGACAGCCGGGACATAACACGGCGGGACGGGAGACCGCCTCCACGCCGACATGGACCGGTTCCCGCTTCACGCCGAACAGGCGCTCCGCCAGAATCTGCGGATTCAGCTCATGAATATTTCCGGTCAGTTCCTTGCCGGTGCAGGGGATTCCCGCCGCCCGGATCTGCTCTTCCATAAAACCCTCCAGTTCCTCTATGACATAGAGGGTTTCCACCTTGGCGGCAAATTCCCGAATCAGCTTCATGGGCAGCGGATAGGTAAGGCCCAGTTTCAGAAAGGAGGCATCCTCCGGGAATACCTCCCTGGCATACTGGTAGGCGATGGATGCCGTGATGACGCCTATTTTGTTTCCCCGCAGTTCCATCCGGTTGATGGGGCAGGTATTTCCATAGTCCTCCAGCGCCGCCAGATTTCGTTCCACCTTGGGGTGATTGTGATAGGCGTTGGCGGGGGCGCAGATGTACTTGCGGGTGTTTCGTCGGTACACGGCGGGTTCCGGCTCTTCCCGCTTCCCAAACGTCACCAGACTTTTGGAGTGGGAAATGCGGGTGGTGGTGCGAAACAGGACCGGCATATCAAACCGCTCGGAGATTCGGTAGGCCTCTTTCAGGAAGTCGATGCACTCCTGAGAGTCCGAGGGCTCTACCAGCGCCATACGGGCCATCCGGGCATAGAAGCGGTTGTCCTGTTCATTCTGGGAGGAGTGCATGCCAGGGTCATCTGCGGAAACCACCACAAATCCCTTGTTTACGCCGTTGTAAGCCGCTGTGAACACGGAGTCTGCGGCGACGTTCAGACCCACGTGCTTCATTGCGCAGAGACTGCGGACCCCGGCGATGGCCGCGCCGTATGCCATCTCCGCAGCTACCTTCTCATTCGGGGCCCATTCGCAGTACAGGCTGTCCCGATACTGCGGCAGGTTTTCAAAAATTTCCGTGCTGGGAGTGCCGGGATAGGCTGAGCAGATTTTCACCCCCGCCTCATATGCCCCGCGGGCAATTGCTTCGTTTCCGGAAAGCAGATGTTTCATACCGTTCCCCTTTATTTGTTTGATGTCCCGTCGTTCTTTTTGCGGGGCCTCTCTTTCGATTACGCCTCGGATACCACCGAATAATACGCTGCCAGCAGCACCTCCGCCATAACGGAAATGGCCTGCTCGTCTATGTTGAAGCTGGGGCTGTGGTGGGCGCTGATGATCCCTTTTTCCGGATTTCCGCCGCCTACGAAGAAGAAGACGCCGGGTGCTTTTTGGGTGTAGTAAGCAAAGTCTTCTCCCCCCATAGAGGGCTTCATCTTTGCAACCGTATAGTCCGTCATGCTCCGGATGGCCTGAACTGCCTTCTCCACCCGCCGGGGATCGCAGTTCATGACGGGATACCCCTTTTCATATTGAATTTCAAACCGAAGGTCCTGGGCCCCGGCCAGGGCGGCAGTAATTGTGCGGATTCGTTTTTCAACGGCAGCTCTGGCGCCCTCGTCCAGGGTCCGGACGGTTCCGCCCAGCTTACAACGGTCGGGAATGATGTTGAAGTTGGTGCCGGATTGAAATTCACAGACGCTTAAAACCGCAGAGGCCAGCGGATCAACATCCCGGGAGACGACGCTTTGCAGCTGCTGGACGAGGGTGGTCCCTGCCAGCAGAACATCGCTGCACAAATGGGGCTGAGCAGCGTGGCCGCCCTTTCCTGAAAGTATGATCTCGAAAACGTCTGCACTGGCCGTCAGAGCCTCTTCGTTATAGCAGACCGTTCCCAAAGGAATGGGGGCAAACACATGGGCGCCCAATACGGCGTCCACACCGTCCAGCACCCCCTGCTCCACCAGCGTCACTGCGCCGCCGGGGAGCTTCTCCTCTCCGTGCTGGAACAAAAAGAGAATTTCTCCAGAAATCTTATCCCGGTCTTCCGATAGAAGCCTGGCTAAGCCCAGTAAGACCGCAGTGTGCGCGTCGTGGCCGCAGGCATGCATCACATTGGGCACGGTGGAGCGGTATTCCACATCATTCTGCTCCTGCATCGGCAGTGCGTCAATGTCTGCCCGAATGGCTACCGTTTTCCCGGGGCGGCCTCCTTTTAACCGGCCGATTACGCTGTGATAGCCCTCTATCTGTGTGAAGGGAATCCCACAGCTTTTCAGATTCTTTTTGATATACTCCGCTGTATTTTCCTCTTGAAAGGACAGCTCCGGGTGGGCGTGCAGGTAATGGCGATGTTCCGTCATAAGGTCTCGGATCTCCTGCGGCAATACAATTTTTTGTTCCATATACTCCTCCTGGCGTTTAAAGACGCAATTTCGTTTAAACTGAACCAAGGTGAGAATAGCATCTCTGACATTTTTTGTAATTCTTTTGGGAGACAATTATTTTTGTCATATTTTGACTGTGCGGACAAACGGGCTGTCCGAGTCTCTGTCCGGCTTGCCGGACAGGCATTTTTCTCAGGCAGCTTTTCCTTCGGTTCACCGCTGGGGCAAAATAAATGGCAAATATTGGTCTTCAACGACAGTGACAACGTTCGCGCATCTCATATAAACTGAGAAATACCGAACGGATTTCCCCCCTTGACATCTGCCAAAAGCCGTGGCGATTTTGCCTCTCCGGATATCTGATGCGGCATGTCTACCAAAATAAGCGCGCAGAGAATTGTGTGCGTTTATAATAAAACAGAAAGGGCGTTTGATGATGGGACGGATTCTGAAAAAGCAAGATGTATTGGAGATGATCTACGGCGCGTGTCTGATGGGCGGCGGCGGCGGCGGTTCTCTGGAAAACGGCCTCAGCCTTCTGGAGGCTTTTGACAAGGAAACCGGCATCAGCATGGAAATGATCTCCGTGGACGAAATTCCTGCCGGAAAGTATGTCGGCACCTGCGGCGGCTTTGGGTCCCCACAGAAGTACAAGGAGCTGGGAGCCAACTGCACCGCCTGTCCCACCTCTGCCTACCACGCGCTGCAACGGATGGGCTATACGCTGAACCGCCATGTCTCTTACCTGATGGCCTTGGAATACGGTGCGCTGAACATGATGCTGCCGTTCATGGTGGCCAATGGAGAACATATCCCCCTGGTGGACGCAGACGGCACCGGCCGCGCGGTTCCTTCCATTCAGACACTGCTTTATGGAGCCAACGATGTTCCGATTACCCCCTATGTGTTTACCGATCCCGACGAAAATATCACCATTATGTATCCCAGTGACTGCCTGAATTTTGCCCATCTGGACAAAGCCAGCCGGTTCCTCTGCCAGGCCTCCGACATGGTGGCAGGCTGTGCGTTCGGTATTGTCACCGCGGACGACATCCGAGACAATCTGGCCCCCGGTGCGTACACCTGCGCGCAAAATGTGGGTAAGGCCCTGATCCGGGCCCGGGACGGCGGCACGGACGTGATGGACGAGCTGAAAAAGGCCACGCCGTGTAAGGAGTTCTTCCGCGGTACCGTGACGAAATTTGGCCTTGAGTCCAAAGGCGGCTGGGACTGGGGATCTGTGTATTTTGACGGCGCTGAGGAATACAAGGGGAAGCAGTATCACCTGGACTATCAGAACGAAACTCTGGTTTTGTGGGAGGGTGACAGCCATGTGCTGATGACTGCACCGGATATGATTTGCGCCGTGGACCTGGATACCGGCTTGCCGGTTTCCAATGCCGACTTCCAAGAGGGCATGAACTGCCTGATTTTGGGTATTCCTGCCCACAAAAACTGGTTTAAGTCCCCCAAGGGCATCCAAAACTGGCAGAATCACTTTGACGTCATCGGCTATAAGGGCGAGGTTGTGCGCTTTTAAAACGCCGGTATGCGCGAACATTTTGCGTCGAAGAAAGCCGCAGGCTTGTAGCTTGCGGCTTTCTTATGATCGGCAGCTCTCAAGCTCTCAGATGATAAGCCAAATAAAGTGCGGATCAGCAATGCGGCCCGGTTCAAGCTGGAAGCGCAGTGTCTGCACACATGAAAGAAAAACTACTGCTCCAGCAGCTCCAGATAACGGTCATAGCCCGCTTTTGTCAGGCGGGTGCCGCCGCGGCCCTGGCCCACTGCCAGCCAACCTGCGTCCTGGAGGCGGCGCAGCTCCTCCCGGGCCTCGTGCTCCGAGAGGCGGACGCCCAGATTTCCGCAGGCCCGGACCAGCCCCTGGCGGCCAATGCCCCGGCCCTGGGGATACAGCTCTCCCAGCACCTGCCAGACGGCCCACTCCCGGCTGGAGGCCGCGCCGTCGCGGCGCTTTCCGGCGCAGGTGCGGAACTGCTCCGGCAGGTCCTCCAGCGTCACCTCCTGCAGGCCCATGTGGTGGAGGTACTCCATGCAGTTCCGCAGCTCCCGGATATTTCCGGTCCAGCGATAGCGGAGCAGGGCCTCCTGAACCGGCTTGCTCAGGGTGAAGGAGGCCCGGAACTGGTGGCGGAAGGTCTCCGCCAGAAGCAAGATATCCTCCCGCCGCTCCCGAAGGGCGGGAATATGAAGGGGGATGACATTGAGCCGGTAGTAGAGGTCCCGGCGGAAGCTGCCCTGCCGGACCCGGCCGGACAGGTCCTCGTTGGTGGCGGAGAGAACCCGCACGTCCACGGGGATGGGATTCACGGAGCCAATGCGGACCACCTCCTGCTCCTGAAGGACCCGGAGGAGCTTGGCCTGAAAGGCGGGGCTGACGGTCTCGATCTCGTCCAGGAACAAGGTCCCCTGGTGGGCACACTCGAAGAGCCCGGCCCGGCCGCCCTTTTTCGCGCCGGTGAAGGCCCCCTCCTCATAGCCGAAAAGCTCGCTCTCCAGCAGCGTCTCCGACAGCGCCGCGCAGTTGACGGCGATGAAGGGCCGCTCCCGCCTGGGGGAGGCGTTGTGAATGGCCTGGGCAAAGAGCTCCTTTCCAGTGCCACTCTCCCCGTCCAGCATGATGGAGGCGCTGCTGCCCGCCACGCGGCGGGCAATTTCCCGGGTCTTGCGGATAGCGGGGCTGGCGCCCTTGATATCCTGGAAGGTGTATTTGGCATGGTGGCTCTTGGGGGTTTTTTGGAGCCGCAGCGTGGCCTGCTGGTCCTCCACCTCCTGGAAGGGCCGCAGGATGGCAAAGGCCCCCAGGGACCGCTCCCGGATGTACAGCGGAGCGGTGGTGACGCTGAAATCCCGGCCCAGGATGCTGACCAGCCTGGGGCCCCCGTCAAAGGGAAGCTCCGGCAAAGCCTCCGCCGCAGGGCGGCCCAGCAGCCGCTCCCCGCTGGAACAGAGCTGTTCCTCCGCCGCCCGGTTTACCAGGGTGATGCGGCCGTCCTCGTCCTCGCAGACGATGCCCGCGTCCAGGGCATTGAGGATCAGCTCCAGCTTGCTCTCCATGGTCAGGCTGTTGTAGGAGAGGGTTTGCAGGGAGTAGTCCACCCCCGCCAGGGCGGCGGCATAGGCGGCGAACTCCCGGCTCTCCAGGAAGGCCGGATTGCCCAGCCGCAGGGCGATTTCGCAGACCGTGTTGGCAGTGAGGCGGCGGGAGCCCAGGTCCACCACGTCGGCCCCCGGCGGGGCCAGCTCCGCCTCACCGGGGCTGAAGACAGGGGAGAGCTCCGGCGCGCTCTCCGCGCCGGGGTAATAGGGCAGAAATTCAATATTGGAAATGCCAAGGTGATAGAGCTGGGAGATGCTCTCCATGGCCATGTGGCGGGTCTGGTTCACCAGCAGGGCCTTTGTGCCATCGGGATAGGCCCGGAGGGTTTCCATCGCCTCCATGCTGAAGGTGACGGAAGCCTGAACCGTCCGGGCCTTCGGGGGCAGGAAATCCTTGGCCCAGCTGTGGTAGATCAGGTCATAGCTGGTGACGCTGACCAGATAGAGGTCACAGTCCCGGAGCTTCCGGATGCTCCCGTCCTCCAGGCTGGAGGCGTCGATTTCCGCCATGCCGCCCAAGAGGCCGTTCAGCAGCCCGGCGTAAAAGTCGGCCATGCGCCGGCTCTTTGAGAGAATACCCAGGGTCTTTTTCACAGGCGGACGCCTCCTTTCGACTTGTGCTGTTCATTATACCGGCGGAAAACCGGCTTGTCAACGAGGCCTGCCGCCGGAGGCCGGGCGCGAAGAACGGGCCGCCTGTTTTGGCGGCCCGTTCTGCGGCGGGAAACTCAGCGCAGGGCAGGGTCCCGTTCCGCTGCGGCTTTTTCCTCGGGAGTCCGCAGCAGGCCCAGCTGAATGGTGGCGCAGGTGAAGAGAATCAGGGCGAACATGTAGAAGGAGTAGGGGAGCACGTCCAGCGGCGTGCAGCCCGCCAGCTCCGTGACGATGAGGATGCCGCCGTCGTGGGGCATCAGGGACAGGAAGGCGCAGGCGAAGATGTCCACCAGACTGGCCAGCCGCTTGGGGGCGATGCCGTATTTGCCGCCGATTTCCTTGGCCAGGGGGCAGGTGACGATGATGCCGATGGTGTTGTTCACCAGTGCGGCGGAGAGCACGCCGGACAGCAGGCCGATGCCGTACTCTGCGCCCCGGCGGTTCTTGATCCGGGAGGTGATGGCGTTGACCACCCATTCCACGCCGCCATAGTAGCGGACCAGTCCGATGATGCCGGAAATCAGGGCGGCCACGATGCTGATGGAGAACATGTCGCTCATGCCTCCGCCAATGGCCTGGACCCACTCGAAAAAGCCCACGGTGCCCATGGCGATGCCGATGAGGCCCGTCATCAGGATGCCGATGAAGAGGACCACCGCCACATTGACGCCCAGCAGGGCGGTGATCAGGACCACCAGATAGGGCAGAACCTGGATGATGCTGTAGGAGCCGGCCTCCACACTGCCCGCGCCGCTGCTGCCCAGGATGCCGTAGATAACCACGGCGATGACGGCGGCGGGCAGGGCCATGAAGAAGTTCATGCGGAACTTGTCCTTCATTTCGGAGCCGCAGCCCTGGGCGGCGGAGATGGTGGTGTCGGAAATCATGGACAGGTTGTCGCCGAAGTAGGACCCGCCGATCACTGCCGCGCCCACAATGGCGGCGTTCAGTCCTGCGCCCTGAGCCACGCCGATGGCCACGGGAGCCATGGCCGCGATGGTGCCCATGGAGGTGCCGATGGCGGTGGAGATGAAGCAGCACATGAGGAACACGCCGGGAATCAGCAGGGAGGCGGGGATGAAGTGCAGGGCCAGATTGATGACGGAGTCCTTGCCGCCCATGGCCGCCGCCGCTCCCTGGAAGCCTCCGGCCATCAGGTAGATCAGAATGATCATCATGACGCCGGAGTTGCCCATGCTCTCACAGAAGAGGTCCAGCTTTTTGCTTACCTTGACGTCGGGGGCCAGGAGCAGCGCCGCGGCAATGCCCGCCAGCAATGCCACATGGCGGGGGAACTGGCCGAAGGGGCTCTCCACCCCCATAAGGGTGAAGGTGATGCCGCAGCCCACGTACAGAAGCAGGAATACGATGAGGGGCAAGAATGCGATGGGGCCGAGTTTTTTCTGGTTTTCCATGTTGTTCTCCTCTCTCATTTTGCACGGTGTGCGTTTTCTGCGGGGGTAGTTATCAAACGGACAGCGCCCCGGGGGCGGGAGGTCCCGCCCCGGAAGCGGCCGTGTTGATACGGATACGCAGGGTCCCTCTCAGCGGCTCCGGAGGGCCTTTTCCAACTGGGTCAGGGCCTTCTCAATGGTGGCCCGGGGGCAGGCGGCGTTGAGGCGCAGGAAGCCGCTGCCGCCAAAGCCGAAGTCCGTGCCCTTGCCGAAGGCCACCCCGGCCTTCTCCACGCAGAAGCGCTGGAGGGCGCCGTCGTCCATCTCCAGGCCCCGGGCGTCTATCCAGTTGAGGTATGTGGCCTCGGGCTGATTGGGCTTCAGCTCCGGCAGGCGCCGGCGGCAGAAGTCGCGGATAAAGCGCATGTTGTCCGCCAGATAGACCTTCAGCTCCTCCAGCCACTCCGCACCCTGCTCATAGGCGGCCATGGTAGCCACCAGACTGAAGCAGTTGTTGCGGGCAATGTCCATTCGTTTCAGCTCCGCCACGTAGGCCTCCTTCCGCTCCACGGTGTTGAAAATCACGGTGGAGGACTGGAGCCCCGCCAGATTGAAGGTCTTGCTGGGAGCAATGCAGGTGGTGGTGAGGGCGGCAATGGACTGGGAGACGGAGGCCATGCAGGTGTGCTTGTGGCCGTCCAGCATCAGGTCGGAATGGATCTCATCGGAGAGGATTTCCACGCCGTGGCGGACGCAGATATCGCCCACGGCCTTGAGCTCTTCCCTGGTCCAGGCCCGGCCCACGGGGTTGTGGGGGTTGCAAAGGATGAAGAGCTTCACGCCCTCAAGCCGGGACTCGAAATCCTCCAGGTCCATGGTGTAGTACCCGGCCTCGTCCCGTTTCAGGGGACTGACCACCATGGTCCGTCCCGTATTCTCAATGACGTCGGCAAAGGGATGGTAGACGGGCTGCTGGATGATGACCTTGTCCCCGGGCTGGGTGAACATGGTCAGAATCATCCGCATGCAGGGCACTACGCCGGGGGCGAAAGCCATTTTGTCAATGTCCGGCTTCCAGCCGTTCCGCGTCTCCTGCCAGCCGGCCACCGCTTCGAAGTATTTGGGCGTCCGCCAGGTGTAGCCGAAAATGCCCTGGTCCGCCCGGGCCTTGATGGCCTCCACGATGCAGGGGGCGGTGCGGAAGTCCATGTCGGCAATCCAAAGAGGAATGACGTTGTTGGTGCCGTAGTGGAGCTCGGCCTCCTCGAATTTGGCCGCGTAGTTTTGCGAGCGGTCCACGATCTCATCAAAATTGTAAGCCATGCGCTCTCTCCTCTCAAATTCTTCAAGTTCCGGCAGTACCTCCGGGCCGCTCCAAGGCCCGGCCACCGTGTCTGTATAGAAATTGAAGCAAATTCCATGCCAACAAAGCCCTCTGATGGAAAAGAACGCAGAGAAGAGCAGGACTGGGGGGAAATGAGAGCGATTGCCGGGACTCCGGCGGGAAATACGCTTGCCGGAGGAGGAAGCCCGCCTTGGTCCGGCTGTGGCTCTGGGAAAAAATGGGCAATAAAACGGGATAAAACCGGTTTAAATTGGATAAACGGTATCTCCGCCTGTTTCTATAGGCACCAGGCCGGGGCAGACGGCGGATAAAAGAAGCGCCTCCGGCGCATGAGCGGCCGGAGGCGCAATTGGATTGGGCTTTTGTCCGCTCCCAAAAGGGAGCGGCAGGAGGGCTCAGGCGTGGTAACAGCCTCCCCCGATGAACTCCCGCATGAGGGAGGTCTTGGGAATGTTGTCGGCGGGGATGGGCAAGAAGTAGTTCAGGAATTTCAGCAGCCGCTTGGCCTCGATATACTCCTCGCTGTCCCGGGGGACGCCGAAAAGCAGGGGCTGAACGTAGGGCTTCAGCAGGGCCGTCTCGTAGATCAGGGCGGAGTTGAAAATCATGTCCGCACTGTCCTGGAAGGGGAAGATGTTGTTTTCCTCCCCCCGCCGGACGGAGGGCCACATTTTGATGGTGGCCTGGGCGCTGTAGCCCCGGGTCCGGGCGTCCCGTTCAATGCGCCGGAGGAGGCGGGCGTCGGTGGTGGGGATGCGGTTGTGGTCGTCGATGTTCAGGGTGGTCAGGCAGCTGATATAGATTTTATATTTGCTCTCCTTGGGCAGGGAGCGGGTAAACTCGTCGTTGAGGCAGTGGATGCCCTCAATAACCAGCACGTCTCCCTCCCGCAGCGTGAGGTAATTCCCGTTGTACTCCCGCTGGCCCTTTTTGAAATTGTAGGTGGGAAGCTCCACCGTCTCGCCCTGCAAAAGGCGCATGCAGTCCTCGTTGAACTGCTCCACGTCCATGGCTCCCAGGCCCTCGAAGTCGTAGTTGCCGTGTTCGTCCCGGGGAGTCTTGTCCCGGTTGACGAAGTAGTTGTCCGTGGCGATGGGATAGGGCCGCAGGCCGCAGGCCCGGAGCTGGGTGGACAGCCGGTGGGAGAAGGTGGTCTTGCCGGAGGAGGAGGGCCCGG
>CAJTZL010000046.1 GCA_910583695.1 uncultured Oscillibacter sp.
GACGCTTTGCGTCCCGCTTCCGCCGTCCCTCAGCGGGACAGGCACTCGCTTACGACGGCGGCCACTTCCCGGTGGATGTCCTCCGGCGTCCGGGGAAGGCCCCCGGCGGCGCAGTTCACCACGGCCCAGCCCTGGGCCCGGGCAATTTCCCCGGCGCACTCCCGGCAAAGGCGGAGGTAGTCCCCGTCCCGCTCGTGGATATCGGCGGAGGTGTTGGTCTCCGCCTCCCGGCGGCGCATCAGGCGGTTCGCCGCCTCGGTGGGCATGTCCAGATACAGCACCAGATCCGGCTCCGGAAGCCCCAGGCGGCGGTACTCCAGGTCAAAGAGCCAGTCCAGGAACTCCCGCCGCTCCCCCTCCGGGAGCTTGGAGGCCTGATGGACGGCGTTGGAGGTGGTGTAGCGGTTGGCCACCACCACGCCGCCGGATTCGTAGAAGGTTCCCCAGTCTTCCTTGTAGGAGGCAAAGCGGTCCACGGCGAACATGACGGAGGCGGCGCAGGCGTTCACGTCCCCGGGCTTTCCCCCCAGGGCTCCGTGGAGGTACAGATTGGCGGGCTCGGCAAAGGGACTGCCGTACCGGGGAAAGTCGATCTCCCGGCAGAAGACGCCCCGGGCGGCCAGATATGCCAGCAGAAGCCCCGCCTGCGTCGCCTTGCCGGAGCCGTCGGTGCCCTCCAGAACAATCAGTTTTCCCCTCATCCCCGCCGCTTCTCCTTTTGCACGTGGATCAGGAACAGCGGCAGCTTCATCATCCGACCCGCCCGGCGGGGATCGCTGCACAGGCGGTAAAACCACTCCAGGCCGTGGTCGGACCAGAATTTCGGGGCCCGCTCCACCACGCCGGCAAACACGTCCAGGCTTCCCCCCAGGCCGCAGAGGAGGCGGGCTCCGGCGGCCTTGCCGTGCTTCGCCATCCAAAGCTCCTGCTTGGGCGCGCCCAGGCAGACGAAGACGCAATCCGCCCCGCTCTGCCGGATATCCTCCAGAACGGGGCCGTCTTCCTGGAAATAGCCGTCCCGGGTTCCGGCGATCTTCAGCCCCGGGTATCTGGCCGCCAGCCGTTCCCCGGCGGCCTCCGCCACCCCGGGCTTGGCCCCCAGGAGGTAGAGGGACAGCCCCTCCGCCGCCATGCGCTCCATCAGCCCGGCGGCAAACTCGATGCCGGGGACCTTTTCCTTCAGGGGCGTGCCCAGCATTCCGGCCCCCTTCACCACGCCGACGCCGTCGGGGAGCACCAGGTCCGCCCCGTTCACCGCCTGCCGGGCGGCCAGATTTTCCCGGCAGACCTCCACAATTTCCGGGTTGGGCGTCACCACGTAGTGGGTCCCGGGACTGTGGAGCAGCTCCATCCCCCGGGCCACCGCCTCGTCCATGGTGACATTGTCAAATCCCACGCCCAGCACATTGATCCGCACGGGATCACCTCATTTCCGTTTCCTGCCGCACCGGCATATTATTACCATTTTATATGCATTATAGCATAGGTCAGACTTCTTGTCCATCTCCAAATGTCCCGCCGGTGCGGACGATCCGCCCCTTCAGCGGGAAGGGCAGCTGGGCCAGCACCACTGCCGCCAGCATCAGAGCGCAGCCCAGGTACTCCCGCCCGGTCATCCGGTTTCCCAGAATCAGCGCCTCCGCCACCACGGCAAACAGGGACTCCATGCTCATCAGCAGGGACACCACCGCCGGGTTGGAATCTTTCTGGGCCAGAATCTGGAGGGTGTAGGCCACGCCACTGGAGAACACGCCCACATACAGCACCGGCCCCAGATAGCGGGGCAGCAGCTCCAGGGGCGGTGGGGTCTCCGCCAGCGCCCCGGCGGCGGAGAGAAGGGTCATGACCAGAAACTGGACGCAGGACAGGGCCACGCCGTCCACCTTGTTGGTAAAGTGGTCCACCGCCAGAATCTGAGCGGTAAAGCAGAAGGCGCAGATCAGCACGTAGAGGTCCCCTCCGGTGATGGTCAGCGCCTCCGTGACGCAGAGGCAGTACAGCCCCGCCACCGCCAGGGCCACCCCCAGCCACAGGGCCCGGGGGACCTTCCTCCCCAGAACCAGTCCCGCCAGAGGCACCAGGACAATGTACAGCGCCGTGATGAACCCCGCCTTGCCGGGGGTGGTGGTCTCCAGGCCCTTCTGCTGGAAGAAGCTGGCCACCGCCAGGGCCGCGCCGCAGCAGAGGCCCCCCAGGACCAGATCCCGGCGGGACCCGGCGGAGGCGGGAGACTCTCCCCTCCTCCGCCGCCAGGAGGCCCGGAGGCCGCAGAGACCCAGCAGGAAGAAGAAGGCGATGACCGCCCGGGCGGTGTTGAAGGTAAAGGGGCCCATATACTCCGCGGCCACGCTCTGGGCCACGAAGGCGGTGCCCCAGATCATGGCCGTGACCAGGGGCAGGACGTTCTGGCGAACTCGGTTGATTTTCATTTCTCTTGCTCCATGTTCTCTTCTGTGATATACTGAAATGGTTCTGCGGCCCAGGGCCGCGCAAATCAGTATTCTAACACCGAGGTGAGAAAATGGCAAGGCTTTCCCGTGAATTCTACGCCCAGGACACCCTGGAGGCCGCCCGGGCCCTGCTGGGCAAGGTCCTGGTCCGCCGCCTGGGAGACGAACTTCTGGCCGGGCGCATTGTGGAAACCGAGGCCTATGTGGGCCGCTGCGACAAGGCCTGCCACGCCTACGGCTACCGCCGGACGGCCCGGACGGAGACCCTGTTCTCCCAGCCGGGAACGGCCTATATCTACCTGATCTACGGCATGTACCACTGCCTGAACTTCGTCACGGAGCCGGAGGGAGAGCCCGCCGCCGTGCTCCTCCGGGGCCTGGAGCCCCTGGCGGGCACGGAGACCATGGCCCGCCTGCGCTACGGGGACAAGCCCCTGACAGCTTACCGAAGGAAGAATTTTCTCAACGGCCCCGGAAAGGTCTGTCGGGCCCTGGCCCTCACCCGGGCGGAGAACGGGCTGGACTTGACGGGGGACACGCTGTTCCTCTGCGACGGGCCAGAGGACGCAGGGCTGACCCCCTTCCCGGTTCCGGCGGGGGAAACCGTCGCCGCCGGGCCCCGCATCGGGGTGGATTACGCGGAGGAGGCCCGGGACTTTCCCTGGCGCTTCCGCCTGGTAAAGGAGGAGTGAGGGAATGTTTTTCTTCGATATGGACGGGGTGCTGACAGACTCCAACGGCGTCTGGAAGAAGGTTGACCGGGAATTTCTGGCCCGCCGGGGAATGAAGTACACCCACGCCTATTACGAGGGCGTGGCCCACGTGCCCCTGCCTCTGGCGGCGGTGTTCACCAAGGAGTTCTGCAAGCTGCCGGAGTCCTGCGAGGCCATTGTGGCCGAGTGGATGGAGCTGGCGGCGGACTCCTATGCCCACGTGCCGGTAAAGCCCGGCGTCCGGGCCTATCTCAAGCAGTGCAAAGCGGAGGGGCGGCGGATGGCCGTGGTGACTTCCAGCGTGCCGGAGCACTGCCACATGGCCCTGGAGGCCCTGGGGCTGGAGAAGTACTTTGAGCGGGTGACGTTTGCCCAGGAGCTGGGGCTGGAGAAGCGGAAGCCGGAGGTCTGGCTGGCCGCCGCCAAGGCCGCCGGGGTCCGACCGGAGGACTGCACCATCTTTGACGACAGTCTGGCCGCCTGCCAGGGGGCCAGGGCCGCCAGGATGCGGGTGGTGGGGGTCTACGATGGGCTCTTTGCCCAGGATGAGAAGGAGATGCGGGGGTATTGCGACGTGTATATCAAGAGCTTTGAGGAGCTTCTTTGGCAGCCCAGGAGGGGCTGATGCTCACCCTTCGGGCGGGGAAGAATGGCAACCAGCGATGGCTGGTTCTTTGCACGGTCCAAAAGAGAAAAAGAAGGAACGGCCCGCGGGGGGACGGGGAGACACGGCTGAATGATCGGCGGAGCCGGAATGACTTCCCTCGCGCAATTGGATTCGGCGGGAGCTTCTCCCTCAATGAATGGACCAGCTTCTCTTTCCGCTGCCGCTGATCTGGTGGTTTCGCCGGAGGGGCGGCAGTGAAATATGGTGGTGGGTATGGATTCTTTGACTGACGCCCTCCTCTCCACCCGGGAGGAGGGGGACCAACTGGCCGGGCGTGATTTTGAGCGGGAAGCGGCGGAGAGGCTGGACCTCTCGGACCTCACCTTTCAGCAGGTCCGCTTTGCCCGCTGCCAATTTACCAACTGCGATTTCAGCGGCGCGGCCTTTTTCGGCTGCGCCTTTGAGGATTGCGCCTTTTCCGGCTGCCGCTTTGCCGTCAGCTTCTGGAGGGACGCCGCCCTCTCCGGCTGCAAGGCCGAGGGCGGGGACTTCCGCAAGGCCCGTTTCAAGGGCTGCGCCCTGGACCGTCTGCGCCTCCGCTGGGCCAACCTCACCGGAGCCCTCTGGGAGCGCTGTGCCCTGACGGACTGCGATTTGACGGAGAGCGGCTGTCAGGAGCTCCGGGTGGTGAAAACCACTCTGCAAGCCGTGAATTTCACCCGGGCAGACCTGTTCCGGGCTGTTCTCAAGGGGACGGACCTCTCCGGCTGCACCCTGGACGGCGTGACCCTCTCCGCCTCCTGCCAGGAACTCCGGGGCGCGAAGATTCACGCCGCCCAAGCGGCGGTGGTGGCCCGAATCCTGGGCATCGAAATTGCGGACTGAGCCGGGCCCGGGGCCCTGATAGGCTGCATCCCCAGCCGTCCGGCTCCTTCCCCGTTCCCTTCGGGGCCCCGGCGGCAACCGCGGATTCTGCGGGGAGAGGAGCGGGCGGGGATGCACAAAAACGACGCGGGAGGGCCAAGCCCTCCCGCACTTTGGCTTTATATGGCCTTTCGCCATTCCGGCGGGTATCTCCCGCCCTGCCTTCATCTATCTACACCATCCCCGCCCGCCGCATAGCGGCTTTTTCGCCTTGCCGCAGCTCTTGCCGCGAAGCCGCCTCCGGGCGCGGGAGGACGTATCCCTGCGGGACCCTCCGGGTCCCTATCAAATCAGCCGTAGAAATAGCGGAACAGGTCCTCAAAGGGGTTGCCGTAGTATCCTCCATTTCCATTGCCGAAATTGTTGTTCCCGTTTCCGGGATATTGCTGGGTCTGCTCCTGGGGCTGCTCCTCCTTGGGCGCCGCGCCCCAGGTGATCTCCACGGTGACGGAGCCCTCGGGCCGGTAGACCTCCAGGGTGGCGGTGTCCCCGGCGGAGTACTTCTTCTTCGCCAGATTCAGGTCCTCCACGGATTTCACCGCCGTATCGTCCACCTTGGTGATCACGTCGCCCATTTTCAGCCCCGCCTTGTCGGCGGCGCTGTCCGGCTCCACATAGTTGATGAACACGCCGGAGGTAACGTCATAGTGGAACTGGGCCGCCCAGCTCTCCGTCATGGTCTGGGGGGTGATGCCCAGATACGCCCGGTTGGAGACGTATCCGTTGGTCATGATATCCTTTACCATGGAGAACACGTCGTTCATGGGAATCGCAAAGCCCAGGCCCTCCACCGTGGTGCCGTTGGAGGACTGCGAATACTTGGCCGAGACGATGCCCACCACCTCGCCGTACTGGTTGAAGAGGGGCCCGCCGGAGTTTCCGGGGTTGATGGAGGTGTCCGTCTGGATCATGTTAAAGGGCGTCCCGTCCACGTTGATGGCCCGATCCACGCAGGAAACCATGCCGCCGCTCATGGAGAAGGTCAGCTCTCCCAGGGGGTTGCCGATGGCCAGCACGTGGTCCCCCACGTTCAGCTCTCCGCTGTCCCCCAGGGTGACGGGCTGGAGATTCTCCGCCTCCACCTTGATAACGGCGATGTCGTAGTCCTCTTCCCCGCCGATATACTGGGCGGAAAATTCGTCTCCGTTGTACATCGTCACCGTCACGGTTTCCGCGCCCTTGACCACGTGGTAGTTGGTGAGGATATAGCCGTCCCTGCTCAGCACGAAGCCGGACCCGGCGGAGGCCGTCTCCACCGGCTGGCCATAGAAGTTGTATCCGGCGGTGGCGGAGGTGCGGATGGACACCACGCTGTTGACGTTGGCCGCATAGACCTCCGCATCGCTCAGGAGCGTTTTTCCGTCCACCTCCCGGAGGGACACCTGGGCGGCAGGGCGGCTGGAGACGTTGATTTCACTCTCGTTCCCCCCGCCGTAGCGGGAGGCGGCCCACACGGCCCCGCCGCCCGCCGCGCCGCCAAGCAGGGCGCAGCTCAGGGCCAGGGCGGCGATCTTCAAACCAAGGCGGTTTTTCTTCACGGGCTTCCACTCCATTTCGGGCCCCTGGGGGCCGGGCTGTTCGCCGGGGCGGACGGCCTCCCGCTGGTGGGAAAGCTCACTGCCGTCCTTCCGGTAGGTGTAGTGGTACAGATTGTGTTCGTCGTTATACATAATCGGTTTCCTCCTTCATTATGTATCCCGGTTCTTCCTTTCTTAGAAGCTAAGATAACAGGGATTCATGTCGAACGTGTGAACTGGAATTGTCTGGTTTTTAAATTCTGGGGAATTTCGCCGCTTCCGGCTCCCTTGATTGGATGGGCTTAGTATAGACGGAAGAACTTAAAACTTGCTGAAAGAAGTTTGAAAGATTTTTGAACTTGGAACCCCTTGCCAACCCTGGGCGGCTGTGCTATCATGGCAATAGGAACCGGCAGGCCCGCGGAAAAAAGGACAGCCGGAGCGCCTGCCCGGGCAAGGAGGCGTTCCGGGCGGCGGACCCGGCGGATCGGCCCAAGCCGCCGGAATCGCGGAGCTTGCGGCCGCATGTGGATGAGAGGAATGATCAGCCATGAGAATTGAAGGGTTCCCGCAGCTTCGGCCGGAATACCGGAGAGCCGCATCCCCCTCCGCGCTGTCCAAAACCTTCGGGCAGGTGCTGGAGGCGAAAACGCAGGACCGTTATGTTCCAAGCACCCCGCCGCCTCGAACGGAGCCGGAGTTTTCCCTGGCGGAACGGACTTATTATGGCAGTGTTACCGTCAGCAATGCGACCCAGGCAAAGCTGAAGCAGCTGGCGGAACTGGACGCCCAGGCCGATTATACCGGCATGAGCCCGGACGAAATCTACGCGGAAATCTGGAACCGCTACAACGAAGCCTTTGACGGGAATATGATTGCCATTAAAGGCTGTATCGCCGGACCTGCGGAATGGTGCGTGGTCAATAACCAATTTTGCGACGAAGTTACGCACCACATTTTCAACCCCGCCATAAACGCCGCCTGGAAAGAGGGCGTGGAACTCGACGGCAGATCGTATGCGGAGTGGACCTATGAGGAAAAAACCGCGCTGGACCGTTCTTGCAGGGAGAAAGCGGACAAAATCGTTTTTGACGCTAAGATGAAGGTCTTGGGTTACGACGGAATGAGCTTTGACGAACGGGAGGCGGCAATCCGGGAGAAATACGCTGGAAAAAATACAACCATAGATTTTTTAAAAATGCAAAATGAACTACAAGAAACCGGCGTCCTAAACAATAAGATGGGTTGGGAATCGGCACGTCTCTACCGCGCCATGTTGGAGGTCCAGCTTGAAGATCTCTTTAATCCGAACAGCATTTCTGCGGTTGGATACGAACAGCATTCTTTCATGACGGCGGATCAATGGTATCGCGTGGCGGATCAACCCTTTGACGCGGCAAAACTGACAGCCGCATTGAAACAGCAGCTGGCCCGTATCAGCGGTCCCAATGACTTTTCCGCTGACTATGTGAACATGATGGAGAATTTCTTTGATCACTTTGTCACCGGAGCGGCGGACGACAGCCTGGACCAGCTCCTTGCCGCGGCAAAGGAATAGCGGCTGTGCACGAAATGCGGTAACATCTCTATTTTATCAGGAGGTCATTGATTATGAAACTCAAACGGCTTTTGTTCTGCGTCCTGGCCCTGGCGCTGCTGACGCTTCCCGTCTCCGCCCACGGCCATCACGGCGGCGGCTGCCACAACCGTCCCGTCCGCCCCTCCCAGCCGGTCAACCCCACCGTCACCGTCTGCAAGACCGCGGGCTGTACCATCGCCGGGCGGCATGTTCACAATGGAGTCACCTACTGCGGCTACGCCCACGAAAACGGCGTCTGCGACAACAACTGCCGGGCCCTCTGCACCCTGGAGGGCTGCCCCGATACCGGGCGGCACACCCACAACGGCATCACCTACTGCGGCTACGCCCATGAAAGCGGCTTCTGCGACGGCGCCTGCCGGGAGCTCTGCCCCGTGTACAACTGCCCCGTGGACGGGCGGCACACCCACAACGGCGTGACCTACTGCGGCTATCCCCACTCCGGCGGCTTCTGCGACGGCGCCTGCCGCCCCCTCTGCACCGCCGACGGCTGCACCATCGAGGGGCGGCACGACCACAACGGCGTCCGCTGCTGCGGCTACTATCACCTGGACGGCTTCTGCGACGGCACTTGCCGGGCCCTCTGCCCCGTGGAGGGCTGCACCGCTGCCGGACGGCACTCCCACAACGGAACCGCCTACTGCGGCGACGGCCATGCCCACGGCTTCTGCGAGGGCGTGTGCCATTAAAGCATCCATCCATCTCCGGGACCGCTTCACGGCGGTCCCCTTTTTTTGCCAGAATTTTCATCCCCCCGGTCCGCGCATACTCTCTTCGTCCCGGCGCACACTAGAAGGGCGCTGACGAGGCACAACGAACCCTCTCTCCTTTTCCCGCGGAAACGCGCTGAGGGGACAGGCGGGACAGCCCCTCGGCGCTTCAGAGCCTGTTTCGCACTCCCTGCCCACGCGAAGCTGCGAAGCAGGCTCTCAAAAAAATCTTCACGCGGGAGGACGAAACTCATGACCAAGGACTGCACCAACGGCGGCTGTGCCTGCACCCCCAACCAAAGCATCAAATGCACGGTAAACAACTGCGCCCACCACTGCCAGGATTCCGGCTACTGCGGCCTGAACACCATCCAGGTGGGCACCCATGAGACCAACCCCACCATGGTGGAGTGCACCGACTGCCAGAGCTTCCAGCTGAAATAAGCGCGCTTCCCTCCCGGGCCTCCCGGGAGGGGTACATACGAAAGGAGGCGGCGGCATGAAAACAGCCTGGACGGCCCGTCTGGCGGGAGCGGCGGCGGGCCTTGCCAACGGATTGTTCGGCGGCGGCGGGGGCATGGTGTTCCTGCCCATCCAGTCCCGGTGGGGGGGCCTGAGCCAGCGAAAGCTCTACGCCACCTGTGTGGGGGTCATCTTTCCGGTGTGCCTGGTGTCCGCAGCGGTGTACCTCTGGAAGGGCGGCGTGTCCCTGGCGGAGGCCCTGCCGTATCTGGCCGGGGGGCTCATCGGCGGGTGGCTGGGCGGAAAGCTCTACGGGAAGATTTCCACGAAGTTTTTAAAATGGCTGTTCGCCGCCTTTCTCTTTTACGCGGGGGTGAAGTATCTGCTGTGACGGATTGGATCTTACCCTTTCTCTGCGGCCTGGGGGCCAGCATCGTCTCCGCCTGGGGCGTGGGCGGCGGGACGCTGCTGCTGCTGGTGATGACCCTCTTTCTGGGGGTGGACCAGCGGGCGGCCCAGGGGGTGAACCTGCTGTTCTTTCTCCCCACCGCCGCCAGCGCCCTGGTCTGCCACGCCAGGGGCGGCTACCTGGACAAGCCCACGCTGAAGGCCGCCGTGCCCGCGGCGGTGACGGCCGCCCTCATCGGCGCCTGGGTGTCCAACAACCTGGACGTGGAGGTTTTGCGGAAGCCCTTCGGGGTTTACCTCCTCCTCTCCGGGGTCAGTCTGGTGTGGCCCCGGAAAAAGGACCGGGAACCTTGAGGCTCCCCGCCGCTCTCCGAAGGGAGGGCGGCGTTTCTCCGTCTCCGGCCGGCGCCGCCGGAGGATACGGTTTTCTCCCCTCTTCAAAGGAGAGCAGCCGTCTTTCCACAACGGCCGCTCCATCCGCCGGAGGCGCTAATATGTCACATGGGCCTTGTGATATTGAATAAAATCCTCCTTCTCAAAATCCGGCAGGCGCCCGTATTCCTCCAGCATCAATTTGATAATCGCGGCGGCTCTGGCCTGGGTATTGATGCTCTTTGCCGGGTGAAACTCGATATCGGTGAAATAGTTGTAATGGGAAACCTCCTTGATTTCCTCCGCCGCAAGGGAATCCTTTACTGCTGCAATATAGAGAAAGTCGTAAAACACCGTCTTGGGCAGCAGCGGAAACGTCTCGTTCCGACAGCGAAAGGCTTTCAGCGCTCCGGAGCTGCGCAGCCGTTCATCCCGCTTGGCGTCCCTGGGCGGCACATCCAGCAGATCGAGATACGGCCCTCCGTTCTCGAAAACCTTGGAGCTTTGAAATATGTTTTCCAGCGCACGGCCCTTCCACTTGAGGCGGAATGCGCTCAGGCTCCTTCCGACGGCTTCCCTGCTCCTGGTGCTGATCTCCAGGGGCTTTGCGCCGGCATCCGCTTCCATGATCGCATAGTGCAGGCTTTCGATGGATTTTTGCTTCTGCGATGCCGCAAAGCCGGGAAACCACTCGAATGTATAGCTCCCGGTCACAACGCTTCCTTGGCGAATAAAGAACGCCGGTCGTTCCGCCATCCCAAACCCTCCTCTGTAAATGCAGTCTGCTCTTCTTGCCGGACTGATTATAACACGGGGCTCCTGCCATGGCAATCCGCTTTTGCAAAGGCGCCCCTCCTGCAAAAAGCGTTTCCGCCCTTTCCCCCCCTCTGGACAGCGGCCCCGGGACCTGCTATAATGGCGGGGTATTCGGACTGACAGGAGGAAACGCGCATGACCGGCAAAGCCTTTATCTGGGACCTGGACGGGACCCTGCTGGATTCCTACGGCGTCATTGTCTCCAGCCTCCGCCAGACGCTGGAGGAGCTGAACGTTCCCATGGACGAGTCCGAGATCCGCCGCCTTGCCACGGAAGGCTCCGTCAGCGACGTGGTGCGCCGCGCGGCGGCGGAAACCAGGCGGACCTTTCAGGAAATCAAGGACCGCTATTCCGAAATCAGCGGCGGGCGGTATCAGGAGATCACCGCCATGCCCCACGCCCGGGAGGCCCTGGAGGAAACTGCCGCCCTGGGGGCGGTCCACTTCGTCTACACCCACCGGGGGCGCACCACCGCTCCAGTGCTGGAGCAACTGGGGCTGGACCGCCTTTTTATAGAAGTGGTTTCCAGCCTGAACGGCTTCCCCCGGAAGCCCGCCCCCGACGCCCTGCTCTACCTGCTGGAGAAGCACCACCTGGAGCGGGACCGGGTTTTCTACGTGGGAGACCGGACCCTGGACGTGGGCTGCGCGAAAAACGCCGGAGTCCAAAGCGTTCTCTACGCCCCCTCCGGGGCCGGGACGGCGGACCATGTGATCCGGGATCTGCGGGAGGTCCGGGCCATTGCGGAGACATGAGGGGCGGGCCTCCCGTCCCTTTCCGCCATTTTGTACATGGGAGGAACTGTCATGATGCAGCGGGAAAGCGCCGTCCGCCTCTGGTTTGACATGTGGCTGCGCAAGGCGGACCTGGGCATCCTCGGCCTCTTCGCCGGGGACGCCGTTTACATCGAGAGCTGGGGACCGGAGTATCACGGCTCCCAAAAGATCAAGCTCTGGTTCGACGAGTGGAACACCCGGGGAACCGTCCTCCGGTGGGACATTCTCCAGTTTTTCCACAAGGGGGACCAAACCATCGTCCAGTGGCATTTCCGGAACCGGATGGAGGACGGGCGGGAGGAGGCCTTTGACGGCCTCTCCCTTATTCGCTGGACCCCGGCGGGGCAAATCCGCTTTTTACAGGAGTTCGGCTGCAACGAGTCCCGCTACGACCCCTATCGGGAGGGCCCCGTGCCCCAGTTCCGGGAGGGCTCCGCCGCCTGGTTCTAAGGCTTGTTCCCATGCATCCAAGTTTTTGCGGAAAATTTACCCGCCTGCCGCGTTAAAGAGTTCTACCCTGCATCCGGCAAAAATCTGCCTGGGCTCTCCCACGTTTGTCTTGCGGGAACCGGCCTTTCAAAACACACGGAACGCCGCTGGGTTCTCCACCCGGGCGGCGTTCCATTGTATTGCGTAAAAACCGGCGCTCAGAGCCCCAGAATCGCCGAGGCGAAACGGAAGTAAATCAGCAGGGACAGGGCGTCCACGATGGTGGTGATAAAGGGCGAGGCCATCACCGCCGGGTCAAAGCCGACGCGCTTGGCCAGCAGCGGCAGGGAACAGCCCACCAGCTTGGCGCACAGCACCGTCCCCACCAGCGTGGCGCAGACCACCAGGGCGACCTGGGGCGTCACCGTGGGGTTTTGCAGCAGCCAGCGGTCCACCAGCATCATCTTCCCAAAGTTGGCCGCTGCCAGGCAGAGGCCGCAGCAGACGGAAACCCAGAACTCCTTCCAGAGGACCCGGGGCAGATCGCTGAACCGAACCTCTCCCAGGGACAGGGCCCGGATAACGGCGGTGGAGGCCTGGGTGCCGCTATTGCCGCCGGTGCCGGAGAGCATGGGGATGAAGGAGGTCAAAATGGCGCAGGCCATGAGGGACTTTTCAAAGTGGGTCAGGATAATGCCCGTAAAGGTGGCGGAGAGCATCAGCAGCATCAGCCAGGGGGTCCGAGCCTTCCAGGTCTCGAAGATTCCCGTTTTCAAATAGGGCTTGTCGCCGGGGAGCATGGCGGCCATCTTCTCGATGTCCTCCGTCACCTCTTCCTGGAGCACATCGATGGCGTCGTCCACCGTGACGATGCCCACCAGCCGCTCCTCCTTGTCCACCACCGGCAGGGCCAGGAAGTCGTACTTCCCCAGGGCCCGTGCAACGGCCTCCTGGTCGTCCAGCGTCTGGACGGCGATGAGATTCCGCTCCATGATGTCGCCGATGACGTCGTCCTCCTCCGCCAGGAGGAGGGTACGGATGGTCAGAAGCCCGATCAGATGCCGCCGGTCGTCGATGACGTAGCAGATGTTGATGGTCTCCTTGTCCGGTCCCGTCCGGCGAATGCGCTTCAAGGCGTCCTCCACCGTCATGTTGGCCTTCAAATCCACAAACTCCGTGGTCATGATGCTGCCGGCGGAGTCCTCCGGGTATTTCAGGACCTCGTTGATGCTTTTGCGCATCTCCGGGTCGCAGTGGCGCAGAATGCGCTTCACCACCCCGGCGGGCATCTCCTCTACAATGTCGGCCGCATCGTCCAGATAGAGCTCGTCCAGGACCTCTTTCAGCTCCGTGTTGGAAAAGCTGTGGATCAAAAGCTCCTGGTCGTCGCTGTCCAGCTCCACGAAGACCTCCGCCGCCAGCTCCTTGGGCAGCAGCCGGAAGGCCACAGGAACCTTTTCGTCCAGCTCCGTGCAGAGGGAAGCGATGTCAGCCGCCTCCATGGGCAGCAGCAGGTCCCGTAGCTCCGCGTAGCGTTTTCGCTCGAACAGCTCCTCGATTTTTTCCAACAGCTCCGTCCGCTCCTTTTGCAGATCAAACATGCCGGGACCTCCTCTCCTCGCAGATAGCAAAAAAACGCAAAAATCTCCAATCGTCCCGGGCCGGTACGACTGGAGATTTTCCCTCTCTGACAGGCGGGCGCTCCGCGCCCCGCCCCTACCGTTCGAGCTTTAGCCTCACAAGGCGGTGAAATCGCATTAGATGATACCTTCTCGTTCGATATCGCCTGTTCAAACCAGCTGGTGATGTCTCCATCACTTCGCGGCAGCGACCCATATCCTTGTGGCAGCCTTACCTACCGGACCTTATGCAGTTTTTCCATACAAATCTATATTATGCCTATTTCCCGTCCCTGTCAAGGGCGGGGGCAAAAAGTCCCTTTTCAGGAACGTGCTGCTGGGATAGAACTTCGGCGGTTTCTATAAAAACGCATTGATATAACAGGAGTCCTTTGTTATAATCGGCTCAATAAATCAGGCGTTAACAAGGTGCGTGATTATGTGCGCACCTTGTTATGTATTGCTCTGTTCGTTGCTTTTGCATCAGCTCAGCTGTTATGCACCAAAAACGCCGCTCATAAAGTCATTCGGTATATTCCAATGCTTACATCCGCCGTTGGCTTTGTGTTTGCTATCGGGGTGTACATTTATGCAATAATTACTTACAGCATGGGTGTCGTGTCCGAAAGTGTACTTGCTGAAAATCAGTATTTTGCCTCATTTCTTTTAATTCCTGCGGGAATATGTTTGATTGGTGCGGCTGCCGGTTTTTTGATCGGCAAGAAGGTTCCGTAAATACATCTTTAATCGGGCAGTCATCGAACAACGGGTGACTGCCCGCTTTGGATATTTTGACGAGTGGTTTGACGAAACGGCTTTAGGCGGCATCCATCTGAAAAGGGAGTGCGAAAATCCGGTTCCCGGGCAGGGGCTCAAAATCCCCGGCGGATTTTCCTCGACCTTTCCGGAAATTTGTGGTATACTACCAACTTGTACGATATCTCTGTGTTCGCCACGTAAAATACAGCGATCCATCTCCGCCAAGAAAGGACGGTTCAACCATGTGGGCTGATAAAAGCGTATTCTATCAAATCTATCCCCTGGGCTTCTGTGGCGCGCCGAAGGAAAACGACGGCGCAGCCGTGAGCCGCATCGGCAAAATCGCGGACTGGGCCCCTCATATCCAAAAGCTGGGGGCCGACGCGGTCTACCTCTCCCCCATTTTCGAGAGCGACCGCCACGGCTACGACACCCGGGACTACCGGAAAGTGGACTGCCGCCTGGGGACCAATGAGGACTTTGCCAAGGTGACGGCGGCCCTCCATGCCCACGGCATCAAGGTGGTGCTGGACGGCGTATTCAACCACGTGGGCCGGGGCTTCTGGGCCTTCCGGGATGTCCAGGAGAAGAAGTGGGACTCCCCCTACAAGGACTGGTTCCAGATTCATTTCGACGGCAATTCCAACTACAACGACGGCTTCTGGTACGAGGGCTGGGAGGGTCACTTCGAGCTGGTGAAGCTGAACCTCCGGAATCCGGCGGTGGTGGACTACCTTCTGGACTGCGTGAAATTCTGGGTGGAGGCATTCGGCATCGACGGCCTCCGGCTGGACGTGGCCTACTGCCTGGAGCCGGACTTCCTCCGCCGCCTCCGGTCCTTTACGGAGGGCTTGAAGCCGGAGTTCTTCCTGGTGGGCGAAACCCTCCACGGGGATTACAACCGCTGGGTGGGAGACGGCCTCCTCCACAGCTGCACCAACTACGAGTGCTACAAGGGCCTCTACTCCAGCCTGAACTCCATGAACCTCTTTGAAATCGTCCACAGCCTCAAGCGCCAGTTCGGCCCGGAGCAGTGGACCCTCTACAAGGGCAGGCACCTCCTCTGCTTCGCCGACAACCACGACGTCACCCGGGCCGCCAGCATCCTGACAAACCCGGCCCACCTTCCCCTGATTTACGGTCTGGTCTTCGGCATGCCCGGCATCCCCTGCCTGTACTACGGCAGTGAGTGGGGCGCCCTGGGAGAGAAGTCCCAGGGGGACGACGCCCTCCGCCCCGCCTTTGCCGGGCCGGAGTGGAACGGCCTGACGGACCGGATCGCCGCCATGGCCCGGGCCCATCGGGAGAGCGAGGCCCTTTGCTATGGGGACTTCAAGGACATCGTCCTCACCAACCACCAGACCATCTTCCAGCGCCGGACGGATTCGGAGCGGGTGCTGGTGGCGGTCAACGCCTCCGACACGCCCTACACCGCCCATTTCGACGCGGGCTGCGGTCAGGCGGTGGACCTGATTACCGGGAAACTCCACGACTTCGGCGGCGGCAGTGAGCTGCCCCCCTACAGCGTGGCGTTCTGGAAATGCGAAACCGTATAAACGAAGCCGCACCGCTGAGGCAAAAGCCTCAGCGGTGCTTTTTCAGCTTCCGGCGCCGCTCCAGGTGCTCCGGCCCCTCCCGGCGGAGAGGAGGGTGAACTCGTTCTTCCGGAAGCGAATCAGCCCCTCCGCCTCCATCAAGCTCAGCTCATGGGACAGGGCGCTCCGGTTCACGCAGAGGAAGGCCGCCAGCTCCTCCCGGGAGAAGGGGATGCGGAAGGTGCTGGTCCCCCGGCGCTCCGCCTGCATGGTAAGGTACACCAGCACCCGGTCCCGGAGGCCCCGCTGGGCCAGGATGGCCAGCCGGTAGTGCTTGCGGAGGCTTTCGTCGGAGAGGAGGGTCAGCAGGTTCCGCCAGAGAACCTCCCGCGTCTCCCCGGACAGGCCCCCGGGCTCCAGCAGCAGCGCCGCCGGGAGCCGGAGGATTTGAATCGGCCCGGCGGCCACGGCGTAATAGGGCGAACGGCGGCTCCGGGTGCAGATCAGGTCCGTCCCCAGAGTATGGCCGAGCCCCAGGGCGTCCATGAGGCTGCTGGTTCCGTCGGAGAAAATCTGGGAAATCTGGACCTTTCCCCGGAGGACCACGGCGAACCAGTCCACCCGGTCCCCCGGCGCGATGAGGAGCGCCTGCTTCTCATAGTCCCGGACCTTTCCCCGGGACAGAATCTCCCGCTCCAGGGTCTCCGCCGGCAGGTCCTGGAATAAGCGGCATGGAACCAGCCCGGACTGCAGCGTATCCACCGGCCACCCCTCCCCTCTTTTTTATCTAGAGCAGCACCCAAAAATAACGAGAAACCTTCAGTGGTTCAGGAATCGCAGGGCCGCGTTGCCATCCTGGACGGGCGTCAGCCCGCCTGCGTCCTCCGCCTTGCCCTGCCCTCCCTGCCCTCGCTTCCTGTTTTCTCATGATTTCCGGGAACTGCTCTAAGAATTATAGCGCAAAAATGTTGTTAAAACAACCTCTTTTTGCCGCCGCCTATTTTACAATAGATCTTAATACACCGCCGGGGAAGGGAGGCACGCCGCCATGCGGGACCGTTGCGCCAGAAACATCACCTATCTGCGTCTCTCCGTCACGGACCTCTGCTCCCTTCGCTGCCGGTACTGCATGCCCGAAGAGGGCATCCTCAAGCGGGACCACGGGGACATCTGCTCCGTGGAGGAGCTGGTGGAAATCGCCCAGGCCGCCGTGGTCTGCGGGGTTCGCAAGGTCCGCCTCACCGGCGGGGAGCCCCTGGTCCGCCGGGGGATTCTGGATATCTGCCGGGGAATCGCCGCCATTCCGGAGGTGGAGGAGCTGTGTCTCACCACCAACGGCCTTGCCCTACCCCAGCTGGCGGCCCCCCTTCGAGCGGCGGGAGTCAGCCGCCTGAATATCAGTCTGGATACCCTCCGGCCGGACCGTTACGCCTACATAACCCGGGTGGGCCGCCTGGAAGAGGCATTCCGGGGACTAAAGGCGGCGGCGGAGGCTGGTTTTACCGGGACAAAACTGAACGTGGTGCTGATGAAGGGCTTTAACGACGACGAAATACCGGATTTTTTAGAGCTTTCCTGCCGATATCCCGTGGAGGTTCGGTTCATCGAGCTCATGCCCATTGGAGAGGGGCGGAACGCCCAATTCCTCCCGGCGGAGGCGGTGCTGGAGTCAAATCCCTGCCTTCGACCCCTGGAGGGCTCCGGCGTGGCCCGGCGGTACCGCTCCCCCGGCGGGCGGGGAACGGTGGGGCTCATTGAGCCTATGAGCCATCGCTTCTGCGCCGCCTGTGACCGCATCCGGGTGACGGCGGACGGGAAGCTGAAGCCCTGCCTCCACTCGAACCAGGAAATTCCCCTCCGGGGGCTCCACGGCGCGGCCCTTCGCCAGGCCCTTCAAGCGGGCATCGCCGCCAAGCCGGAACGGCATCATATGAACGAAACCGGCCGCAGCGAGGCAGGCCGGAACATGCACCAGATTGGAGGCTGAACAGGATGAACCCCATGGAATTGACCCACGTCAACGAACAGGGCCGGGCCCGCATGGTGGACGTGACTCAAAAAGACGTCACCTTCCGGGAGGCCCAGGCGGAAGGCCGGGTCCGCATGAGCCCGGAGACACTTGCCCTCATCCGCACCGGCGGAGCCCCCAAGGGGGACGTGCTGGCGGCGGCCCAGGTGGCGGGCATTCTGGCCGCCAAGCGGACCCACGAGCTGATTCCCATGTGCCACCCCCTGCGGTTGACGGCGGTGGACCTCACCTTCACCCTGGAGGAGGCGGCCGTCCATATCCGGTCCAAGGTGAAGTGCAAGGGAGAGACCGGCGTGGAAATGGAAGCCCTGACGGCGGTTTCCGCCGCGGCGCTGACCGTTTACGACATGTGCAAGGCCGTCCAGCGGGACATGGAAATTTCCGATATCCGCCTCTGCCGGAAGAGCGGAGGCAAGACCGGCGACTATTGTAAGGAGTGGTGAGCGTGGCGGAAGTTGTATCTGTGAACATCAGCGAACAAAAGGGCACGGTCAAACGGGAGGTCCCGGCGATTCAATTGAAGCTCCGCCACGGCATTGTGGGGGATGCCCACGCCGGAGACTGGCACCGGCAGATTTCCCTGCTGGCGGAGGAGAGCGTGGACACCATGCGTCCCCTTCTGCCGGGGCTCCGGCCCGGGGCCTTTGCCGAGAACGTCAACACCCGGGGCATTGACTTGAAGTCCCTCCCTGTGGGGACCCGGCTCCGGCTGGGGGAGACGGTGGTGGAGATCACCCAAATCGGCAAGGAATGCCACAACGACTGCGCAATCAAGAAAACCACCGGGAAATGCGTCATGCCCACGGAGGGCGTCTTCGCCGTGGTGGTGCAGGAGGGGACCGTCCGGAAGGGGGACCCCATCGAACTTCTGAAGGAGGGCCGGGCATGAAACGGATTCCAACCCGGGAGGCCGTGGGCTGCGTCCTCTGCCACGACATGACCCAGATCATCCCCGGGCAGTACAAGGACGCCCGCTTCCGCAAGGGCCACGTGGTCCGGGAAGAGGACATCCCCGTTCTGCTGTCCATGGGCAAGGAGCACCTCTATGTCTGGGAGCTGGTCCCCGGCATGGTCCACGAGAACGACGCGGCGGAGCGCCTCTGCGCCCTCTGCCGGAACGCAGGCATGGAGCGGAGCGCCGTCAAGGAGGGCAAAATTGAGCTCACCGCCGCCAGGGACGGCCTCTTTCTGGTGGACAGCCGGCGGCTGAATGCCGTCAACGCCCTGGAGGACATCATGATTGCCACGCGCCACGGGGGCACGGCGGTCCGGAAGGGGGACAAGCTGGCGGGGACCCGGGTCATTCCCCTGGTTATTGAGGAGGGGAAGCTCCGCCGCGCCGAGGAGGCCGCCGGGGACCGGCCCCTGCTGGAGCTGCGGCCCTGGAGGCTGAAAACTGCCGCCGTCGTCACCACCGGCAGCGAGGTGGCCAAGGGGCTGATTGAAGACGCCTTCACCCCGGTGGTGGAACGAAAGCTGGCGGAGTTCGGCATCCGGGTCACTGCCCGCCGCCTGCCCGGGGACGATCCGGAGACCGTGGCCAATGCCATTGGGGAGGTCCGGGCAGGCGCCCCAGACCTGATTCTCTGCACCGGCGGAATGAGCGTGGACCCGGACGACAACACCCCCGGGGCCGTGAAGCGCAGTGGGGCGGATATTGTGGCCTACGGCGCGCCGGTGCTGCCAGGGGCCATGTTCCTGCTGGGTTACTTCCAGGACGGAACTCCCATCCTGGGCCTCCCCGGCTGCGTCATGTACGCCAAGCGCACCATCTTCGACCTGGTGCTGCCCAAGATCGCCGCCGGGGTCCCCGTGACCCGGGAGGACCTCACCCGGCTGGGCGAGGGCGGGCTGTGCCTGGGCTGTGAGGTCTGCACCTACCCCAACTGCGGATTTGGGAAGCAGGGGACGGCCTCTGCGATTCAACTGTGATGTTTGCCGGAAGGTGGGTCCAAGGCCCGCCCCTGCTGGAAAGGAGCGCAACATGAACCGTCTGCTTCCCCTTCTGCTGGCCCTGCTGCTCCTGCCCCTCACCGCCTGCGGCGGCTCCAAGGACACGGAGCTGACGGTCTTCGCCGCCGCCTCCCTCCAGGAAACCCTGACGGAGATCGGGGAGCTCTACCAAAGGGACCGCCCCCATGTAACCCTGGTCTTCAACTTCGACTCCTCCGGCACCCTCAAGACACAGATCGAAGAGGGCGCGGACTGCGACCTCTTCATCTCCGCCGGGCGGAAGCAGCTGGACGAGCTGGACGCCGCCGTGGCTCCCGCCGTCAACGCCGATGCCTTGGAGGAGAGTGAGGGCGAAGCTCTGAATTTCGTTCTGTCGGACACCCGGGTGGACCTGCTGGAGAACCAGGTAGTCCTGGCGGTGCCGGAGGGAAACCCGGCGGACATCCACAATTTTTATGAGCTGAGCGCCGCCCTGGAGGCCGGGGAGGTGCTCTTGGCCGTCGGGAACCAAGACGTGCCCGTGGGGCAGTACACCCAAAGGATTTTCGACTTCTGCGGCCTGGACGAGGCGGCCCTGAACGCCGCCGGGGTTCTGACCTATGGCTCCAACGTCAAGGAGGTCTCTGCCCAGGTATCCGAGGGAACTGTGGACTGCGGCATCATTTACGCCACGGACGCCTCCGCCGCCGGGCTGGAGACGGCGGACACCGCCGCGGCAGACATGTGCGGCCGTGTGATTTACCCCGCCGCCGTCATGGCCGCCGGGACAAACCAGGACGGGGCCAGGGACTTTCTGGCCTATCTCCGCGCCGAGGCGGCGGGAGAGGTTTTTGAACGCGCAGGCTTCACACATCTGGGATAACGGAAACGGGAGGGCCCCATGGACTGGTTTCCCCTGTACAACTCCATCCGCACCGCCGCCGTCTCCACGGTGCTGGTGTTCTTTCTGGGGATTTTCGCCGCCCATTTTGTCTCCAAGGCCCCCCGGCTGGTGAAGGGGGCGGCGGACGTGGTCCTCACCCTGCCCCTGGTGCTGCCCCCCACGGTGGTGGGCTGGCTCCTGCTGCTGGCCCTGGGGCCCCGGCGGCCCCTGGGAGGCTGGCTTCAGACCGCCTTCGGCCTCCGGCTGACCATGACCTGGCAGGCCGGAATCCTTGCCGCCGCGGTGGTGAGCTTTCCCCTCATGTACCGCACCGCCCGGGGGGCCTTCGAGTCCTTTGATGAGACGCTGGCCCAGGCGGGCCGGACCCTGGGGCTCAGCGACGCCTTTATTTTCTGGCGCATCCGCCTCCCCGTCTGCCGCCAGGGCATCCTGGCGGGGACGGTGCTGGCCTTTGCCCGGGCCCTGGGGGAGTACGGGGCCACGTCCATGGTGTCGGGCTACACCCCGGGCCGCACCGCAACGGTCTCCACCACCGTCTATCAGCTCTGGCGCACCGGGCAGGACGCTCTGGCCCTGCGCTGGGTGCTGGTAAACCTGGGAATTTCCGCCGCAGTGCTGCTGGCGGTGAACCTGCTGGAGCGGAAGGAGGGGCGCTCATGGCCCTGACGGTCCAAATCCAAAAGCGCTATGGAGACTTTCTTCTGAACGTGGATTTCACGGCGGAGAACAGACAGGCCCTGGCCCTGCTGGGGGCCTCCGGCTGCGGGAAGAGCGTGACTTTACGGTGCATCGCAGGCGTCGACAAGCCGGACCGGGGCCGGATTTCGCTGGGCGGGCAGGTCCTCTTCGACAGCGAAGCGGGGGTGAACCTCCCGCCCCGGAAGCGCCGGGTGGGCTTTCTCTTCCAGAGCTTTGCCCTGTTCCCCCACATGACGGTGGCGCGGAACGTGGCCGTCTGCCTGGGCTCCCAGGAAAACCGGCGGCGGCGGGCTCGGACGGCGGAGCTCCTGGCCCTGCTCCATCTGGAGGAGCAGGCGGAGCTCTACCCCCGGCAGCTCTCCGGCGGACAGCAGCAGCGGGCGGCCCTGGCCCGCATCCTGGCGGCAGAGCCCCGGGCACTGCTGCTGGACGAGCCCTTTTCCGCTCTGGACAGTTTCTTGAAATGGCAGCTGGAGCAGGAGCTCCGGGAGGTCCTGGACCGCTTTCCCGGTCCCGTGGTCTGGGTCAGCCACGACCGTGGAGAGGTCTGCCGGAACTGCCCCCGGGTCTGCGTGCTGGAGGCAGGGGCCTCCGCCCCCGTGACCACTATGGCGGAGCTGATGTCCAGGCCCGGCACCGTCGGCGCCGCCCGGCTCTCCGGGTGCAGGAACTACGCCTCCCTCCGTCCCGGCCCCGGCCCGGGGCTGGTGGAGGTTCCGGAATGGGGACTGATCCTGGAAGCCGCCGCCCCCTGGCGGGAGGGTGCGTCCACCCTGGGCATCCGGGCAGACCGGGTCCACCCGGCGGAGGCGGGGGAGGCCAATTCCTTTTTCTGCCAGGTCCTCCGGGTGGTGGAGGATGCCTCCGTCATACTGGCCGCCCTGCGCCCGGAGGACGCCGTCCCCGAGGCTCCGCCCCTTTGGATGGAGCTCTCCCGGGACGCCTGGGCCGCCCTGCCGGACCGGGAACGCCTTCCGGCGGCGATTCGCCCGGAGGATCTGATGCTGTTGGAATAGGAGGAGCTTTCATGTATACAGCCGCAGTTTTGACCGTCAGCGACCGGAGCTTCCGGGGGGAGCGTCCCGACGGGGCGGGCCCGCTGGCCGCCTCTTTGCTGGAGGCGGCGGGATACCGGGTCCTTGAGACCGCCCTGGTTCCTGACGAACAGCCGGACATTGAAGCCGCCCTGATCCGTCTGGCCGGTCTGGCCGCCCTGGTGATTACCACCGGCGGCACCGGCTTCTCCCCCCGGGACGTAACCCCGGAGGCCACATCGGCGGTCTGCGAGCGCATGGCTCCCGGCATTCCGGAGGCCATGCGGGCGGCCTCCCTGGCCGTCACGCCCCGGGCCATGCTCTCCCGGGCCGCGGCGGGCATCCGGGGCGGGAGCCTCATTGTCAATCTTCCCGGCAGTCCCAAAGCCGCCCGGGAGAACCTGGAGGCGGTGCTCCCCACCCTGGAGCACGGTCTGGACATGCTCCTGGGCGGTCCCACCGACTGCTCCGTCACTTGAGGGGAGCCAAAGGGGCCCCTTGCATGCTCTGCCGATCCGGCAGTCCGCCGGGCCGAAGCGCGGCCCTGCCCCTTGCAAAAGCGCCCTCCCGCTTTCCCGGGAGGGCGCTTTCCATATTCCCCATCAATGCGCCGGGCAGCCATGCTCCACCACTCCGGCGGCCTCCCGGCGGAGGGCCCGCTCATAGATCAGCTCCCCGGTGATGCTGACGGCGATTTCCTCCGGCGTCACCGCCTTGATGGCGGTGCCGATGGGGGTGTGAACCCGCCGCAGGGCCTCCTCGGAGATGCCCGCCTCCCGGAGCCTTCCGTTGACGTAGGCGGTTTTCGTCCGGGAGCCCATGACGCCGAGATAGGCCAGGGGCCGCCGGAGAAGCTGCTCCTCCACCTCAAAGTCATGGCGGTGTCCGCTGGTCATGACCACGGCGTAATCCTCCGCCGTCAGCTCCAGTCCGGCGGCAATGCCGGTATAGTCTCCGCAGACCACCGTCTCCGCCTCCGGGAAGCGGGCGGGACTGGCAAACTCCGCCCGGTCGTCGAACACCGCCACCCGGAAGCCCACGCTCCGCAGAACCGGAACCAGGGCCAGGGCGCAGTGCCCGCCGCCGAAGATCACCACCCGTTCCCCCACCGGCAGGGGGACTATCAACTGTTCCCCGTCCCAGGCGGGGCCCGCCGGGCCCTCGTTCAGCAGGGCCGGGGCCTTGTCCTCCGCCAGGGCCAGCCAACCGCCCCGGCGGCTCTCCAGCCGCTCCAGCGCCTCCCGGGCTGCGGCCCTCCAGGCTTCCCCGCCGCGGGAAATGAACTGGAGCAGGACGGTCTGTTCCCCGCCGCAGACAGAGTCCAGCTCTCCGCCGTGGCGAAGCTCCAGGCGGCACAGGGCGGACCGCTTCTCTCTCAGCAGCTCCGCCGCGAAAGCCAGGGCCTGGGCCTCCCCCGGCCCGCCGCCGATGGTCCCGGCCTCCAGCCCCTCCCGGCCCGCCAAAAGCTGGGACCCGGTCCCCCGGGGAGTCGACCCCCGGACGGAGACCACCGTGGCCAGCACGGCGTCCTCCCCCCGGTCCAGCAGGGCCAGCAGCTTTTCAAAGATCGTGTGCATAAGGGTGCTCCTTTCTTCAACCTTAATTAAGCTGGAAACCCGGAACCTACCGGCTTTCCAGCTCCCCGGAGAGCACCATCTCCCGGGTCAGCGGCGTATCCTCCGGCAGCTCCACGGTGATGGAGTACCAGAGGGAACCGCCGCGCTTGTCCTCCTGCGCCTCGTGGCTGTAGTGCACGGAGACGGTATGGACCGGCGTCCTGGGGGACAGCTCCCCGTAGAGCTCCATGGCCCGGTCCGCCATGACCGCCCGCATGGCCTCCCCGGCCGGAACCGGGGCGCTGCGGCTGTCGCAAACGTCAAGGCGGATGCTCACCACCGGCGTATCCGGGTCGCCGGGGTCCCACCGGGCGTCCCAGTACGCCCGATTCCCGTTGACCTGCGGGTGTTCCGCGATGCCGAGCTCCTTCCGCAGCACGGTCCTCCGCCGTTCATCCGTGACCAGCCCGGCATCCAAGTTGTAGTACAAGCTGCGTCCTCCCCCGCCGTTTTTCAGGGTAAAGGTCAGGAAGTAGTTCCCATCCTCCGGGTCATACCGGGCCCAGAGCCCCTCCGGCTTCAGGTCCGGATAAACCTGAGCGGCATAGCTTCGCATTCGGGCGGCGGAAACCAGATTCCCCAGCACCGGGAACCAGCCGGTGCTCCCGTCCAGCAGGGCGCAGGAGGCGAAAAACACCAGCAGGAGCGCCGCTGCTCCCAGCAGCTTTGTCCGGTTTGCCCTCATGGGCGCGGCCTCCTTTCCGCCCACCCGTCAGCCCCCCGCCAGAAGCGGATAGGCCGCCCAGGAAAGCACGTACAAAATATAGACATGGGCGGGATAGAAGGCATAAAAGAAGGCCTTCGGCCCCCGGCCCCGCTCTTCATTGTAGCACAGCATCAGGATGGCCGCAAGGGCCCCGTACCACTCGTAGGCGATGGTGAACATCATGGTCCAGTGAAACTCCGGGGATTGGTACAGCAGAAGCAGGGGAAGCAGGAAGGAAAACACCATCGTCCCCGCCGTAAAAGCCCCGGCCTGCGCCCTGCGGTTTCGACGGAACGCATAGAGGAGGATGCCTGCTGCAATGACGGAAATGCTGGCATCCGGGTTGCTGTTCCACATGGGCAGGAGGGTATAGCCCAGGACGAGCAGGGGCATCTGGAGAACAGGCACGCTCCGTATCAGGAGACCTGCCAGAATGGGCCACGCCAGAGGCAGAACCACCGCCGCCAGCCCCAGGCCCCAGCGCCTCTCCCCCAGCCAGTCTATGCCCTGAAAGACCACCATCAAAATGGCAAAGGAGGTCATCATGCCGTTCATGGGATAAAAACCGTCGGGCCGGGCAGGAAGGATGCCGCACATCCACAAAAGCAGAAGCCCGGACATCAGCAGATGTATGGCATATACTTTTATAAAGTACTTTCTTCGGTCGTGGGTATGAGCAAAGCCCTCCGCCAGACAAAAGAGAAACAGCGGCGCGGCCAGCCGCCCCGCCATGCTGAACCACTCCGGAACCCGGCCCGCATAGGCGAAGAAATAGTGAATGTGGTCCAGGACCATCAGCCCAAGGGCTATCCATTTCAGTCCCGAGGCGCTGAGGCCCCTTGTCCGTACTTGCTCCATAAACATGTCTCCTCTCAAATGTATCATTTAATTGGTACAATAGTATAATAATACAAACAAGCGGAACTGTCAAGCAGAAAAACGCCCGGCCGATTGGCCGGGCGTCTCGCCTTATGGGTAATCAGGAAACGCTGGAATTTCTGGAGCGGATCACAAACAGCGCGCCGATCATCAGCACAATGCCGATGGGCAGGCCCAGGATGCCGGGCGCACCGGCGCTCACCAGGATGCCCGCGATGAGGTAGGTGACGCCGGACACCACCGCGCAGGTGATGGCATAGGGCAGCTGGGTGGACACGTGGTTCACGTGGTCGCACTGGGCACCCGCGGAGGCCATGATGGTGGTATCGGAGATGGGGGAGCAGTGGTCGCCGCAGACGGCGCCGGCCA
>CAJTZL010000047.1 GCA_910583695.1 uncultured Oscillibacter sp.
CTCCCCCCGTCGGCCCCGCTCTGGGCCAGCACGGCGTGAACATCGCCGCCTTTACGAAAGAATTTAACGAGCGTACCAAAAACGACGCGGGCATGATCATCCCCGTTGTCATCACCGTGTACGCGGACCGCTCCTTCTCCTTCATCACCAAGACGCCTCCGGCGGCGGTGCTGATCAAGAAAGAGTGCAGCATTGAATCCGGCTCCGGCGTTCCCAACAAGACCAAGGTGGCGACTATCTCCAAGGCCAGCATCCAGAAAATCGCCGAGATCAAGATGCGGGACCTGAACGCCGCCAACCTGGAGTCCGCCATGAGCATGATCGCCGGAACCTGCCGGTCCATGGGCGTCATCGTCGGCGACTGACCAATATTTTAAGAGCGGCCGGATCGCCGCTCCATACAGTGGGAGGATTCCGTTCCGAAGAACCACTATGAGGAGGAAGTAACAGTGTTTAGAGGCAAAAAATATCAGGACAGCGCCAAGCAGATTGATAAAAACATCCAGTATGAGCCCTCCGAGGGTCTGGCGCTGGTCTGCAAGACCGCTACCGCCAAGTTCGACGAGACCGTCGAGCTGCATGTGAAGCTGGGCGTGGACTCCCGGCACGCCGACCAGCAGGTCCGCGGCGCCATCGTTCTGCCCCACGGCACCGGCAAGACCGTCCGGGTGCTGGTTTTCGCAAAGGGTGACAAGGCTGAGGCCGCCAAGGCTGCCGGAGCCGATTACGTGGGCGAGATGGATCTGGTGGAAAAGATCCAGAAGGAAAACTGGTTTGACTTTGACGTGGTGGTCGCCAGCCCCGATATGATGGGTGTGGTGGGCCGTCTCGGTAAGGTTCTGGGCCCCAAGGGCCTGATGCCCTCTCCCAAGGCGGGCACCGTGACCCCCGATGTAGCCAAGGCCGTCACCGAAGTCAAGGCCGGTAAGATTGAGTATCGCCTGGACAAAACCAACATCATTCACTGCCCCATTGGCAAGGTCTCCTTCGGCCCCGAAAAGCTGACGGAGAACTACAACACCCTGATGGGCGCCATTGTGAAGGCCAAGCCCGCCGCGGCCAAGGGCCAATATATCCGCAGCTGCGTCGCCGCCGCCACCATGGGGCCGGGCGTGCGTATGAATACCGCAAAGCTGGTTTGAGAAGCCTGAAAGGAGGGACGTACGTCCCTCCTTTTTCCGTAAAGGGGATATCCGCAAGAGGGGGGAGCCGCCAAGAGCATACTTGCGCCAGTGGCATCGGTGCTCCCAAAACGCACGGGCACTGGAATTTTTGCGATGCGCAGACCGGGGCGAAAATGATTTTCATTTGGCTTCCGTCGAAGGTGGAAAATGGGTTGTGCGCTTCCGGGAGCTTTGGCGGAAACATCACGGCGCGATGCGCGGTGATGTCTTCTTTTCCGGGATTTCCCAAGAATCTTCCGGGAATCTTCTGCATGGAAGGTGTTGCGGAATTGGAAGATTTCATATATAATGGAAACGGATGCGTCTTGGACGCGAAAACCGAGGATGCCCGGCCCTTCCGCCGGAAAAAGGAGAAACGCCATGCGTGAAAACGGCTTAAAAGTGAAGGATTTTGTATCCCTTTTTAACTTGGAGGTTTTGAACCAGGGAAGCGATTTCGACAGCGCCCTGCTGACCGTTCCGGACCTGAACCGGCCCGGCCTCCAATTCCACAGTTTTTACGACTATTTTGACCCCTGCCGCCTCCAGGTTATCGGCAAGGCGGAGGTCACTTACCTCCGGGGGCTTTCCGACGCCCAGCGGCGCAAGTGCTTTGACGATCTGTTCCTCTATGACATTCCCGCCCTGGTCATTGCCCGGAGTCTGGACTGTTTTCCGGAGTGCATGGAAAGCGCCATGGAGCACCAGAAGACCCTGCTCCGGACCAACGAGGTGACGGTGGCCTTCACCAGCCGGACCATTGAATATCTGAACCGGGTGCTGGCCCCCTGTGTCACCCGCCACGGCGTGCTGCTGGATATCTACGGCGAAGGCGTCATGATCACCGGCGACTCCGGTGTGGGCAAAAGCGAGGCGGCCATTGAGCTGATTATGCGGGGACACCGGCTGGTGGCCGACGATGCGGTGGAGCTCCGCCGGGTCTCCGGGCGCCTGACGGGCTCCGCCCCGGAGGTCATCCGCAATTATATTGAGCTGCGGGGCATCGGTGTCATCAATGTACAGCAGCTCTTCGGTGTCCGGGCCGTCAAGAATGAGGCGCAGCTGGATCTGGTGGTGAATTTCGAGCCCTGGGACAGCGAGAAGTTCTACGACCGCCTGGGCATTGAGGACCATTATATTGACATCCTGGATATCCAGGTCCCCACCCTCACCATTCCCGTGCGCCCGGGGCGGAATCTGGCCAGCATTGTGGAGGTGGCGGCCATGAACAACCGGCATCGGAAGCTGGGTTACAACGCGGCCCAGGAGTTGGCCCAGAAGGTGGACGCCCGGGCGGATGGAAAGCTGTAAGGAGGAAACGATATGTATATCGGTATTGACGTAGGCGGTACAAACTTGAAAGCCGGTCTGGTGGATGAGACGGGCCGGATTGTGAAGGTGGAGCGGATTCCCCTGGAATTCCAGGGACCGGAGCACTTTGCGCAGACTCTGGCGGAGCTGTCCAAAACAGTGATGCAGGAAAAAGTCCGGTGGGTGGGCGTGGGCCTGCCCGGGGCGGTGGACGGCGGCGACGTGCTGTTCACCACCAACATCCCCATGGAGAATGTCCCGCTGGAAAAGTTCTTCCGGCAGCATCTGGACCTGCCTTTGCTGCTGGGCAATGACGCGGACTGCGCCGCCGTGGGCGAGTTCTTCGGCGGCGCGGGGAAGGGGACCCGGGATTTTGCCGTGGTGACGCTGGGTACCGGCGTGGGCGCGGGCATCATTGTGGACGGGAAGCTCCGGGGCGGACTGGCCTCCAGCGAGGCGGGCCATATGGTCATCTGCCGGGACGGCGAACCCTGCAACTGCGGCCGCAGGGGCTGCTGGGAGCGCTATGCCTCCGCCACGGGCCTGATTCAGCAGACGAAGCGGGCCATGGAGGCCCACCCGGAGAGCGCCCTGCACCAATTTGCCGCGGAGCACGGCGTGGAGGGCCGGACGGCCTTCCAGGCGGCGGAGGCCGGGGACGAGACGGCCCTGGCGGTCTGCCGGGACTATGTGGAGTATCTGGCCGGCGGCCTAGCCAGCCTCATCAACATCCTGCGCCCTGAGGCGGTGGCCATCGGAGGCGGTGTGGCCGCCGCGCCGGAGCGGCTGTTGCTGGAGCCTCTGCGGGAAGCCGTGGCGAAGGAGAGCTTTTCCCGCCACGGGGGCCGGATTACAAGGATTCTCCCGGCGGAGCTGGGGAACGACGCGGGCATCATCGGCGCAGCCATGCTGGGCCGGGTGATGTGAGAAAACAGGGAGGCCCTTGCATGGACTGGGTGACGCAATTTGACAAACAGATGAAGGACTACCTGCCGGATATGGAGATCCTGCGGGAGGAGCCCATGGCGAAGCACACCTCCTTTCGGGTAGGCGGTCCGGCAAAGCGAATGGCGTTTCCGGAGCAGGGGGAACAGCTGGTGCTGCTGCTGTCCATGGCCCGGGAGTGCGGTGCCCGGCCTCTGGTGATTGGCAACGGCTCAAACCTGCTGGTTCCCGACGAGGGGCTGGACCGGCTGGTCATTGCCACCGGCCGGATGCAGAAGCTGGAGACCCGGGGGGAGCCGAAGCATATGGTCGCGGCGGCTGGCGTTCCCTTGGCAAAGCTGGCGGACTATGCCTGCAAGCTGGGTTCGACGGGCCTGGAGTTTGCCCACGGCATCCCCGGCACGGTGGGCGGCGGGCTGTACATGAATGCCGGGGCCTATGGCGGGGAGATGTCGCAGGTGGTTTTGGGCGCGTCCGTCCTGCTTCCGGAGGAGGGCTTGAAGCATCTCTCCGTGGAGGAGCTGGACTTCGGCTACCGCCGGAGCTTTCTGTCGGACCACCCGGACGCCGTTGTGCTGTATGTGCAGTTCCGTTTGATGCCCGGCAGCCCGGAGGCCATTCGGGAAACCATGCGAGACCTGATGGCCCGGCGGAAGGCCAGCCAGCCTCTGGAATGGCCCAGCGGGGGAAGCACCTTCAAGCGGCCGGAGGGCCATTTTGCCGGAACCCTCATTGACCAATGCGGCTTGAAGGGGCTGACGGTGGGTGGAGCCCAGGTCAGCGAAAAGCACGCGGGCTTCCTGATCAACCGGGGAGGAGCCACCTGCGCCGACGTCAAGGCGCTGATCCTGCAGGTGCAGGAGCTTGTATTTGAAAAAACCGGCGTCCGGCTGGAGCCGGAGGTCAAGTTTGTGGAGTAAAGGGGAACTTGTCCCATGGAAATTTTGATCATCTCCGGCCTGTCCGGCGGAGGGAAGAGCAAGGCGGCCTCCTTCTTGGAGGACAGCGGCTTTTATATCGTGGACAACATGCCCGCCGCCATGATTTTGAAATTTGCGGAATTTTGCGCCGGGGGCGGCGGGCGGTACGCCCGTGTGGCCCTGGTGTACGACGTGCGGACGGCGGAATCCTTCAGCGAGCTGTTCGACGTGCTGGACAAACTGAAGGGCATGGAGGGCGTCTGCCGGATGCTGTTTTTGGACGCCTCTCCGGCGGCCATTATCAAGCGCTATAAGGAGACCCGCCGCCGCCATCCCCTGGAGAAGGAGACGGATTCTCTGGAGGAGGCCGTGGAGAAAGAGCGGGAGCTGATGCTCCCCGTGAAGGAACGGGCGGATTTCATCATCGACACCACCGGGCTTTCCACAGCCAAGTTGCGCCGGGAGCTGCTGCGCACCTTCAACGGCGAGGGGGAGCAGGGAGGTATGACGGTGAGCGTCACCTCCTTCGGCTTCAAGTACGGTCTCCCGCTGGAGGCCGATCTGGTGCTGGACGTGCGGTTTATGCCCAATCCTTTTTACATTGAGGAGCTGCGGCACCAGACCGGCCTGGATAAGCCGGTGGCGGATTACGTGTTCGGTTTTCAGCAGACTCAGGATTTCCTCCGCAAGGTGGAGGACCTGCTGAGCTTCACTCTGCCGTTGTACGCGGAGGAGGGAAAGACCGGGCTGGTCATCGCTGTGGGCTGTACCGGGGGACACCACCGCTCCGTAGCCATCACCCATGCGCTGACGGAGTTCGTTCGGGCGCAGGGCTTCCAGGCGGCGGAGCATCACCGGGATATGGAACGGGCCGTTTGAGCCGGAAAGGAGCCCTATGGAATACCGACCTTACCGCGCACCCCGGAAGCACGGGCCCCGGATCGCCGTCATCGGCGGCGGACATGGCCTGTCCAATATGCTGCGGGGTTTGAAGGACTACACGGAAAACCTCTCCGCCATTGTCACGGTGGCGGACGACGGCGGCGGCTCCGGTGCACTGCGCCAGGACCTGGGAATGCCTCCGCCGGGAGACATCCGGAACTGTCTGGTGGCTCTGGCCAACACGGAGCCGCTGATGAAACAGATGATGGACTACCGTTTCCAAGAGGGGACCCTGGCGGGACAGAGCTTTGGAAATCTGTTTTTGGCGGCCCTGAACGGCATTTCCCCCAGCTTTGACACGGCGGTTCGCCGGATGAGCGAGGTTTTGGCCATCACCGGCCGGGTGCTGCCCGTCACAACGGCCGACGTGCAGCTGGAGGCGGAGTTTGAGAACGGGGCCAGCGTCGTCGGCGAGTCCAAGATCTTTCACTGCAAGAAAAAGGAGGACTGCCGCATTACCAAGGTGCGGCTGCTGCCGGAGCATCCCAGGGCCCTGCCGGAGGCCCTGGCCGCCATTCATGAGGCGGACGTGATCGTTCTGGGGCCCGGGAGCCTTTACACCAGCATCATTCCCAACCTGCTGGTGGACGGCATCGTGGACGCCATTCGGGAATCCTCTGCCTTGAAGATCTATGTCTGCAACATCATGACCCAGGAGGGGGAGACGGAGGGCTACACCGCCTCGGACCACATTGCGGCCCTGTTTCAGCACTCGGTACAGGGATTATTCCGGCTTTGCCTGGTGAACTCTTCGCCCATTCCTCAGGACGCGGCGAAGCGCTACGCGGAGGAAGGGGCGGAGTTGCTGCGCTATGACGTGGAGTGCTGCGCCGCCTTGGGGGTGGAGCTGGTCAGCCGCCCCATCGCCACAGTGCAGGATGGCTATGTCCGGCATCATCCTGACCGGCTGGCCCAGGAATTGATTCTTCTCCATGCGGAGCGGAACGTCCGCATCGCCGGGGGACGCTACCGAATAGAGTAAACGAAGTTTCCTTTACATAGACTGTTTTTAGGAGGGCTTGAGGGTGTCCTTTTCCTTTGATACGAAAAATGAGCTTTGCAGGCTTCCGCTTCAGCGGCGCTGCTGTACCCAGGCGGAGGCTTACGGGATTCTGCTCTACTGCCACACCTTCAGCTCCTCCGAGGTTCGGGTCATCACGGAAAATCCCAATTTTGCCCTCCGACTGCCCCGGCTGTTCCAGCGGGCCTTCGACCTCCGGTTTGACCGCCAGCCGGACCCGGACCGGGGCGAGGGAGGGAAAATGGTTTTCCAGATCACGGAACAGGGAAAGCTGGACCACATCATCAATCTTCTGGGCTACGACCCCAGGCAGAGTCTGGCTCTCCACGTCAACTTTGCCATGGTGGAGGAGGAGTGCTGCCGGGCGGCCTTCTTCCGGGGCTGCTTCTTTGCCGGGGGGAGCATCACGGACCCCTCCAAGCGCTATCATCTGGAGCTGACCAGTTCCCATCTCCAGGCCAGCCGGGAATTGGAGGTGCTTCTCCGGGAGAGCGGCTATCCCCCCAAGAGCGTGACCCGGAACGGCAGCGCCGTCACCTACTTCAAGCAGAGCGACCAGATTGAGGACTTTCTCACCTTTATCGGAGCGCCGGCGGCGGCCATGCGGATCATGTCCACCAAAGTGGAAAAGGGCATCCGCAACAGCGTGAACCGGCGGCTGAACTGCGACAGCGCCAATCTGGACAAGGCGGTGGAGGCTGCCCAGAGCCAGGGAGCCGCCATCCGGAGGCTGGAAGCCGCGGGACGGCTCAAGGAACTGCCGGACAAGCTCCAGGAGACGGCGGCCCTGCGGCTGGCGCATCCGGAGCTGAGCCTGTCGGAGCTGGCGGAGGCCTTTGATCCGCCGGTGACGAAATCCTGCCTGAATCACCGGCTGCGGAAGCTGGTGGAACTGGCGCAGGGATTGTAGCGGACGAACGGGCTCTTGCCGGTAACGAGGGGAAACTGGAACGAATAAGGAGAATAACAAATGCTATCTGACACGAAAAATTGGGCCCAGCTGTTTCCCATGGACCGGCAGCCCTCCATGGAGGAGCTGGATCGCTATGCGGACAACCCTCTCTGGCCGGAGTTTCGGCAGTATCTGAAAGACGCTTACGGCGCGGAGCCCCGGATGGATTACAGCCGCTGCGGCCTGGAGCCGGGGTGGAATGTGAAGTTCAAGAAGGGAAGCAAGGCCCTGACCACCGTGTACCTCCGGCCGGGCTACGTGACGGCGATGGTTTCCGTCGCGCCTAAGGATGAGGCCGCGGCGGAGGGGATTCTTCTGACCTGCACGGAAGCAACCCGGACCCTGTATCAAAATACGGCTTCCTCGAAAATGGGACGGTGGCTGATGCTGGATTTGACCTCTCCGGAGCTTCTGGAGGACATCAAGGCCCTGCTGGCCCTTCGGGTGAGGCCGGCGAACCGATAAGAGAGAAAGGGGGAGGCGCCATGTCCTTCGTCCACCTGCACGTCCACACGGAATACAGCCTGCTGGACGGCGCGTGCCGTATCCGGGACCTGCCGAAAATTGTAAAGGAGCTGGGTCAGGATGCCTGTGCCGTCACGGACCATGGGGTTATGTATGGCGCAGTGGACTTCTACCGGGCCTGCAAGGCGGAGGGCATAAAGCCCATCATCGGCTGCGAGGTCTACGTCACGGCGGAGGGCCGCCGCCTCACCGACAAGGTCCACGAGTTCGATTCCGAGAGCCGACATCTGGTGCTTCTCTGCGAAAACGAGGAGGGGTACCGGAACCTCTCTTACATGGTTTCCATGGCCTGGACCGAGGGCTTTTACATCAAGCCCCGGATTGACCTGGAGCTTCTGCGGGAGCACAGCCGGGGACTGGTGGCCCTCTCCGCGTGTCTGGCGGGGGAGATTCCCCGGCGGCTGCGGAACGGGGAGTATGAAAACGCCAAACGCTATGCCCTGGAGATGGCAGAGCTCTTCGGGCCGGACCATTTCTATCTGGAAGTTCAGGACCACGGTATCCGGGAGCAGACGGTGGTAAACCGGGGGATTCTCCGGATTCATGAGGAGACGGGGATTCCCATGGTCTGCACCAACGATGCCCACTACCTCCGGAAGGAGGACGCGGAGGCCCACGATGTGTTGCTCTGCATCCAGACGGGAAAAATTCTGGACGACGAAAACCGGATGCGCTATGAGCCTCGGAACTTCTACCTCCGAAGCGAGGCGGAAATGGCGGAGCTGTTCTCCGAATTTGAGGGAGCCCTGGAGAACACGGCGAAGGTGGCGGACATGTGCAGCATGGACTTCACCTTCGGCAAGTACCATCTGCCGGAGTTCCAGCTGCCGCCGGGCTACGACAGCTTCTCCTATTTGAAAAAGCTCTGCGACGAGGGCTACCAGGCCCGCTACGGGGACGACAGGGCTCACCGGGAACAGCTCCGGTATGAACAGGACATGATTGAGAAGATGGGCTTCACGGACTACTTCCTCATTGTCTCCGACTTTGTCCGCTACGCCCGGAGCGTGGGCATCCCCGTAGGGCCGGGCCGGGGCAGTGCGGCAGGGTCCCTAGTCAGCTACTGCCTCTATATCACGGACATTGACCCGGTGAAATACGGACTCTATTTCGAGCGCTTTTTAAACCCGGAGCGGGTGAGCATGCCGGATATCGACATGGACTTCGGCGACACCCGGAGAGGGGAGGTCATTGAGTACGTCCGCCGGAAGTACGGCGAGGACCATGTGGCCCAGATCGTCACCTTCGGCACCATGGCCGCCCGGGGCGTGGTGCGGGACGTGGGCCGGGTGATGAACCTGCCCTATGCCGAAGTGGATCAGATCGCCAAGCAGATTCCCAATGCCCCCGGGGCTCACATCACCCTGGCGGACGCTCTGCGGCTGACGAAATCCCTCAGCGATTTGTACAACGGCGACGAGAGGGTAAGGCGGCTCATCGATACCGCCCAGATGCTGGAGGGCATGCCCCGGAACGCCTCCACCCATGCCGCCGGGGTGGTCATTACAAAACGGCCCGTCTATGAGTACGTGCCCCTGGCGAAGAATGACGATATCGTGGTCTGCCAATACGGCATGGTGACGCTGGAGGAGCTGGGGCTTCTCAAAATGGACTTCCTGGCCCTGCGGAACCTGACGGTGCTGGAGGATGCGGTACAGCTCCTCCGGCAGCAGCAGCCGGACTTCCGCCTGGAGGACATTCCGGAGGGAGACCGGGAGACCTATGAGATGCTGGCGGCCGGAAAGACCTCCGGTGTGTTCCAGATGGAGTCCACCGGCATGACGGGGGTCTGCGTGGGGCTGAAGCCCCAGAATATTGAGGATATTACCGCCATCATCGCCCTCTACCGGCCCGGGCCCATGGATTCCATTCCTCGGTTCATCGCCTGCAAGCAGGACCCGAAGCTCATCAAGTACCGCCATCCCTCCCTGGAGCCCATCCTGGCCGTTACCTATGGCTGCATTGTCTACCAGGAGCAGGTTATCAAGATTTTCCAGGATCTGGCGGGCTACTCTCTGGGGCAGGCGGACATGGTCCGCCGCGCCATGAGTAAAAAGAAGGCCAAGGACATTGAGAAGGAACGGGAGGCCTTCCTCCACGGCGACCCGGAACGGGATATCTCCGGCTGTGTGGCCAACGGTATCTCCGAGGCCACGGCGGAGGCCATTTATCAGGAGATCTATGATTTTGCCAACTACGCCTTCAACAAGGCCCACGCGGTCAGCTACGCGGTGGTGGCCTATCAGACGGCCTATTTCAAGTGTCACTACACCCGGGAGTACATGGCGGCCCTTTTGACCTCCGTGCTGGACAACTCCGACAAGGTGGCGGGCTATATCAACGAGTGCCGGGACTGCGGCATTGCCCTGCTGCCACCGGACATCAACTGCTCCCTGGACCGCTTCACCGTGGAGGAGGGAGGCATCCGCTTCGGGCTGGTAGCCATCAAGAACATCGGCCGGGGCTTCATCCAGGCCGTCATGAAGGAGCGGGAGGTGTCCGGGGACTTCGCCTCCCTCCACGACTTCTGCCGCCGGATGGCGGGCAGCGACATGAACAAGCGGGCCCTGGAAAACCTGATCCGGGCCGGGGCCTTCGACGGAACCGGAGCCCGGCGGTCCCAGCTGATCCGGGTCTATGAGAAGGTGCTGGACGCCGCGGCGTCCCGGCAGAGGCAGAATCTGGAGGGGCAGCTGGACTTCTTCGGCATGTCCGCCGGGCCCGCCTTCCGAAAGACGGAAGACATTCACCTGCCGGATATTCCGGAGTTCACCGCCCAGGAGCGGATGACCATGGAGAAGGAGACCACGGGGCTCTATCTCTCCGGCCATCCGATGGACGCCTACCGGGACATTGTGCGTCGTCTGAGAGTCCCCCAGATCGGGAAGGTATTGGAGGACTTCGCCCAGGAAAACGGCCCCACCCGCTTTTCCGACGGGCAGTATCTGACCCTGGCGGGGGTAGTGACCTCCAGCAAAACTAAGACCACCAAAAACAACAGCCTCATGGCCTACGTGGTGGTGGAGGATGAAACCGGGTCCATCGAAATGCTGTGCTTCAGCCGGACGCTGGATATCTGCGGGCCCTACCTCCGGGAGAATCAGGCCGTGGTGGTGAAGGGAAAGCTGTCCGTCCGAGACGAAAAGGCCCCCCAGCTCATGTGCGATTCCGCCTATCCCCTGGAGACGGCAGAAGGCGGGATGCCGGCCCAGCCGCCGGCCGCGCAGGACGCCAAGCTGGTAAAGGGGGAGACCCTGTATCTGAAATTCCCCTCTCTGGACCATCCGTCGCTCCGGCACATGAAGCTGGTGTTTACCATGTTCCCGGGGGATACCCAGGTGAAAATGGTCATGGCGGACACCCGGAAAATCTATGGCACCCGGGCGCTGCTCCACAAGGCTTTGCTGGAGGAGGCCCGGGAGACCCTGGGAGAGGAAAATGTGGCGGTGAAATAAACAACGCGGGTACGGAGCTTCCGTACCCGCGTTTTCTCATGGGTTCTCAGATAGAAGCAGCTGGATGATCTGGCCGTACAGCTTCTCCGGCACTTCCTGAAAGCGCTTGGCCACCGCCTTGGCCTGGGCCTGATCCACCATCATCAGCTTGAGGTCCATGACGCCGCCCTTGTCGTCGGTCAGTTGAAGGCGCACTGTATAGGTGCCGTTGGGCCGCTGTTCGGTGGAGGCTTTCACCTGCCGCCGGCGGAGGAGCTTCCGGTTCCAATCCTCCAGGTTTTTGTCACAGCGCTGCCGGACGGAATAGGGGAGGCTGGAGTCGCAGGCGGCGCCGTTTCGCCGGCCCTTCTCCGTGAGGGCATAAAGGCCGTTTTGGTCCAGGGTCAGGTGCTCCGTGCGGACTAGGTCGGCCAGACAGTCGGAGAAGTCGAAATAATCAATGGCGTCGTCGCAGAGGGTCAGGTCCAGAATGGTGTCGAAGGGCACCGGCTCCTGCACCCTGGCGGCGATATAGAGAATGAGAAATTTGATTTCCAGCTTGTCCTGAATAAAGCCCGGCATGAGATTCGGCCTCCTCTCCGGCGTTTGTTCCCCAAAGGGTCTTTTTCATTATACCCCGCCGGGGCGAAAAACACAAGCCCGGGAAGCGATTCTGGAAATTTGTCGAAAATTGCCTTGACGGCTTCCCTTGTCATTGGTATCATAGGGACAGCTTAAAACATGAAAGGCGGCGGCGAAATGAAAAAACGGACGCTGGCGATCTTACTGGCGGCATGGATGCTTCTGGCCCTGGTGGGCTGCGGAGGGAAGGCGGAGGAGGAATCGCCGCCCCCGCCCGTGGAGAATGAGTACCCGGCCCCGCCTCCGGAGCCGGAGCCGGATCCGGAGCCCTACGTCCCGGCGGGAATCAACCCGCTGACGGGGCTTCCCATGGAGCCGGAGTATGAGAGTCTGCGGCCCATCGCCGTCATGCTGAACAATCTGAAGGCGGCCCAGCCCCAGCTGGGCATCTCTCAGGCGGATATCATTTACGAGATCCCTGTAGAGGGAGGCATCACCCGGATGCTGTGCCTCTATCAGACGGTGGAGGGTGTGGATATTCTGGGAAGCGTCCGGTCTGCCCGGCCCTATTTTGTGGAGCTGGCTCTGGGACACGACGCGGTCTATGTTCACGCCGGGGGCAGCCAGGAGGCATATTCCAACCTGCGGAGCTGGAAGGTGGACCACATGGACGGCGTCCGGGGCGGAGACGACGCCAAGATTTTCTGGCGGGACCCGGACCGGAAGCGGAACAACGGCTATGAGCACAGCCTGATTACCTCCGGAGAGAACATTCTGGAGTATCTGGGCAAGGGGAAGATTCCCACGGAACACGCCGACGGCTGGTGCTACCTCCAGGCGTTCATGGAGGACGGAACCCCGGCGGCAGGGGAGCCGGCGGAGCACATCAAGGTCCGTTTTTCCGGCTATAAGACCGGGACCTTCGACTACGACGCCGCCACGGGAAAATATCTGGTGGGCCAGTACGGCAAGGAGCACGTGGACGGCAGTACCGGAAGTCAGGTCAGCGCGACCAACGTGCTGGTGCTGAAAACCTCCGTCGCCGTCCTGGACGATGTGGGCCGCCTCCGGGTCCAAACCACCGGAGAGGGAGAAGGCCTCTTCTTCTGCGGCGGCAAAGCGGTTCCCATCCAGTGGAGCCGGAAGAACCGGGACAGCGCCTTTTCCTACACGCTGGAGGACGGCCGGTCTCTGGCCCTGGGGCAGGGGAACAGCTATATCTGCATCTTCAGTCCCAAGACCGGCACGGTGGAATACGAATAAGCGAAAAGGACCGTCCCGGAAACGGGACGGTCCTTGTTTCACTTGCGGCAGGCGCAGCAGCACTCTTCGTAGTTTTCCGGCAGCCGCACGGTATTGGGGGGGAAAAATTCGCCCACGGGGAAGGCGATGTTGCGGAACACGCCGCAGGGATCTTCGGTCCCGCTGCCGCAGGCGCACTCCTTGTCGGGCATGCAGTAGTCGTAGACGGGCACCAGGAGCTGGGAGTCCCGCTCCAGGCGAACGATGGAGAACTGGCCCAGGGTGACATAGATGCGGCGGCTGTCGTCACCGCTGGAGAGCTCCCCGTCAAAGCAGCTGTTGACGAAGGAGGGTACCTCGCAGAGCTCGCAGTCGCAGTCCCGCTTGCCGCAGCAGTCCATGATCCGGGCGTCCAGAACGATGGGGTCCACTGCCTCTACAACGGCCACAGGCAGGTTGGACCGGCTGGTGAGCTGGAGGTCCGGCTCGCCGGTGCGGAGTTCTGAGGAGAAAATCTTGGCGTTCCCCTCGCTGCCGAAGAGGATGGCCCGCTTGTCAAAGACACACAGGCCCTCCACGGTGACAGGGGCGGGACAGCTCAGATAAGCCTGGAGAGTGACGGAATAGAAGAAGCGCATGTCGACGGTATAGAAGCCCCGATTGAAGCTGACAGGCTCCACGTCCACGTAGACATAGAGGAGCTTGGCACTGCCGCCCTTGACGGACAGGGCGCGGTTGATGATATCCACATACTGGAGTTTGGGATAGAAACGCAGGTCCTCGATGCAGTCCTTGTCTCGACAAGAATCGTACACTTTCCGTGTATGAATGCAAACCGCCTCTCGGATGCCGCTGAGGTCCTCCACAGGACCGGGCATGACTTTCTCGGGCATTGCAATAACCTCCTGATAAGTAGCTGGCGAAAGAACAAAGTCCTTTCAATTCAGTGTATGCGCCGCCGCCCAGGAGGTGAAAGGCCTATTCCAGCTCCTCCCGCAAAAGGGCATACATGCAGTAGGAACGGACCCGGCCGTTTTTATAGATGCCGTTTCGCATGATGCCCTCGCAGGTGAATCCGGTCTTTTCCAGCACCCGTCGGGAGCCAAGGTTGTCCGCGAAGGGCTCCGCGTAAATACGAAGCAGATCAAAGCGGTCAAAGGCCTCCCGGCAGAGCTGCCGCACCGCCTCTGTCATGACACCCCGGCCCCAGTGCTCCTCCGCCAGCCAATAGCCCAGCTCAGCGGATTTTTCATATACGTCGTCCTTGACGGAGACGCTGATGCTGCCGGCGGCTTTTCCGTCTATCACGATAGCCCGCATGAGCTGCCGCGTCTCACCCTGTGCGATACAGTCGCCTACAAACCACTCTGCGTCCGCAAGAGCATAGGGGGAAGGGAAGACGTTCCGCAGATTTGCCGCTACCTTCGGGTTGTTGGCGGCGGCGGCAATGGGCTCCGCGTCGGCGGGGAGCCAGGGACGCAGAATCAATGAAACCATAGAATGCCTCCTTATCAAGAATGTGGAGTCCATTATACCAGCAGGGAAAGCCCTTGTCCATCGCGTTTTCCGGCACTTTTCGGATAGAAAGGAAAAACCCTCAAAGAAAAGGCTTGCAAAACTCTCAGTATCTGGTATAATGGACACATTCTGATTACACAAAAGGAAGGAAGCGCTCAATGGATTACACGATTCTCATGTTGATCGTCATGGTGGCGATCATGTATTTCCTGATGATCCGTCCGGAGAATAAGCGGAAGAAAAAGGCCCAGGAAATGCGGGACAGCCTGAAAAAAGGCGACGTGATCACCTCCATCGGCGGCATCATCGGCAAAATTGTATCCGTCGGCAAAGACACCATCGTCATCGAAACCAGCGACGACCGGGTCCGCATGGAACTGACCAAGTGGGCCGTAAGCTCCGTGGGCGTCCAGAGCGGCGAACAGCCCGAGGAGAAAAAGGAAGAGAAGAAGCCTGCCAAGAAGGACGCCGAAAAGAAGGAATCCGACGGGGACAAGGGCGATTGGAACCCGGAGATTTAACCCCTCTTAAAACGGCCTCCCGATTTTGTCCCATCCCAAACGCATAAAAGCCCCCTCCCAAAGAATATGCTTTTCTCAAGAGCATGTTTCGAGGGAGGAGTTTTTTATGGCAAAGGGACGGAAAAAGCTGGCGGTATGGCAGGGCTTTCTGGCGGGGGGACTGCTGACGCTGAGCGTGTATCTGCTGGGTCTGCTGCTTCTGACGCTGCTGCTGGTGAAGGGTGCCTTGTCGGAAGGAGGGAGTTTCGCTATGGTAGCGGCGCTGTGTGTGCTGGCCACCCTGGCCGGGGGACTGCTGACGGTGCGCCTGACCCTCTGGCGTGCCGGGGGCGTACTGACGGCGGCACTGTTTTTATCCGTGCTGCTGCTGGCAGGGCTGGGTTTTTGGGAGGAAATCACCTGGCTGGGCCGGGGCGGTATTCTTCTTCTCTGCGGCTTGGCCGGGGGACTTCTGGCCGGGGTGGCCGGCCCCAAAAAGCGGCGGCGGAGAAAGTGAAAAAGAGCGCTTTGTTGGATTGCACAAAAACGCCGTTTTCTCCCGGAATCTCCCTCCGGCGGCAAGAGCGGACTGCCGCCGGAGCGGGGAGGGGAGCGGGCGGAAGATATGGGATAAGCGGAGAGCGCCGCCCCCCAAATGTGGGCACGGGCGGGGTGTGGTAAGAAAATTTTAGGCCCAATTTTGTGAGTTTACATAACGCGGTTTACATAACATTTTGTCATAAATCCCAAAAAAGTGCTTTTTTTAGGAAACATCTTGCGAAAACCGGAAAATTGCGCTATATTATGAGTACAAACAAATGTTACGTGGTTACACACCTTCTCCCTTGCTGTTACCGGCAGGAGGGTGTTTTCTTATCTGACGAATCCTCCGACTTTTTCCCAAATGCGTATAAGCCGCGTCTTCCTCTCATAGGATGAGATGAGGTGAGGCGGTTTGAAATGGAAGAGGAGGGAACTGACGGAGTGGAGGCGGCAGCTGTCCCTTCTATTGTTTCTGGCGCTGTTTTTTTTCGCCGGCGTCATTTTGGGACAGGTTTTTTCCGGCCAGGTTCCGGACGCCACAGGCGACGAGCTGGCCCGCTACCTGACGGATTTCCTGAAGGTGGGGGAGGGAGAGCCAACCCCGCGGACAGCGCTCTCGGCGGCGGCCCTCTATTTCCGCTATCCGCTGGCGGCATTTTTGCTGAGTTTCGCTTCCATCGGCGTGCTGTTGCTGCCGCTGATGACTGGGACCTTTGGTTTTTTCCTGTCCTTTTCCGTTTGCTGCTTCACGGCGGCCTTTGGTCCCGACGGCGTACTGCTGGCGTTGGCGGTATCCGGTCTCCGGTGCGCGGTGACGCTGCCCTGTTATTTCCTGCTGGCGGTTCCGGCGTTGGAACGCTCCGCGGCTCTGGCCTGCCTGTCCCTCGGGGGCGGGCGGCGGACTGCTCCCGTGCTGTATGGCCGGGAGTGGTGGACTCGCCTTGCGGTGATTTCCGGGGCGCTTCTGGCAGGGATGTGCGCCGATTTGACGCTGGCTCCCTGGTTTTTGCGGCAGTTGCTGGAGCGGATACTGTTGGGATAAGAAACCCCGTCTTTGACCGGTGAGATTGGGAAAGAGAGAAGGGATTGTTACGGACGAGATCACGCGCTACAGGGAGTATCTGGTTCGGGAGAAACACGCCTCCCCCAATACCGTGGCCTCCTATCTGCGGGACGTGACGCAGTTTTCGGACTATTTGAAGGTCCGGGGGCCCGGCCTGCTGGAGGTCACTGCCGAGACGGTCCAGTGCTACATGGACTGGATGCTGAGCCGGGGAAAGTCCGCCGCCTCCGTCACCCGTTTTCTGGCCTCCGTGAAATCCTTTTACAACTTCCAGCTGTTCAGCGGCAAGGTGAAAGCCAACCCGGCCAAGGGCGTTGCCGCCGCCAAGGTGGAGCGGAAGTATCCGGAGATCCTGACCTCCAAGGAGGTGGATTTGTTCCTGGAACAGCCCCAGTGCGTGGACGCCAAGGGCTTCCGAGACCATGCCATGCTGGAGCTGCTGTATGCCACGGGCATCCGGGTCAGCGAGTTGATCACTCTGGACCTGGACGACTTGAATCTGGCCGCCGGATTCGTCCACTGTTCCAGCAAGGGCAAGGAGCGGATCATCCCCCTGTACCGCACGGCGGTGAAGGCTCTTCAGGACTATGTGTGGAAAATCCGCCCCCAGCTGGTGCCGGGCGAGGAGGAAACCGCCCTCTTTGTCAACATGAACGGGGAGCGAATGAGCCGTCAGGGCTTCTGGAAGATCATCAAGTACTATCAGGAGAAGGCGGGCATCGAAAAGGAGATCACCCCTCACACGCTGCGTCACTCCTTCGCGGCGCATCTGCTGGAAAACGGGGCGGACCTCCGGGCCATTCAGGAGATGCTGGGCCATGCGGACATTTCCTCCACCCAGATTTACACCCATGTGGTGAAGGGAAATCTAAAGGACGTTTATCAGAAAGCCCACCCAAGGGCCTGAGAGGATACATGGAGAAGGCGCTGCCGGTTTGGCGGCGCCTTTTTTGAAATGGGCGGGACCATGCCGGTATGGTCTCTGATAATTTCTCTGCAAAAGCGATTCAGATGGGGGTGTCCCGCCCGGAGCTTTGATCCTGCAGGAGCGGACCGATACGCCCGCCGTTCTCCCAGAGCTTTGGCGCTTCCGATAAAAGGGTGGGCACGCAGGTTTGCCTCTATGCTGCGTTCTTCGTATAAAATGCGTCATCAGACACCCTTTCCATTTTTGCTGTTGCGCATCCCGGTTAAATTTGCTATACTGACTAAGAATGCAATCCGAAAGGGGCGGAGTATGCGGATATTAGGTATCGACCCAGGCTTTGCCACCATCGGCTTTGGACTGGTGGAGGCGGAGCGAGGGCAGGCACGGATGCTGACCTACGGGGCCATCACCACCTCGGCGGGACTGCCCCTGAGCCGGAGGCTTTATCAAATCGGCACCGACATGGAGGACCTGATCGGACGGCTGAAGCCCGAGGTTATTTCCATCGAGGAGCTGTTCTTCAATACCAATATCACCACCGGCATCGCCGTAGCCCATGGCAGGGGAGTCCTGCTTTACGCCGCCGAGAAGTGCGGAGTGCCTTTGTACGAATACACGCCTTCCCAGGTAAAGCTGGCGGTGACGGGCTACGGCAAGGCGGAAAAGAGGCAGGTAATGGACATGACCCGGCGGCTTCTGAAGCTGGAAAAGGTTCCCCGGCCTGATGACGCTGCCGACGCCCTGGCCTTGGCTCTCTGCCACGCCAGGAGCTTCACCTCCCGGCTTCCCCGGGAGGGGGGCGTGACGGAAACCATCTGACCGGGAGAAAGGAAGGCGCGATGTTTTACTATCTGGACGGCACTGTAGCGGAGATTCTGCCTTACCTGGCGGTCATCGACTGCGGAGGCGTGGGCTATGCCTGCAAAACCACCAACAACACGCTAGCCGCCTTGAAGAAGGGCCAGCGGAAAAAGCTCTACACCTATCTGAATGTGGCGGAAAACCTTTTCGAGCTTTACGGCTTTGCCACCCAAAGCGAGCTGAACAGCTTCAAGCTGCTGATCGGCGTCTCCGGCGTGGGCCCCAAGGCGGCGCTGGCGATCCTGTCCTCCGGCACTCCGGAGACCCTGGCCATGGCCATTGTCACCGGGGATGAAAAAGCCCTGACCGCCGCGCCGGGAGTAGGGAAGAAGATTGCCCAGCGCATCATTTTGGAGTTGAAGGACAAAATGGCCAAGGAGACTGCTTCCGGGCTGGATTTCTCCGGCGGAAAGGGCGCACCGGCTCCCGCGGTGTTTGGGAACAAGGCCGCGGAAGCCGCCCAGGCCCTGGCTGTATTGGGCTACTCCAGCCAGGAGGTCTCTGTAGCGCTAAAGGGTCTGGACATGGACCAGCCGCTGGAGGAAATCGTCCGGCAGGGGCTGAAAAGAATGGCCAAATTATAAAAAAACTCTTTTATTTCATCCTCTGAACAGTAGATTTCCTTTACAGTATTTCGGCAATCTTTTAGGGTGCTCTTCAGAAAATCTTACGGGAAAAGGGTGGAAAGTTAAAGCACTTTACATCTCTGAGCTTTTTAATAAGATATATAGTGAAAAGGAGGCCGTTTCCGTGGCAAAATATGAGCACCGCTTTCGTGGAAACTTCGACAAGGCTCTTGCCCACCTTCACAGCGGGATTCTCGGCGGAAGCATTACCGCCGGCTTTGAAGACGGCAGCGACTATACCGCAGGAGGCGTCCGCTGTGCGGTTCGGGTCTACGAACGCTACAGCATGACCGGAGGAAACCGGCTCAGCCTGACCCTGACGCTGCTGGGACAGGGGGAAGATCTGTTCCTCTCCGCCATTGCCGCAGGAGGCAGTCAGGGGATGTTTCTCAAGCTCAATGCCTTTGGGGAAGAGGCGTTTTTGGACAAGGTGCGGGAGCTGGCCTGTCAGCTGTAACCCTTTGAAGCAGGAAGAGGAAAGGGGGAGGGCGTCATGCTGTTATCCAGGCTGATTACCCTTGGATTTTTAGGGAGCATCTTCGCCATGTTCCGGTTTGCCAAGTACTGCCGCTTATTGAACAGACGGGACTTGGAGCCGGAAGAGGTGGAGTGGTATCAGGCCAGGGCCCAGCGGTGGCTGGCGGCCATCGGCTCCATGCTGGGACTTGTGGCGCTGTCCCTCATCGCAGGCGCGATTATACGGTAAAATTTCCCGGGAAAAGGACGTGAGCGTTTGAGCATCGACTTCGGAAGCGACATTTATGAAGAGCCCATTGTGGCAAAAACCTTCCTCCAGGAGGACGCCCAGGAGGGTTCCCTGCGGCCCAAAAGCCTGCGGGAATACATCGGCCAGGAGAAGGCCAAGGAAAACCTCTCCGTCTTCATTGAGGCCGCCCGGAAGCGGGAGGAATCCCTGGACCACGTCCTGCTCCACGGCCCTCCGGGATTGGGAAAGACTACCCTGGCGGGCATCATCGCCCAGGAAATGGGGGTCAATATCCGCATCACCTCCGGCCCGGCCATTGAGAAGCCCGGGGACCTGGCGGCGCTGTTGACCAATCTGAGCGAAGGGGACATCCTCTTCGTGGATGAGATTCACCGGCTGAACCGCTCCGTGGAGGAGATTCTATACCCCGCCATGGAGGACTACGTGCTGGACATCATCGTAGGGAAGGGGCCCTCCGCCAACTCCATCCGGCTGGATCTGCCCAAGTTCACTCTCATCGGGGCCACTACCCGGGCGGGCCAGCTGTCCGCGCCCCTGCGGGACCGCTTCGGCGTGACGCTTCGGCTGGAGCTCTACACGCCGGAGGAGCTGGCGAAGATCGTCACCCGGTCCGCCGGAATTTTAAATGTGGACATTGTGCCGGAAGGGGCCTATGAAATCGCCCGGCGGTCCCGGGGGACGCCCCGGATCGCCAACCGGATGCTCCGCCGGGTCCGGGACTTTGCCCAGGTCCGGGCCGACGGGGTGATCACCAAGGCCGTGGCGGACCAAGCCCTCTGCGCCCTGGAGATTGACCATCTGGGCCTGGACCCGGTGGACCGGCGGATGATGGAGGCCATCATTGACAATTATCAAGGCGGGCCCGTGGGTCTGGAGACCCTGGCGGCCACCATTGGGGAGGAGTCCGTCACCCTGGAGGACGTTTACGAGCCCTATCTGATGCAGCTGGGCTTTTTGACCCGGACTCCCCGGGGGCGCTGTGTAACCCAAAAGGCCTATCAGCATCTGCACAAGCCCATTCCCGGCGGCGCGGCGCCGGAGGATGTGATGGAGCAGCTGAGTCTGCAAAACTGAGGAAAGCCGGGTGGAATGAGAGCGTACGGAAAGGCGCGGGGAATCCTGCCAAGAGTCACCAGAAGGAGTTGAAGTCAACGGAGGCAGGACCCGCCCGCAGTGCAAAATCGGTTCTTCATAAAAAATACCGGACGATGTTTGAACGGTGTGTGGGGTGAGGCTATGGCGGCATATCTGACCTCGGTCCGCCTCCGGCGGGAGCTGCCGGAGGGAGGTTATCTTCGGCTTCTGGGGCCGGTCCAATATTTGATGGAGGGGAATGTCCTGGAATTTGACCGCCCCGTCACCTTCCTGGTGGGGGAGAACGGAACGGGGAAGTCCACCCTGCTGGAGGGCATTGCCGTGGCCTGCGGCTTCAACCCGGAGGGCGGCACCCGGAATTTCAGCTTTTCCACCCGGGCCACCCACTCCGTGCTGGGGGAGTATCTGACCCCGGCCCGGAAGCGGTATCCCAGGGACGGTTTTTTCCTCCGGGCGGAGAGCTTTTACAATGTGGCCACCAACATCGACGAGCTGGACGAGGTGCCCGCTTTCTCTCCACGGCTCATTGAGAGCTACGGCGGGGTTTCTCTCCACAACCGGTCCCACGGGGAGAGCTTTCTCGCCCTGGTCCAGAACCGCTTTGGCGGGGAGGGGCTGTATGTGCTGGACGAGCCGGAGGCGGCCCTTTCGCCCTCGCGCCTCCTGACGCTGATGGGAGAGATGGATGCGCTGGTGAAGGCGGATTCCCAGTTCATCGTGGCCACCCATTCGCCGATTCTGATGGCATTTCCCGAAGCCCGGATTTACGAGCTGAGCGGGGAGGGCATCCGGGCGGTGAAGTACCGGGAGACGGAGCACTACCAGCTGACAAAGCGTTTTTTAGACGACCCGGAGCGGATCTTGCGGTATTTACTGGAGGAATGAGGGGTGTGCATATGCTGGAGACATGTACCGCTTTCATAGAAACTGATCTTTACAATATTTGGACATTGCTGGCTCAGAAGGATTTTAAAGAGGCATACCGGCGTTACGCCTCGGTGTGGGAAGATATGCTGTTTATTTGCGAAGAGGCGGAATGGCTGGAGTTTCTGGAGCGGGAGGGCACGGAACTGGAGGAAGTCCCCCTGCGGCTGTACCTGGCGGCGTGGTCGGATTGCTGTCTGGAAATTGGCTGCTACGAGGGGGACGTGACCGGGAAGCTGATGGATTTTCTCCGGGAGGACCTGCCGGAGAAGGTTTTTGAAAGGCTCGTGCCGTCTCCGGTTAACGTGGACATTGACGAGCCGAACGGGGAACTGGAGTCCCAGCTGAAGCCCTGGCGGGAACAGCTGGAGCCCTGGGGCTGCAAGCTGAAGGTGTTCTTTGACGACACCTACTGCGCGGGGGTCTGTTTTCTGTTTTTGGACGTGCCGAAAGAGTGGTGAAAGGGCTTGGGAAACTTCTTTTTCTGGCTCTTTACGCTGGCGTACTCCCTGCTGATTCCCGGAAGCATGCTGCTTCTGGGACGGAGCTTTGCGAACAACCCGCCGGGGGAGATCAACGGCGGCTATGGCTACCGCACCGCCCGCTCCATGCGGAACCGTGAGACCTGGGCCTTCGCCCAGCGCTACAGCGGGCGGTTCTGGGTTCGGGCCGGCCAGCCCGTGCTAACGGTCTCCCTGGTGTGGATGGCCCTGCTGTTCGGACGGGGTATTGCCACGGTCGGATATTCCGGCATGATTTTAACAGGATTGCAACTGGTTCCCTTCCTGGCGGTGATCCCCGCCACGGAGCGGGCGCTGAAACGGGAATTTGACGATTTTGGAGAAAAGAGGTAATATTTTTATGGGCAAGCTATTTGGCACCGACGGCATTCGAGGCGTAGTTGGCGAAAACCTGACGGCGGATCTGGCCTTCCGGGTCGGGCAGGCTGTTGGCACGGTCCTGATGGAGGAGAAAAACGGGGAACGGCCCACGGTGGTCCTGGGCAAGGACACCCGCATCTCCTCCGACCTGCTGGAGGCGGCGCTGATCGCGGGGCTCTGCTCCGTGGGCAGCGACGCAAAACCCGTGGGAGATATCCCCACGCCCGCCGTGGCCTACCTCACCCGGCAGGAGAAGGCGGACGCGGGCATCGTGGTCTCCGCCTCCCACAACCCCTATGAGCACAACGGCATTAAGGTCTTCAACGGTCAGGGCTACAAGCTCTCCGACGCGCTGGAGGAGCGGGTGGAGGAAAAAATCCTCTCCAACGCGCCCATGCCCCTGAAAACCCGCGGGGAGCTGGGCCGCCGCCACCACGGCATGAAGCAGCTCAAGCGGGACTACATTGACTTTGTGGCCTCTACGGTCGACTCGGACCTGTCGGGCCTGCGCATTCTGGTGGACTGCGCCAACGGCGCGGCCAGCGCTACGGCCCCGGAGCTTTTCGGCCGCTTCAAGGCCCACACCGTGTTCCTCCACCGGACCCCCGACGGTGTGAACATCAACAACCGCTGCGGCTCCACCCATTTGGAGGACTTGGCGGCCCAGGTGGTGAAGGGGGGCTATGACATCGGCGTGGCTTTTGACGGCGACGCGGACCGCTGTCTGCTGGTGGACGAAAACGGCGGCGTCATTGACGGAGACAAGGTCATGGCCGTCTGCGCCCTGGACATGAAGCGCCGGGGCATTCTCCGGGGGAACGCCGTCGTGGCTACGGTAATGAGCAACCTGGGGCTCCACGAGTTCTGCCGGAGCTACGGGCTTGATCTGATCTGCACCGCCGTGGGAGACCGGAACGTGCTAGAGGAAATGCTCCGCCAGGACTTCCGCATCGGCGGCGAGCAGTCTGGCCACACCATTTTCACTGCCCTGGAGACCACTGGCGACGGGCAGGTGACAGCTCTCCAGTTCCTCCAGGTTCTGGCCCAGTCGGGGAAGGAGGCGTCGGAGCTGGCCTCCGTCTGTCCCGCCTATCCTCAGGTTCTCATCAACGTGGAGGTACCTCACAGCGGCGGCGTAAAAGAGAAGATTATGGACTCCCCGGAGCTGGCAGAAGCCGTGAAGCGGGAGGAGACCGCCCTGAACGGGGAGGGGCGGATTCTGGTTCGCGCATCGGGCACAGAGGCCCTGATTCGGGTCATGGTGGAGGCCAAGACGACCGAAATTGCGAAAAAAACGGCCGATTCTCTGGTTAGTCTTATAAAATCACTAAAATTCTGAGGAAAATTTCCGTTTATTTTGATAAATTGCTTGACATTTTCCTTGTTAGATGGGTATAATACAACATGCGCAATACTTACGAGAACGACATGTCGGAACTGGAGCGTCAGCCCGACGAGGCGCTGTGCCTTTTGGCTGCGGCTGGGAACCGCTTGGCGGAGGAAGCGCTCGTCACCCGGTATAACCGCTTGGTCCGCACCTGTGCCCGCCCCTTTTTCCTGGCGGGCGGCGACAGCGAAGACCTCACCCAGGAGGGTATGGTGGGTCTCATCACGGCCGTCCGGGAATATGACGCCGGAAAAGAGGCGTCCTTCCGAACCTTCGCTGAAATCTGCATTCGAAGCAGACTCTATTCTGTGCTCCGCGCCTCGACGCGGGATAAGCAGCAACCGCTCAATCAATCGCTATCCCTAGACGACTCCCACTTTGACAGCAATCCCCTCACCTCTGGGACCAATAATTTGGCGCAGCGTAATCCCGAAGATTTCCTGATCGACAGGGAACACACGGCAGCCCTCTTATCCGGTGTCCGGAAACAGTTGTCCGAGTTTGAAGCAAAGATTTTGGGGTTCTATCTGGACGGTCTTTCTTGCAGGGAAATTGCAAAAGCGGTAAACAAGCCCCCGAAATCCGTGGACAACGCCGTGCAGCGCATTCGACGCAAGGTGGCGCGGCAATTACTTTCCGGCGATCTCAGCAAACGCTGAACGCAATATAATTTTCTTTTCAAAGAGAGGGTAAAATCATGTACGAAGACAAGACCTTAGTGTGCAAAGAGTGTGGTCAGGAGTTCGTGTTCACCGCCGGTGAGCAGGAGTTCTATGC
>CAJTZL010000048.1 GCA_910583695.1 uncultured Oscillibacter sp.
CTCTTTTGGACCGTGCACGGCCCGTTTTCTCGTTTTCTTCTGGAAGAAAACGAGACTGCGCCCGCAGGCGCGTGTCGGAGGCCAACCGCCGCCAAGCGGCGGCTCTTGGGCCGGAGACAAATGGGGGGTGCAAAGAACCAGTCATCTTCATGGCTGTAATCCTCCCGCCCGCAAGGGCGAGTTCCAGCCTCAGAACTGAGGCAAATTCCGCACCGCCGCCGCGCAGCGAGGACACAGGGTGGGATGCTCCGCGTCGGAGCCCACAGAGTCCAGCACCTTCCAGCACCGCTCACACTTGCCGCCCTCGGCCTTGCGGACCTCCACAGCGGCCTCGGCCCCGGTCTTCACGTCCGCCTGGGACACGATCAGCAGGTCCGCCAGACCCGGCACCTCCGCCAGCCAGCCCTCCGCCTCCGGCACCGTGACGGTGACGGCGGCCTCCAGGCTCTTGCCGATCTTCTTTTCGCTCCGGGCGGTTTCCAGGGCGGCGTTCACCTTGTCCCGCAGGGCCTCGATCACCGACCAGCGCTCCATGGCGGCGGCGTCCAGGGCGTACTCCGCGAAGGGCTGATGCATGTCGTTGAACAGGACGTTCCGGGGGTCGTCTCCCTCCCGGTGGGCCATGGCCTGCCAGATCTCGTCGCAGGTGAAGCAGAGAATGGGAGCCATGATCCGGGTCATGGTGTCCAGAATCAGATACAGGGCCGTCTGGGCGCTGCGGCGCAGGGCCCCGTCCTTCTCCTCGCAATAGAGCCGGTCCTTGATCACGTCCAGGTAGAAGTTGGACATGTCCACCACGCAGAAATCGTTGACGGCGTGGGTGGCCGCCAGGAACTCATACTCGTCATAGGCCGCAAAGCACTTCTCCATCAAGGCGTTCAGCCGCGTCACGGCCCAGCGGTCCAGCTCCTCCATCTCGCCGGGGGCGGTCAGATGGCCGGGGTCGAAGCCGTCCAGGTTCCCCAGGCAGTACCGGGCCGTGTTGCGGAACTTCAGGTAGTTCTGGGAGAGCTGCTTGAAAATCTCGTGGGAGCAGCGGACGTCGGCGTGGTAGTCCGTGTTCGCCGCCCAGAGGCGGAGAATGTCCGCGCCGTATTTGTCAATGACCTCGGCGGGGTCCATGCCGTTTCCGGCGGATTTGTGCATGGCCTTGCCCTCGCCGTCCACGGTCCAGCCGTGGGTGACGCACTCCTTGAAGGGCGCGCCCTTGCCGAAGGCCCCCACAGCGGTCAGCAGGGAACTCTGGAACCAGCCGCGGTATTGGTCCAGGCCTTCCATATACATGGTGGCGGGCCAGAAGCCCTGATCCTTCTTCATGGCGGCGTAGTGGGTGGAGCCGGAGTCAAACCAGCCGTCCAGGGTGTCCGTCTCCTTCTCAAAGCCGGACTTTCCGCCGCAGTGGGGGCAGGCGAAGCCGGCGGGGAGAATCTCCTCCGCCTCCTTGGCAAACCAGGCGTTGGAGCCCTCGGCGGCGAAGAGCTTGGAGACGGCCTCAATGGTTTCGTCCGTCACCACGGGCTTGCCGCAGTCCTTGCAGTACACCACGGGGATGGGCAGGCCCCAGCGGCGCTGGCGGGAGATGCACCAGTCGGAGCGCTCCCGGATCATGGACTTCATCCGGTCGATGCCCCACTTGGGTACCCAGCGGACCTCGTCGGCGGCGGCGACAGCCTGCTCCTTGAAGCTGTCCACGGAGCAGAACCACTGGGGCGTGGCCCGGAAGATGATGGGGCTCTTGCACCGCCAGCAGTGGGGATAGCTGTGGACGATGTCCTCGGAGGCGAAGAGCATGCCGCTCTCCTTCATGTCCGCCAGGATGACGGGGTTCGATTCGTCGGTGGTCATGCCGGCGTATTTCCCGGCGTAGTCCGTGTGCCTGCCCTGGTCGTCCACGGGAACCACCATATCCATGCCGTAGCGCTTGCAGGTCTGGTAGTCGTCCGCACCGAAGCCCGGGGCCGTGTGGACACAGCCGGTGCCGGAGTCCATGGTGACGTAGTCCGCCAGCAGGAGGCGGGAGGTCTTGGGCAGGAAGGGATGATCCGCCTCCATGTTCTCGAAGAAGCTGCCGGGGTGGGTCTCCAGAATCTCCCAGCTGTCAAAGCCGCCCAGCTTCATCACTTTGTCCACCAGGGCCTCGGCCATGATATAGCTCTCCCCGTTGGGGGCCTTGACGATGGCGTAGCTCTCGCTGGGATGCAGGGCGATGGCCAGGTTGCCGGGGAGGGTCCAGATGGTGGTGGTCCAGATGACGAAGAACAGCTTGGTAAGGTCCAGATGCGCCAGCTTCCCCTCCGGGTCCCCGTGCATGGGGAACTTCACGTAGACGGTGGTGACGGGGTCCTCCTGGTACTCGATCTCCGCCTCGGCAAGAGCCGTCTCGTCGTGGGGGCACCAGTAGACGGGCTTGAGGCCCTTGTAGATATAGCCCTTCTTGTACATCTCCCCGAAGACCTTCACCTCCTCGGCCTCAAAGCCGGGGTCCATGGTGAGGTAGGGGTGATCCCAGTCCCCCACGACGCCGATGCGCTTGAAGGCGTCCCGCTGGACGTTCACGTAATGGGCGGCGAAGTCATGGCAGGCGGAGCGGAAGTCGGGGATGCTCATGGCCTTGTGGTTCAGTTTGTTTTGCTTGATGATGTTGGATTCAATGGGCATTCCGTGGTTGTCCCAGCCGGGGATGTAGGGAGTGTAATAGCCCCGCATGGCGTAGGACCGGGTGATGATGTCCTTGATGGTCTTGTTCATGGCGGTGCCCATGTGGATGGACCCGTTGGAAAACGGGGGGCCGTCGTGGAGATTGAAGAGGGGCTTGCCCTCGTTCTTTTTGAGAAGCTGGTGGTAGATGTCCTCCGCCTCCCAGCGCTTCAGCATCTCCGGCTCCCGCTTGGGCAGGCCCGCCCGCATGGGGAAGTCCGTCTTCGGCAGTTGGATGGTCTTGTTGTAGTCCATGGGTAGATTCCTCCTTGTATGATAAAAGTCAATGATTACAAGCTATGCTCCACGCCCCAGGCACCCTGTTCTCCAAGGGCGCACTCCGCGCCGTCCACCTTCCAGCCGTCCTGAGAAGGCCGCAGGGTAAAGCGGTAGCCATAGGCATGAGAGACCGGGTTCCGGATGGAAACCACCGCCTTTTTCGGAGACTTCATGGTGAAGCACACCGCAGGGTCCGGGCTGTCAAACAGATAATCGTATCTGGCGGGCTTTCCAAAGCTCCCGGCGGGCCCGCCCTTCAGCATGGTTTCCGTGCAGCAGGGGCGGGCCAGTTCCATACAGCGGCGATGGAACTCCTCCCACAGCTCCTCCTCGGCAGGAATTGACTGATGCGGGGAAATCCCCGCCGCTGCCTTTTCCTCCCGGAGCCTGATGCTGCGGGCCCAGATCTCCCGCTCCAGCTCGTTCCGCGCCTCCAGCAGGGCCAGAAGCGGTGGGACGATTTCCGCCGCATAGGGCCGGAATTTTTCCGGGGTGTCCCCAAAGACCAGCTTCACCTGCTTTGGAAGTTCCATGTTCCCCATCTCCTTTTTGTATCATGCGGCCGCACAATGCAATTTGCATTCACCGTCCGGCCGAAAAGCAAAACGCGCCCTGTCTCCCGCAAGAGACAGGGCGCGTAAAACGCTCTGCGATACCACTCTCATTGCCGCCCCCTCACGGGAAAACGGCCCCTCATGGCCCGCCAATACGGGCCGATGGAGTAACGCCCATCAAACGTCCACGCCTACTCGCGTCGTCTTTCAGCAGGAGGCTCCAAGGTGATTTTCGCCGCCGCTCCTGACCGCCTCGCACCAAAGCGGCGGCTCTCTTGGCAGGGTCGTGGCCGGTTACTCGTCCTTATCAACGCCAGATGTTCAGTTGCCTTCCTATGATATCACGTTTTTTTCGTTTGTCAACCGTCTGGGGCGGCTTTTTTATTGGTAGCGGTACTGCTGGGCCGTATAGCCGTCGATGCATCTCTGGAACAGCTCATAGCTGTGGAACTCCAGGAGCCGGCACCCCGGGGCCTCGTGGAAGGAGACCACCCGCCGCCGGGTGTCCACCCAGACCCGCCAAACCCGGCGGTCCTCCTCTTTTCTCTTGGACAATGCGCTCCACCTTCCCCCGCGTTTTGCTCCCTCTCATTTTATGCGATTTTCGTATAAAAATCAATATGCAATTTTCGCATATCCTAAAATGGAAGCAACTTGAAGGACTTGAAAGGGAGGGCGGCGCTATGTACCAGAGGCTGCGGGATCTGCGGGAGGACCGGGACCTGCCTCAGAAGACCCTGGCGGAGCTGCTTCATGTTTCCCAGGCGACCTATTCCCGTTATGAAAACGGGGGGCTGGACATCCCCAGCGGGGCGCTCATTGCGCTGGCAAGGTTTTACCACACCAGTGTGGATTATATTCTGGGGCTGGCGGAGAATCCGGCGCCCTATTGGTAGGCCCGCCCTTCGGACGGGGGGATTACAGCCATGAAGATGGCTGGTCCTTTGCACGGTCCAAAAGAAAAAAAGAAGGAACGGCCCGCGGGGGACGGGGGACCGCGGCTGAATGATCGGCGGAGCCGGAATGACTTCCCTCGCGCAATAAAATTGAGCGGGGTTTGTCCCGTGACAAATGGACCAGCTCCTCTTTCCGCTGCCGCTACCCTGGTGTTGAACAGGGTTTCTGCTTCCCGTCTTTCGTCTCTCGTCCTTCGTCCCCCGTAAAAAAATCAGCCGTGAACCCAACAACGTGGTTCACGGCTGAAAGCGAAGAAATTCCCCGTCCGGCGCAGTTTTCCGCCAACGGCGGGAAACGGAGCGGTAAGGGGAATTTCTGAGCTGGAGCGGGCAACGAGGCTCGAACTCGCTACCTCCACCTTGGCAAGGTGGCGCTCTACCAGATGAGCTATGCCCGCAAGAACAAGGAGTATTTTAGCAGAGCTTTTCCTCCTTGTCAAGCCCTTTGCGGAAAAAACTTTCCCTAATTTTTTCCCCCGCCCTCTTCTTCCGGACCGGCGGGTTCGGCGCCTTCTTCGCCTTCCCCGCCCTCCTCCGGCGGTTCTTCCGGTTCGCCGGACGCGCTGTCCGGTTCGCCGCCCTCGGGGGGCGCCTCCCCGCCTTCGCCCGGCGGTTCCTCCCCCGCTTCTCCGGACAGCGCCTCCCCGTCCTCGCCAAGGACCGGCTCACCCTCCTCGGGGAACTCGCCCTCCTCCGGCTCCGGCGGGTCCAGGAGGAACTCCACCAGACCGGGGTTCTCCCCGCCGGGATAGTAATTCACCACCCAGGGGACCGTCTCCGTCAGCTCCCGCTCCTCCCGGAGCTGGCGCATGGCGTCCTCCACCCGGGTTCCGCCGTCTGCGCCCCAATAGCCCATGCGGACCGCCAGCTCCGTCTTTCCGTCGTCCAGCGCCGCCGCCAGGAGGCTGTACAGCGCCTCCGGGCTGGTGGCGTTCACCACCGCCTGGAGCTGCTCCAGGGTCCGGCGGTAGCCGATGCGGACCGCTACCTCGTAATAGCCCCGCTGGGGATGGCTGGAGGTGGTGATATACTCCACGGCATAGGCCCCCATGGGCGTCTCCTGCTGGACCTCCGCCGCCGCCTCCTCCAGGGTGTCCGTCACCGCCAGCTCGCTTTTGAAGTCATACAGCCGCAGGGTCGCCGTCTCCCGGTGCTGGCCCACCAGCAGCAAAAGGTCGTTCACCACGTCCTGGTGGTTCTCCGCCCGGAGAGTCCCGGCGGCCTCGCTCTCCCAGAACTTGCTGCTGTGGGGCTCCGCAGTGGAGTAGGTCCGCTCCAGCAGGGCGGAACACCCCGTCAACAGACAGAGCGCCAGGGCCAGCGCGGCCAGCGCGCCAGATGTTCTGCTCATAGCGGGCCTCCTTTCTTTTCCGCCTCAATTCCATACAGGGTCCCCCCTGCGGGAGATGCGCCCGCCCTCCGGGGCTCACCCCTCTGTCAATCCCAACGGCTCTTTTGGGGACGGCCGTTCCCCCCGGCCTTACCCCTCTATCGGTAGGACACCTTGTGGGGCCTGGCCACCAGGTCAGGCCATTTCTTCCGGCTTGCTTTTCCATCGGCAGAACACCCTGCCGGGGAGGGACTCCGTCCCCTCCCGTCCTCCTGGGAGCGCCTCTCTGCCAATTGAGCAACTTACAAGGGCAAACCTCTGCCCTGCTCCCGGCGGCCTTGCCGCTTGGAACGCGGCATCCCCTCGCGTGGAATATGTCCGCCCTTTTCCGGGCCTGCCGGCGCCCGGGCAGGGCCGCCTCCCGAAAGCGCGGAGCCCTTACAGCCCCAGGTCCTCGTCCACCAGCAGAACCTCCGCCTCCATGCCCATCATGGGTCCCCAGAGCGTCACCAGCCCCCGGCAGATGCGCTCCGGGCTCTTACAGTCGTAGCAGCGGTCGCAGGACACGGCGCAGGGGGTCTTCCTCCCCAGCTGTCTCGCCCGCTGGGGGGCGGCCACATTCCGGGCCCGCCGAACCGCCTCGTCATAGGTGGGGGCCAGCTTGTTCCGCCCCACGACATAATAGACCTTCCGATGGCCGAACAGCGTGGCGGCCACCCGGTTCCCCGTCCCGTCGATGTTCACCAGCTCCCCCGTCTCCGCCAGGGCGTTGACGGAGGTGAGGTACAAATCCGTGGTCAGGGCCTCCCGCCGGGCGGCGGCCTTGTCCTCCCATTTCCAGTGCCAGACCGTTTCGTTATGGCTCCTCAGCCGCTCATAGAGCCCCAGGGTCTCCAGCGTGGCGGAGCCGCCGAAGCCCACGGAGGCTCCGTCGACGGCGGCATCCAGGTAGTCCGCCGCCTCCTTCCCGGTGGAGAACACCCGGACGGCGTAGCCCCGGGCCTCCAGGTTCTGTTTTACCGTGTCGAATTTCATTTGAACAGCCTCCTTATGACTATAACAGGACGGATGATTTGCTTACGGCTCCTCCTGCCGGTAGGGGGAAAAGCCGTTCCCCAGCACGTCCCTGGCATCGCAGACGATCAGAAACGCCTCCGGGTCCAGCTGGTAGACCCGGCGTTTCAGGTCCACGATTTCCTTCTGCTTGAACGCGATCATCAAAACCTGCTTCTCCGCTCCCGTATAGGCCCCCTGGCCCCGGAGGAGCGTCACGCCCCGGCCCTGGTCCCGGAGCAGCGTGCCGGAGAGCTCCTCCCAGCGGTCCGAGATGATATAGGCCACCCGGGAATCCACCACGCCGTACAGCACGGCGTCCATGGCCCGGGAGCAGGCGTAGAGCTTGATAAAGCCGTACAGCATGGCGCTGAGCTCTCCGAAGGTCAGGGCCACCAGCAGCATGACGGCGGTATCCGGACCCGCCACCAGTTTCCCGATGGGCAGCCAGGGCCATTTCAGCTTCAGGAGCTTGGCCACGATGTCCGTGCCCCCGGTGGTGGCCCCCTGGGCGAACACCAGCCCCAGGCCCACCCCCATGACCCCGCCGCCGAAGATGGCCGCCAGGATGGGATCCATGGGCCGGAAGTCAAAGAGCAGGTTCAGCCCGTCGATGGCGGCGCTGCTGACCACCATGGCGTAGAGGCTGCTGATGAGCAGGTGTCCCCCGATTTTCTTCCAGCCGATGAGGAACAGCGGCACATTCATCAGGGCGGACGCCGCCCCTACGGTGAGGGCGGGAAACCAGTGGTGAAGAATCTGGGCAAGGCCCGTGACGCCGCCCATGGCAAAGTGGTTGGGCGCCACGAACCAGTCGAAGGACAGTGCGTAGATCACGGAGCCCAGGGTGATGAGGGCATAGCTTTTCAGATGCTGCTTCACAGCCGCCTCCTTGTCGTCGTATTTCTATCAGGTCTCCTCGTCCAGCAGGCCCAGCTGGACCTCCCCGGTGTCCTCCGGCCGCAGCAGGGCTCCGGCGGCGGGCACCGCCCGGACCCGGTAGCGGCTCTTGTTGGCGATGGCCGTCTCCTCCAGAGGGCGGACGGACTCCAGGCGGTACTTGGGCTTCAGGGTCATCACCGCCACGCCCTGGGTGGAGCGGGTGGTCTTGGGGGCCAGCAGGGCCGTGTGGAAAATCAGGCACCGGGGCTCCGTGGAGCACACCGCCAGCTCCAGGTCCGCGTCCAGGCGGAGGATGGCTTTCAGCGGGACCTTGTCGGAGTAGGCCCCGGTGAGCTTGCGGCGGTTGGAGGAGGTCTGGTAGGCCTTGATCTCCACCCGGGCCGCCTTGCCGTTTTCAAAGAAGAAGAGGAGGCCCCCGGAGTAGTCCCCGGGGAGGACCATGAACACCACGCTCTCCCCGGCGTCCATCCCCAGCTTGGCGGGGAGGTAGTCCCCCAGGACGCTGGCCTTGGAGTCGTCAAACTCGCTGAGGCGGGTCTTGTAGACCTGGCACTTGTCGGTGAAGAACATGACCTCCGCCCGGCTGGTGGTCTCGAAGCTCTGCCGGAGGCCGTCTCCCTCCTTGTATTTCTGGGCGCCGCTCATCCGGAGGCTCTGGGGTGTGATCTTCTTGAAGTACCCCTCCCGGGAGAGGAAGACGTGGACCGGGTACTCCTCCGGGCCCTCGTCCTCCTCCACGTCCGGGAGCTCGTGGGCGTAGAGGATGGCGGTGCGGCGGGGCTCGCCGTACTTCTTCGCCGCCTCCTTCAACTCCTCCAGAATGAGCTTTTTCACCCGCCGGGGGTCCTGGAGGATGTCCTCCAGGTCGTCAATCTCATCCTGGAGGGCCTCGGTCTCCTTCACCCGCTTCAGGATGTACTCCTTGTTGATGTTGCGGAGCTTGATTTCCGCCACGTACTCCGCCTGGATCCGGTCGATGCCGAAGCCGATCATCAAATTCGGGATGACCTCGGCTTCCTCCTCCGTCTCCCGGATGATTTGGATGGCCTTGTCGATGTCCAGCAGGATGCGCTTGAGGCCCTTGAGGAGGTGGAGCTTTTCCTTCCGCTTCCCCAGGACGAAGAAGACCCGCCGCCGGACGGACTCCGTCCTCCAGGCGGTCCACTCCTCCAGAATCCGCCGGACCCCCAGCACCTGGGGCATCCCGCCGATGAGGACGTTGAAGTTGCAGGAAAAGGCGTCCTCCAGGGGGGTCTGCTTGAAGAGGCGGGCCATGAGCTTGTCCGGGTCCGCCCCCCGCTTGAGGTCGATGGTGAGCTTGAGGCCGGAGAGGTCCGTCTCGTCCCGCATGTCGGCGATCTCCTTGGCCTTGCCCGCCTTGATGAGCTCCGCCACCTTGTCCAGAATCGCCTCGGTGGAGGTGGAATAGGGAATCTCCGTGATCTCAATGAGGTTTTCCTCTTTCACATAGCGCCATTTCGCCCGGACCTTCACGCCGCCCCGGCCGGTCTCGTAGATGTCCCGCAGGGCGTCCCGATCGCAGATCAGCTCCCCGCCGGTGGGGAAATCCGGGGCCGGCAGGGTCTCCAGCAAATCGCAGTCCGGGTTTTTGAGATAGGCCGCCGCCGTGTCGCAGACCTCTTTTAAATTGAAGCCGCAGAACTGGGAGGCCATACCCACGGCGATGCCCATGTTGGCGGAGACCAGGATGTTGGGAAAGGAGGTGGGCAGGAGGGCGGGCTCCTTCATGGTGTTGTCGTAGTTGTCCACGAAGTCCACCGTGTCCGAGTCGATGTCCCGGAACAGCTCCTGGCAGATGGGGGTCAGCTTGGCCTCGGTGTACCGGGGAGCGGCGCAGGACATATCCCGGGAGTAGTGTTTGCCGAAGTTGCCCTTGGAGTCCACGAAGGGGGTCAGCAGGGCTCCGTAGCCCCGGGAGAGGCGCACCATGGTGTCGTAGATGGCGGCGTCGCCGTGGGGATTCAGGCGCATGGTCTGGCCCACGATGTTGGCGGACTTGGTCCGCGCCCCCGCGAGGAGGCCCATTTTGTACATGGTGTAGAGGAGCTTGCGGTGGGAGGGCTTGAAGCCGTCGATCTCCGGGATGGCCCGGGAGACGATGACGCTCATGGCGTAGGGCATGTAGTTGGTCTCCAGGGTGTCGGTGATGGGCTGCTCCACCACCGCGGCGTGGAGACCGAGAACGTTGGGGTTGCCGGACTTGGGCTTTCCGGCGTCGGGTGTTTTCTTCTTTGGCATGATTCTGCCCCTTTAATTATTGATTCATTTTGGGATTGTCGGTCCGGCCAAGGAGGTAATCCACAGAGCAATCCAGATAATCGGCAATAGATACCAAGATATCCGAGGATATCTTAGAGGAAGGATATGCCTTCCATTTGCCCGGCAGGCTTTTTGAAATACCGATTTCTTTTGACAATCTATATCCAGTAATATTCCGTTCTTCTAAAATTTTCATGATTCTTTCTGTATGTTCCATGGCGACAACCTCCAGAACATTCCTGCCACATCAAAATATGCGAAAATTTTCGTGTATACTGAACGCATCTTTAAACGACGTTTTTATAAGGAGTGCTGAGTGGCATGGCTGACAGTAAGCATAAAAGCAAGCGCGTCTGCGTGACAATGACCGAGCAGGACCATGAACATTTGACCCGGCTGGCACATGAAACCCTGCGCACCCGGTCTGGTTATATGCGGTGGCTTTTGCATCAGGATTTCATGGAGAGAGGTATTCACAATAAAAAGATATGAGAGGGGTCCAGGGGAACCTGGGTTCCCCTGGCGGGAGTCCAGAGGGCGGGGCCCTCTGGCGGCTCTAGGCCGCACCTAGGAAATGTCTGCCATCTCTAAATATTTGTACCCATTCTCCGCAATATGGTCCTTCCGCCCCTGGAGGTTGTCCCCCAGGAGGAGGTCAAAGACCTGGGCCGTCCGCTCCACGTCCTCCGGCATCACCCGGATGAGCCGCCGGGTCTCCGGGTTCATCGTCGTCAGCCACATCATGTCCGGGTCGTTCTCGCCCAGGCCCTTGGAGCGGTCAATCTTGTATTTCTTCCCCTCCAGGTCCTTGACGATGTCGTTTTTCTCCTTGTCGGAGTAGGCAAACCAGGTCTTCTCCCCGCAGTTGATCTCAAAGAGGGGGGTCTCCGCGATATACACATACCCCTCCCGAATCAGCGTGGGCGTCAGCCGGTAGAGCATGGTCAGCACCAGGGTCCGAATCTGGAAGCCGTCCACGTCGCCGTCGGTGCAGATGACCACCTTGCTCCAGCGGAGATTGGAGAGGTTAAAGGAGGACACGTCCTTGGCGTGCCGGTTGGTCACTTCCACGCCGCAGCCCAGGACCTTGATGAGGTCCGTGATGATCTCGCTTTTGAAAATCCGGGCGTAGTCCGCCTTCAGGCAGTTCAGAATCTTCCCCCGGATGGGCATGATGCCCTGGTACTCCGAGTCCCGGGCCAGCTTCACGCTGCCAAGGGCGCTGTCGCCCTCCACGATATAGATCTCCCGGCGGTCCACGTCCTTCGTCCGGCAGTCCACGAACTTCTGCACCCGGTTGGCGATGTCCACGCTGCCGGAGAGCTTTTTCTTGATGCTCAGCCGGGCCTCCTCCGCCTTCTCCCGGCTCCGCTTGTTCAGCAGCACCTGCTCCGCGATCTTCTCCGCGTCGAAGTGGTTCTCGATCAGGTAAATCTCCAGGTTGGACCGGAGAAACTCCGTCATGGCCTCTTGGACAAACTTGTTGGTAATGGCCTTTTTCGTCTGGTTTTCATAGCTGGTCTGGGTGGAGAAGTTGCTGGTGACTAAGATCAGGCAGTCCTCCACGTCCGCCCAGGTGACTTTGCTCTCGTTCTTCTGGTACTTCCCCTGCTCCCGGAGGTACTTGTCGATGGCGGAGACAAAGGCGGAACGGCTGGCCTTCTCCGGGCTCCCCCCGTGCTCCAGCCAGCTGGAATTGTGGTAGTGCTCCACCACGTTCACCCGGTTGGAAAAGCAGAAGGCCGCCGACAGCTTCACCTTGTACTCCGGCTTGTCCTCCCGGTCCCGGCCCCTCTTCTCCGCCTGGAAGAAGGCCGGGGAGGTCAGGCCGGTCTCCCCCGCCAGCTCCGCCACGTAGTCCGCCACGCCGTTTTCATAGACGAACTCCGTCTCCTCAAAGGTCCCGGGCTCCGTCTCGTTGCGGAAGTGGAACGTGATTCCGGCATTCACCACCGCCTGGCGCTTCATCACGCCGGCGAAGTACTCCGCCGGGATGCGGATATCGGTGAACACGTCCAGGTCGGGAAGCCAACGGGTCCTTGTGCCGGTCTTTTTGGCCTGGGACTTGGGCAGGGGCGTTTTTTGGAGCTCCCCCGCGATCTCTCCCCGCTCGAAGCGGAGGCGGTACTCGAAGCCGTCCCGCCAGACGGTGACATCCATATAGCGGGAGGCATACTGGGTGGCGCAGGAGCCCAGGCCGTTCAGTCCCAGGGAGAACTCGTAGTTGTCCCCGGAGGCATTGTCGTACTTGCCCCCGGCGTACAGCTCGCAGAAGACCAGCTCCCAGTTGAAGCGCTGCTCCTTCTCGTTCCAGTCCACCGGGCAGCCCCGGCCCGCGTCCTCCACCTCCACGCTGTGGTCCAGGAAGCGGGTGACGGTGATGGACTTCCCGTGGCCCTCCCGAGCCTCGTCGATGGAGTTGGAGAGGATCTCAAATACCGCATGCTCGCAGCCGTCCAGGCCGTCGGAGCCGAAAATGACGCCGGGCCGCTTCCGGACCCGGTCCGCGCCCTTGAGGGCGGAAATGCTGTCGTTGCCGTAATCCTGTTTCTTCGCCATAGTTCCTCCAAAACCGGCGGTCTCCGCCGGGAGCCTCTTTTTTTCGCCTCCGGGCACAGGATATAGGGGAAATATCCCGTAAATACCCAGGATTTTGAAACGGTTTGATTATATCACAGGAAGTCCCCGGGTTCAACCCCCCTCCGGGCGGCCGGGTCCCTTTCCCGCCTTTTCCCGGCTTGGGGCGCCGTTTTTCGGATAAATGTTGCGCCCGTCCGGATTCCATAATGCCCTCGCCACCTCCGGGACCCCTTCCAGGAGCAGAGTTTTTCACATTATCCACAGAGTTGTCCACACCGTTATGTCAACCGTGGATTGAAGGAAAAAATGCTCCCCCTTCCTCCCGCCCCCTCCGACGGAGGGGATTTCTCCTCCGTCGCCTCCTCTCCGGGAAATTTTCCGGATTTTTCCCGTTTTCGGTTGACAATTCCCGGGGAATCCTGTATCATAACATCAGACATGATATTAGAAACCATATTATGGGGTGTGTTGTATGATTTGTAAAATTGTAAGCGACAGCAGCTGCGACCTGCGCATGAGCGAATTTGACGGCGGGGAAATCCTCTTTGAGACGGTGCCCCTGCGGCTCCAGGTGGGAGAGCGGGAGTTCATCGACAACGATGCGCTGGAGGTCCCCCAGCTTCTGGGGGCCATGGCCCAGGAGAAGGCCGCCGCCTCCACCGCCTGTCCCTCCCCCGCCGCCTTTGCCAAGGCCTTTGAGGCGGCGGACCGGGCAGTGTGCTTCACCATCTCCGCCAACCTCTCCGGCACCTACGGCGCTGCCATCCTGGGCCGGGACATGGTGCTGGAGGAGCACCCGGAAAAGGAAATCTGCGTCATCGACTCCAAAGCCACGGCAGGGGCCATGATTCTGCTGGTTCGCCGGGCCAAGCAGCTTCTGGAGGCCGGGGGGGACTTTGAGGACATCTGCGCCCAGCTGCGGATGTATCAGGCGGCCCTGCGGACCTGCTTCACCCTGGAGAACTTCGACAACCTCATTAAAAACGGCCGGATGCGCCCCCTGGTCGGGACCCTGCTCCACTCCCTGGGCATCCACGTCATTGCCGACGCCACCCCCCAGGGGACCATCCACGTGGCGGGCAAGGCCCGGGGGGAGGCCAAGACCTATCAGGTCCTGACGGCCCTGATGCGGGACAGCAAGGACTGCACCGGGGCAGAGGTCATCGTCTGCCACTGCGAAAACCTGCCGGGGGCCATGAAGCTCCGGGAACAGATTTTGAGGGACCTGCCCGTTAAGAGCGTGGAGCTGGTCCCCTGCCGGGGCCTCACCAGCTTTTACGCCATGGAAAAGGGACTCATCGTGGGGTATTGAGCCGGGCGGAAGGCCCGATGAAACGCGGAAAAGGAAGGACAGAACCGTCCTTCCTTTTTTGATTGGGCCGGGCCTCAGAAGAGCGGCAGCATGTTTTCCAGCCTGTAGGGCTCCAGCTCCGGCATATTTTTCCTGGAGACATTGACGGCGTGATCCGGCCTTGACTTTTTTCCCTCGTACTCATGGGAGACAAACACCCTGCTCTCCTGCCGCCAGACGGAGGAGGGAATGATGTACAGGTCCGGCTCTTCCCCGTCCATCAGCAGGATCAAAATCAAAAACATCGCGTCGTCTTCCACATCAAAATATCTCTTCTCCATGAAGACCTGGGAAAGTCCCCGGACTCCTTTCACCTGGAACTTCAAAAAGCCCTTCCGCCCCTCCGCCACAAAGTCGATCCCGTGGTCGTCAATCTCGGGCGTGTAGATTCTTATCCCATAAGAGAGCAGGGCCATTTTTGCATAATACTCGCAGAATTTCCCCAGCGCCTGGGTGGTCAGCCGGTCTCTCGTCCACTGCACATTATAGGATATCTTTTTCTCCATCCTGCGTTCCTCTCCTTTTGTATTTCAATGACTTCCTCGTCGGCCGCGCCCCCCGTCGATCTCATATTCCCCGGCCAATCGGCGGTACTCGTCCCAGGTCACGTCCACAAAAAAAGTCATGGCTTGGGTCATGGGACAGCACGCTCACCGGTTCCCTCCTCGGCCCGCCGGTTTGCCGCTCCGCCCCCTATCCTAGCACGGCGGGGCGGAAATGACAACCCGCTTCCAGGTTTGTAAATTTTTTAAATTCTTCCGAATTTCTTGTGGCGAACCTCCGCCGGGTGTGCTATACTGTACGCTGTAAAATTACGCAGTCCGCCCCCGGAGCCCGTTCTCCGAGGCAAAAGGAGGTTTTTTTATGGCAAACCGCGTGGTCGTCACCATCTGCGGAGAGGACTACACCTTCGTGGCGGAGGAGGCCCCCTCCTACATGCAGAAGGTGGGCGCTTACGTCGGCGACAAGATGGATGAGGTGCTCAACAGCACCCGGGTGGGCCGGACCGACGCCGCCGTCCTCACCGCCGCCAACATTGCCGACGAGCTCTTCAAGGCCCAGGCCGCCGCCGAACAGCTCCGCCGCCAGATCAAGGGCTACCTGGACGAGGCCGGGAAGGCCCAGAGCCAGGTCAGCGAGCTGAAGCGGGAGGTGGTCCGGCTCCAGCAGCGGCTGGACAGCCGGGGCTCCAAGTGAGCCGTCCTCTGACTCTGGAGGGCCGCCCCGTCCCGCCGGAACTGCTGGCCCCCGCCGGGTCCCCGGAGGCCCTGAAGGCCGCCGCAGCCCACGGCGCAGGAGCCGTGTACCTGGGCTGGGGGGCCTTCAACGCCCGCCGGGGGGCCCGGAACTTCTCGGAGGAGGAGTTCGCCCAGGCTGTGGCGTACTGCCATGTCCGGGGCGTGCGGGTCTTTCTCACCTTGAACATTCTTCTCTCAGACCGGGAGCTGCCCGAGGCCCTGGAAACCGCCCGCACCGCCTCCCGGCTGGGGGTGGACGCGGTGCTGGTCCAGGACTGGGGCCTTTTTGACCTGCTCCGGAAGACCCTGCCGGACCTGCCCCTCCATGCCAGCACCCAGATGAGCCTTTTCACCACCGGCGGCGCCTGCGAAATCGCCGGGGACGGCTGCGAGCGGGTGGTCCTGGCCCGGGAGTGCTCCCGGGAGGAGACGGAGGCCGTTTGCCGGGGCTGTCCTGCGGAGGTGGAGGTCTTTGTCCACGGAGCCCTGTGCATGTGCTACTCCGGCCAGTGCGCCATGAGCGCCCTCATCGGGGGCCGCTCCGGCAACCGGGGGCGCTGCGCCCAGCCCTGCCGCCTGCCCTACGGGGTCAACGAGGCGGCCAGGGACCGGCGGCCCCTGAGCCTCAAGGACTCCTCCCTGGCGGACCACCTAGGGGAGATGCGGGACATGGGCGTGTCCTGCCTGAAGATCGAGGGGCGGATGAAATCCCCCGGCTACGTGGCCGCCGTCACCGGGATTTACGCCCGTCTTCTGGAGGAGGACCGAACGCCCACCCCCCAGGAGCGGGAGATTTTGGAGCGGGCCTTCTCCCGCTCCGGCTTTACCGACGCCTATTGGCGGGGGGAAAAGGGCCGGGAGATGCTGGGCTTCCGCCCGGAAAACGCGCCGGCGGCGGAGGAGCCCCTTCCCCCGGAGACGGACCGCCAGATTCCCGTGGAATTTACCTGCGTGGTGCGGGCCGGAGTCCCTTGCTCCCTGGCGGCGGACGACGGCTGCGGAAACGCCGTCACCGTCACCGGCCCCGTCCCGGAGCCCGCCGGAAACCGGGCCCTGACGGCGGAGGACCTCTCCGCCCGCCTCCAAAAGACCGGCGGGACCCCCTACCGCTGCGCCGGGGCGGACGTGACGGCGGAGCCGGGCCTGTACCTCTCCGCCGCCGCCCTCAACGGCCTGCGGCGGGATGCGCTGGAGGCCCTCAGCGCCGCCCGGTCCGCGCCCCCGGTCCGCTGGGAGCGCTTCCCCCCGCCGCCCCTGCCGGATGTGGACTGTTCGGAGGCGGAGCCCCGGCTGACGGTCTCCGTCGTGAGCGCCGCCCAGCTGACGGGGGGGCTTTTGGACTTCCGGCCCGCCCGGGTCCATGTGCCCCTGGAGCTGCTGGCGGACGTGCCCTCCCTGCCGGAGGCGGAGACGGAGTACTGCGCCATTCTCCCCCGGGTGTGGCGGGACCGGGACGAGGACCTGCTCCGCCGCTGGCTGGACAAGGCCCGGACCCTGGGCGTTTCCGGGCTGCTGCTGGGAAACCTGGGGCACTTCCCCCTGGTCCGGGACGGTGGATGGAGGCTCTATGGGGACTATGGGCTCAACGTCTTCAACAGCCGCTCCCTGGACTTCCTCCAAAGGAAGGGGCTGGACTCCGCCTGCCTCTCCTTTGAGCTGCGCTTTTCCCAGATTCGGGACATGAAGAAGGTTCTCCCGGCGGAGGCCATCGTCTACGGTCGTCTGCCTCTGATGATTACGGAGAACTGCCTGATTCAAAACACCGCGGGCTGCCGCTGCGACCGGCCCAATTCTTTGCAGGACCGCACCGGCGCGGCCTTCCCCCTTCTCCCCGCCTTCGGGCACAGGACGGAGGTGGAGAACTCCCGCCCCCTCTATCTGGCGGACCGGCCGGACTGGCGGCAGCTGGGCCTTTCCTTCGCCCGCCTCCGCTTCACCACGGAGAGCCCGGAGGAGTGCGTCCGAATCTGCCGGAGCTATCAGGACCACGCTGCCCCGGCGGGAGAATTTACCCGGGGGCTGTATCTGCGGGGTGTCGAGTAAATACAGCACGTTGAATTTCGACGAAATTTTACAAAATAGAATTGCACGGGAGCGTTACCATGAGAGAGAGCAAGGAATTGAAGGTTAAATACATTGTGGAGGATCTGGAGGAGCTCTGCTGTGTTCCCGGCTCCGACTGGGTGGACCTCCGGGCGGCGGAGGACCTCTCCCTGAAGGCCGGGGAGTTCCGGCTCATTCCCCTGGGTATTGCCGTGGCCCTGCCGGAAGGGTACGAGGCCCATGTGGTCCCCCGGAGCTCCACCTTTAAGAATTATGGGCTCCTGCAGGCCAACTCCATGGGCGTGGTGGACGGCTCCTACCGGGGGGACGGGGACCAGTGGCGCTGGCCCGCCTATGCCACCCGGGACGTGTGCATCCCCAAAAACACCCGGCTCTGCCAGTTCCGCATTGTGGAGAACCAGCCCCCCCTGGTGTTTACCCGGGTGGAGCGGCTGGAGGGCCCCGACCGGGGCGGCTTCGGCTCCACCGGGAGATGATACGGAAAGAACGTATCCAAAAAGAGCTTAACCGCGCTTTGATGGTCCAGTGTTTCTCCGGCCGGAGCGGCGGGGTATGCCGCGAATTTGGGGACCGTGTTCAGGTACAGGATGGAACGAACCGGCGTCCGCCATGCGCGCGGCAGCGAAACTGATATTTAACAAGAGGTAGCATATTTATGGCACAGATTGTACTGGCCTCCGGGTCTCCCCGGCGGCGGGAGCTATTGGAGCGCATCGGAGTGACGAACTTTTCCGTCCGAGTGCCGGAGGTGGAGGAGTCCTTCCCCGAGGGGCTGACCCCCCAGGAGGTGGTGTCCTATATTTCCCGGGAGAAGGCGGAGGCCGCCGGGAAGCTCTGCGGGCCGGAGGATATCGTGATCACTGCGGATACCATGGTCTTTCTGGATGACCGTCGGCTGGGCAAGCCCCGGGACGAGGCCCACGCCCTGGAGATGCTCACCGCCCTCCAGGGACGGAGGCACACCGTCTGCACCGGGGTCTCCGTCTGCCGGGGAGCCTGGCGGCTGACGGAGACGGAGTCCACGGACGTCTTCTTCCGCTCCGCCTCGGAGGAGGAGCTCCGCCGCTACATCGCCACCGGGGAGCCCATGGACAAGGCCGGGGCCTACGGAGTCCAGGGCCAGGGGGCCCTGCTGGTGGAGCGGCTGGAGGGCGACTTCTTCAACGTCATGGGCCTGCCGGTACTGCGCCTCTCCCGGATGCTGGCACAATTCGGGGTCTCCCTGTTTTGAGCGTTCTCTTTTCAAAACGGCCCGCCTCCCCCGGTGTGCCCGGCGGGAGGGCTTCGGGGACCCTTCCGGGAAAAGGGAGCTTCCTTTTTATCTCTGCCCTTTGATAGGTGATTGGATTGAAAAATTTCCTGAAACAGCACGGGCTCTGGGTGCTCTTCGCCGCCGCCGTCTTGTCTGTGGCCATGGCGGTGATGTCGGTGCTCAGCGCCAACGCCTCCCCGCTGGCAAACCTGACGGGGATTCTGGTCTCGCCCTTCCGGGCGGGCTACACGGCCGTGGCCACGTGGTTCAACGACCTCCAGAACTACTACAAGAACACCACGGATCTCCAGGCGGAAAACGCCGCCCTCCGCCAGCAGATCGCCAGGATGGAGGAGACCATCCGTCAGGCGGAGGCGGACGTGGAGGAAAACAAGAAGTTCCGGGAGCTGATGAACCTGACCAAACAGCGCCGGGATCTCACGGACTTCGAGGCCGCCATGGTCACGGAGCACGCCGTCACCAACTGGACCTCCTCCCTGACACTGAACAAGGGGACCTCCCTGGGCATCGAGGTGGGGGACTGCGTCATCGACGAGTGCGGCAATCTGGTGGGTGTCGTCGACCGGGCGGGAACCAACTGGTCCACCGTGCTGACCCTGGTGGATACGGACACGTCCCTGGGCGCCCAGGTGTTCCGGACCAAGGATCTGGGCGTAGCCCAGGGGGACTTTTCCATGATGCGGGAAAACCGCCTGCGGCTGGACTACCTGCCCCCGGACTGCGACCCCATGGCCGGGGACATTGTGGTGACTTCCGGCCTCAACGGGTACTATCCCTCCGGGCTGGTGATCGGCTCCGTGGAGGAGGTCCGGCTGGACGACTCCGGCGCGGCCTCCTATGCCACTTTGATTCCGGCGGCGGACTTTGACGCCCTGACGGAGGTGTTCGTCATCAAGTCCTTTGAGATCGTCACCTGACGCCGGGGAGGACCGCTTATGATTGCCAGAAACGAAACCATCTTCAAATGGTCCCTCTATGCCGCCGCTACGGCCCTCTGCCTCTTTGTGCAGACGGGTCTTCTCCAGCGGCTGACCTTCTGGGGCGTGATTCCCTTTCTCTATCCCCTTCTGGCGGCCATTCCCGCCGCCTTCGAGGGGCCCCTGGCGGGGACGATTTTCTCCCTGTGCCTCGGCGTGGTCTGCGACCTGCTGCTTCCGGGGCCCGTGCCCTGCCTGTACACGATGATCTTCCCTCTGGCAGGCCTCTGCGCCGGACTGCTGTCCCAGAGCTGGTTTTCCGCCGGGTTCCTCTGCTCCTTTGTCTCCGCCGCCGCCGCCTTCCTGCTTCACGGCGGCTTCCGCTGTCTGATTCTCTGGATGCGGGGGACCGCCGCCTGGGAGGCGGGGGCCCTGGTGATGGTGCAGGAGTTCTGCGTGGCCGCCCCCTTTGTCATCCCCCTGACCCTGCTCTACCGCGCCGTTTTCCGGCGCACGCATCTGGACGACTGACCCTCCTTCTTCCCGGAGGGCAGCGGCGCTCCTCCCTGCAAGGCAGGCTCTTCGTGAACCGCATCCCCACGGGGAAGCGGCTTCCGGCGCCCCGGTCCCGGCGTTCTCCGGGCCAGAGCGGCGGAGCGCCGTCTTCCCCTCAGGCAGACTCTGATAGAAAGGCATCCTATGGACCGCAAGGAAATGCAAAACACCCGGCTTTATGTGCTGGCCGCCCTCCTGTCCCTGATCCTGCTGGCCTACCTCTTCGTGCTCTACGACGTGCAGGTTATCCACCACGAGGAATACGCCGCCCAGGCCATCCGCTCCATCGTCCGCCCGGAGAAGGTGGAGGCCTCCCGGGGCATCATCACCGACCGCAACGGCAAGCCCCTGGTCTCCAACCGCTCCACCTACGACCTGACCTTTGACGCGGACCTGCTCCCTCCCGGCGGCGACAGCAACGAGGCCATTCTGCGCCTTGTCCAGCTCTGCCAGCAGGAGGGCGTGGCCTGGAGCGACAACCTGCCCATCTCCCGGCTGGCCCCCTACCGCTGCACCGTGGACCAGCTGGACAACCAGCAGAAAAAGCTCTTCCTGGCCTACCTGAAAAGCCTCAAGCCCTGTGCGGAGGCCCTGGGCCAGTATCTCCTTCGCCATCCGGAGGCCCTCTCCGCTCCGGAGCCGGAGCCCGAAGAGGGCGAGGAGGCCGGGGAAGCCGTCCCTGTCGAGGAGCTCAGCCCCGAAAAGCGGGCCGGGCTTCTGCTGGAGCGCCTCACCATCGAGGACCTGACGGAGGACCTGCTGGTGGAGGCCGGCATCACCCCCGCCCAGCTCATCGGCGTCATGCGCCAGGAGCTGGGCATTCCGGAGGCTTACACGATGACTCAGGCCCGAATGGTCCTGGGCGTCCAGTACGAGCTCTCCGTCCGGAAGCTGGACAACTACGCCGCCTATGTCCTGGCGGAGGACATCGACACCCCCTTCATCTCCCTCCTCAGCGACGGGAACTACGCCGGGGCCAAAGTGACCCTCTCCTCCGTCCGGGAGTATGAAACCACCTGCGCCGCCCATATTCTGGGCTACGTGGGCAGCATCGGCATTGAGGACGACTATCCCTCCCTGAAGCAAAAGGGTTACGACTACGACGACCTGATCGGCAAGGAGGGCGCGGAGCTGGCCTTCGAGGAATACCTCAAGGGCAAGGACGGCCGCCGGATGGTCGCCACCAACGACGAGGGGAAAATCACCGGGGAATACTACTTCACGGAGCCTGTCCCCGGCAACACCGTGGAGCTGACCATCGACCTGGACTTCCAGGCCCAGGTGGAGGATTTCCTGGCGGAAACCGTCACCCGCCTGAACGCCGACGGCGACGAGACCCGGGGCGCGGGGGCGGCGGTGGTCCGGGTGGGCACCGGTGAAGTGCTGGCCCTGGCCTCCCACCCCACCTATGACCTCTCCACCTGGCGGGAAAATTTCGCCGTTCTTCGGGACGATCCCACCCGGCCCATGTTCAACCGGGCCACCGTGGGCAAATATCCTCCCGGTTCCACGCTAAAGCCCTTTACGGCTATGGCGGGCCTCCTCAGCGGAAACACCACTCTGACGGAGAAAATCAAGGACACCGGCATCTGGCGTTATCCCGGAGACGAGATCAACAGCTATTCCAAGTGCTGGAAGATCTCCGGTCACGGAAACCTGAATGTTACCGGGGCCATTACCAACTCCTGCAACTATTTCTTCTCGGAGCTGGGCTACCGCATGCAAATGGAAACCCTCCGGGAGTATCTCGTCATGTTCGGCCTGGGGGAAAAGACAGGCATTGAGATTCCCGAAACCGCCGGTCTTCTGCCGGAAAACCCCCAGGGCCAGGATCAGGCCCCCTGGGCGGCCTACGGCCAGGGCACCCAGCTCTACTCCCCTCTCCAGCTGGCCAACTACGTGGCCACCCTGGTCTCCGGCGGGAAGCACTGTCAGGCCCACCTGCTGAAGGCCGTCAAGTCCTACGACTACTCCTCCGTTGTGGCGGTGGGCAATACGGAGCCCCTGAACACTATTGATATCAGCGACGAAAACCTCCAGGCCGTGAAGGAGGGCATGAAGGGACTGGTGGAGGGCACCCTCTCCCCCTACTTCAAGAACTGCGTGGTCTCCGCCGGAGCCAAGACCGGCACCTCCCAAGTCCGGGCGGACACAAAAAACCACGGCGTCTTCATCTGCTTTGCCCCCTACGACGACCCGGAAATTGCCGTGGCCATCGCCATCGAGCGGGCAGACGCCGGCGCGGCCCTGGCCTCCACCGCCGTCAACATCCTCAACGCCTATTTCACCCCCGGCGCGGACGATTCCGCCGTCACCGGGGAAAACCAGCTCCTGCCCTAACCGAAATGCTTGCAGGGGCGGGCTTGTTTGTCCGCCCGGCAAACGGTTTCACGTGAAACATGCGCATTCCCCTCAATCGTACAAACAAGGAGTTTTTTGAATGAACGTTTCTGCCGTCTTTGACTCCCGCGACGCTCAGTGCAAGAAGCCCTACGGCGCCCTTCCCTGCGGGAAGGAGTGGTCCCTTACCTGCCGCCCCCTCTCCGCCGAGGGCTTCACCCACTGCTCGGTCATCATCCGCCGGGAGTTCGCCGGCCACGAGATGGAGGCGGAGATGCCCTTCTCCGGCCTTCAGGAGGATCGGGCCTGCTTCTCCCTCACCCTCATCCCCTTTCAGACGCCGGAGCTGGTCTGGTACTGGTTCCGCTTCTGGCGGGACGACGGCACCGGCTGCCTTCTGGACAAGACCGGCTACCGCAGTCAGGGGGAGCCCCACCCCTGGCAGCTCACGGTCTATGAGGAGCGCCCCACCCCCTCCTGGTTCGGCGAGGGCGTGACCTATCAGATCTTCCCGGACCGGTATTGCCGCCTGGAGATCCCGGACCCCTCGGGCCTCATCGGAAACCGCTGGGTCCACCAGAGCTGGGAGGACAGCCCCGTGTGGCAGCCGGAGGACGGCGAGATCAAGAACCGGGACTTTTTCGGCGGGTCCCTGGCGGGCGTGGCCGCCCACCTGGACGATCTGGAGGCTCTGGGGGTCTCCACCCTCTATTTCTGCCCCATTTTTGAGTCCGCCTCCAACCACCGCTACAACACGGCGGATTACACCCGCATTGACCCCATGCTGGGGACGGAAGAGGCGTTCCGGGACCTCTGCGCCAAGGCCAGGGAGAAGGGCATCCGCATTCTGCTGGACGGCGTGTTCAACCACACCGGCTCCCAGAGCGTCTATTTCAACGCCGACGGCTTCTACCCCACTCTGGGGGCCGCCCAGAGCCGGGAGAGTCCCTATTACCCCTGGTTCCAGTTCAGCGACTGGCCCGGGTCCTACGACTCCTGGTGGGGCATCAGCACCCTGCCCAATGTCCGGGAGGACTGTCCCGATTACGTGGATTACATCATCGAGGGGGAAAACTCCGTGGTGAAGCGCTGGCTCCGGGCCGGGGCCTCCGGCTGGCGGCTGGACGTGGCGGACGAGCTCCCCGATGAGTTCATTGAAAAGCTCCGCTCCGCCGTGGAGGAAACAGACCCCGATGCCATGGTCATCGGTGAGGTCTGGGAGGACGCCAGCAATAAGATCTCCTATTCCCGCCGCCGGAAGTACTTCCACGGAAAAGAGCTCCACGGCGTGATGAATTACCCCTTCCGCACCGCCCTGCTGAACTACCTGCTGGACGGCCCGGCGGAGGATTTCAAGGAGGCCATGGAGACCATCCGGGAGAACTATCCCCCCGCCGCCTTTTACTCCGCCATGAATTTCCTGGGAACCCACGACACCCCCCGGGTCCTCACAATTCTGGGCGGCGTCCCCCTGCCGGAGGGCCGGGACGCCCAGTCCACCTTCCACCTGACTCCCCATCAGCGGGAGGCGGGTCTGGAGCGGCTCCACGTGGCGGCGGCCATTCTCTTCACCTTCCCCGGTTCCCCTATGGTCTATTATGGAGACGAGACCGGCATGGAGGGCGCAGCGGACCCCTTCAACCGCCGGACCTACCCCTGGGGCCATGAGGACTCGGCGCTTCTGGCCTGGTTCCGCTGGCTGGGACAGCTCCGGAAGAACCGGAGCTCCCTCCGCCGAGGCTCCCTCTCCTGGCTGGAGGCCCGGGGTCCCCTGCTGGCCTATATCCGGGAGACCTTTGACGAAGCCACCGCCACGCTGGTCAACGCCAGCCCAGAGGTGCGCACCGTCTCCCTGCCGGGGGAGGGCTTCCGGGATCTGTACACCGGTGAGGCGCTTTCCGGACGGGAGGCCCCCGTCCCCCCCTACAGCGTCCGGCTCCTGGGCCGGGGCTGCGGATGCCCTTGAAATTGTTTCACGTGAAACACCAAGCCCTCGCCTTCAGACATGACATTCTTTGTAAGCTGAGCCCGCCGGAAACGGCGGGCTCAGGCCGTCAAAAATACCTTTTCGACGGCCTGAGCAAGTTTTTCAGAATGCGAAACCATTCTGAAAAACTTAATGATTGAAAACGAGAGAAACCCCTGATGGGTTTCTCTCGTAGCTCTTTTCCTTTC
>CAJTZL010000049.1 GCA_910583695.1 uncultured Oscillibacter sp.
CAGCGATGGCTGGTGCAATGCACCCCCCATTTTCTCTTTTTCTTCCAGAAGAAAAAGAGAAAACGGGCCGTGCACGGTCCAAAAGAGAAAAAGAAGGATACGGGGACGACGCGGGGGCGCGGCTGAATGATCGGCGGAGCCGGAATGACTTCCCTCGCGCAATCGGATTCGGCGGGGGTTTGTCCCGTGACGAATGGACCAGCTCCTCTTTCTGCTGCCGCTGATCTGGCGGTAGAGGGTATTCGTCCGCCTTTTTCCGGGCCTGCCCTTCTATCGGTAGAACACTCTGTGGGGCCTGACCCCCTGGTCAGGTCATTTCCTCAGAGATTGCCCTTCTGTCGATAGGACACCCTGTGGGGGAGAGGCTCTGTCGCTTCCCGCCCTCCAGGGCTCACCCGTTTGCCAATAGAACACCTGATAGGGGCAGGCTTGTGTGTCCGCCCTTTTTCCCCTGATGCCGGACTCCGGAAAGACCGGAAACCCATCCTTGCGGCCCCTTACTCCCGGTGGGCGTGACGGTTTTCGGTCCGGCCCATCAGCCAGTCTACGGACACGTCATAATACTCCGCAATGCGGAAAAGAGAGCTGTATCGGGGTTCCGTGCCCAACTCAATATTTTGGTATCCGCGCATGGAAATGCCCATCCCTTTCGCAACGGCAGGTTGGCTCATGCCCTTCTCTTTTCGGAGCATGCGAATTTTTTCGGTGAAATCCATACTTCCCCCTCTTGACATACCTATTAAGGTGTGATACGATGAAACCATACTTAAATATGTGTGAAAGGAAATGACTGCCATGACAGAAATTCCTCAAATTGTGGAGGACCTTTACGTTTCCCCCGTCAAGATTCCGGACGAAAAGGATTGGCCGAAGTATCTCCGGGGTGATCCGGCGGTCATCCGGAGCATGTATTCCTTTTATTACGGCCTCCGCATGGGTTCCCAAATCTCCGACGCCCTGCGGGAAACGCCGTTCATCCCCGCCGCAGAGTGACCGCCGCCACCTCCGGCCGGTTGAACAGCCGGAAGCTGGGCCCCGTATTTCCTAGCCCCCGGGTGACGAACAGCGTGGAGCCGTTCTGCGCATAGAGCCCCGCCGTGTAGGAGGGGAAGAAGGTCCGGTCCGTGGACACCAGCCCGTCTGTGAAGGGCAGGCGGATGACCCCGCCGTGTCCGTGGCCTGAGATGACAAGGTCCGCCTCCAGCAGGCTGTACTGGTCCGGAAAATGGTCGTTCCGGTGGGCCAGCAGCATCCAGAAGGGGTCCCCCCATGCGGCCCGGACCTCCTCCGCCAGAGCCTCCGGAGTCTTCTGGTCCGCATAGCCGTTGGGATCGTCGATGCCCGCCAGGATTGCCGTGTCTCCGTTCCGCTCCAGGGTGACGAACTGATTGGACAGCACCGTTACTCCCTGCGCTTCCAGGGTCTGCTTCAGCTCCGGCACGTTCCCGATGGCCCACTCGTGGTTGCCGGTGACGTAGTAGGTGGGGGCGATGCGTGCCAAGCCCGCCGCCGTCTCCTCCGCGTAGCCTGGGGGGATGTCCCGGAAGGCGTCCAGCAGATCGCCCACTAAAAAGATGTATTCCGGTTCCTGGGCCTCCACGGCCTCCAGGAGCCGTTGGTTTTTTTCGCCGAAAAAGGTGGAGTGCAGGTCTCCCAGCACCACAAGCCGGCAGCCGTCAAAGCCCTGGGGCAGATCCCGGAGGACGGGGGAGAAGGAGGAGGCTTGCAGGGCCGTGTTGCCCCAACGGACGTAGAGTCCCGCCAGGACCCCCAGGGCCAGCAGGAACAGCAGCCCCCGCCCGCGGCGGCGGGGCCGTTTGGAACGCCTCTCCATAGACACCTCCAAGCCGGAAAACGGTAATAATCCGATGATAAGGGCAGTATAGCACAGGCAGTCTTTCCCTGGCGAGAGGAAAAATAAACAAAGAACGACGGGGGGATACAGAAAACTTCGTGCGTCCCGCCGCCAAAAGGCTGACCTTAAGGCGGGATGACGAAATCAGCCGGGGGTAAATTTAAAAAAATTATGAAATACAGAAAATTCCTCTTGCATTATGTTAACGGATGTGGTATTCTTTTCAATAGAAAATTCAAGAGAGGAGAATTAGAGACATGAAAATCTTTGCGCAAGCATTACCGGACGATTTGGACGACATGATCTTTCTGGATGAGCCTTGGACTCACAGCGATCGCTGAAAACCGGAAGCCACGCCGTCGGCGTGGATTTTTCTTTTTCTGCGAATCGGGCTTCTGCCCGTTGACGATATGACGGTCCCCGAAGACCGGCGGCCGCAGCCTCCATCATATTGCCTCGTTTGAGAAATCAAAGCTGACGGAGCCCGTTCCCACCATATGGGGCGGGCTTTTTCCATTGCCTACCAGATGCTGTATGAACACGACAAAAAAGACCGCGAAAAATCGTGGATTTTATGGAAAATTTTTGTGGCGTTTTGCCGCCGGATATGATACATTTGAACTAAAGACAGGCCCCCTGGAGCGGATGGCCCGCTTTCCGGGGCGCCGGAATCGTCAGGCGGAGGAAAGGGGGACGACGCGATGCGCAAAGTCATGGCCGCACTGTTGTTTACGCTGGTTCTCTCAGGCTGTGCCGCCCCCTCCGGGGAGGTGTCTGCCGCCTCTGCGCCCCGCGTGCCTGCCGCCCCGGCGGCCCAGGCGGAGAACATGAGCTCTTCCATGGTGGAGTCCTCCGCCCGGCCCATGCCGGAGGCGGAGGTGCTGGCGGCCTACGAGCGGGCCCGGCGGGTCTACGGCTGGTTTGATCTGGCCCCCCTGCCCACCTCCGGCGAATCCGTCCATCTGAACAGCAGGACCTATTACCGTGTGGCAATGGAGGGCGTGGGAGATCTGGAGGACCTGCGGGCCTGCCTGCGGGGCGTGTTCTCCCGGGAGCTGACGGACTTCCTTCTGGACGGGAAGAGCGCCCGGATTCAATACCGGGACATAGACGGCGTGCTCTTTGTCTCCGGAGACAGCCGGGAGCCGGACGCCGGAAAGGGACAGGCCCTGGTGGAGGCGGAACAGCAGGAGGAGGCCGTCTGGTTTGTCAACGTGACGGTGGACCTGCTGGGCGAGGACCGGGAAACCGTGGTGGGCCTGGAGAGCTGGTCCTTCCCTTACGCCTTTGAGGACGACCGCTGGGTTTTCACGGATTTCCGGCTGGTTTCCTGAGAAATAGTAAAAAATGCGCTCCCCCTGGACGAATGTGCTCCAGGGGGAGCGTTTTTCGCAAAGCGGTGCGTGGCGAAGGAGACCACCCTCCGGCAGAGAGCGCAAAAAACTACGCAAAAATTCAATAATTTGCGTAAAAAATTGAAATTTTTGGAAGTGCATTTTCTTGCAGCTGGAGAGATTGTTATAGAAATGTCAGAATTTGCGCTATCAAACCGGCAAATTTACGAAAATTTTCCGAGTTCGTAAAGCAATATGCCTATATTTCCTGGGTTAATTTTGGGCAATTATAAGAAATACAACGTTTGCGTAAGAAAAATTGGATTCATCTCTTGAAAAAATGTTCGGATATGTTACAATAAGGCTACACAGTCAAGGGCGCAAAACCAAGAGGAGGAGAGAAATTGATGGAAAACTTGTTTTGGATCGGTTTCATAGGCGCGCTGGTCGCCGGACTTTTTGCCGTTATGCAGGCAAGAAAAGTGCTTTCTTACTCGGAAGGAAGCGAAAAAATGCGTAAAATCGCCGCGAACATCCGCTCCGGCGCAAACGCTTACCTAAAACAGCAGTACACTACGGTGTTCAAGGTCTTTATCGTGGTCTTTGTCATTCTGCTGGTCATCGCCTTTGCCACCGAAGGGAAGATGCTCTCCAAGTTCACTCCCTTCGCCTTTGTCACCGGCGGCATTTTCTCCATGCTGGCCGGCTTCATTGGAATGAAGATCGCCACCAACTCCAATGCCCGCACGGCCCAGGCAGCTTCCGAGAGCCTGAACAAGGGCCTGCGCGTGGCCTTCTCCTCCGGCTCCGTCATGGGCTTCACCGTGGTGGGCCTGGGCATGCTGGACATCACCATGTGGTTCTTCCTGCTGCGGTATGCCTTCGGCGTCAACGACCCCATTGCCCTGGGCAACATCATGGTAATGAACGGAATGGGCGCCAGCTTCATGGCCCTCTTCGCCCGGGTGGGCGGCGGCATCTACACCAAGGCTGCCGACGTGGGCGCGGACCTGGTGGGCAAGGTGGAGGCCGGCATTCCTGAGGACGACCCCCGGAACCCCGCTACCATCGCGGACAACGTGGGAGACAACGTGGGCGACGTGGCCGGCATGGGCGCGGACCTCTACGAGTCCTATGTGGGCTCCATCCTGGCCACCTTCGCCCTGGGCGCCGTGGGCGGCTACGGCTGGAACGGCATGCTGCTCCCTGTGGCCCTGGCGGTCTGCGGCATCATCTGCTCCATCTTTGGCTCCTTCCTGGTGAAGACCAAGGAGAACGCCACCCAGGAGTCCCTGCTGAAGAGCCTCCGCATCGGCACCTATACCGCCGCCGTGCTGGCGGCCGCGCTGGCGGCTCCCCTGACCTATTGGATTCTGGGCAGCTGGGGCGTGTATGTTGCCATCCTCTGCGGCCTCATCGGCGGCTGCGCCATCGGCTACTTCACGGAGTACTACACCTCCGACACCTATAAGCCCACCCAGGAGCTGGCGGCGGCCTCCGAGACCGGCTCCGCCACCATCATCATCGGCGGCGTCTCCCTGGGCCTGAAATCCACCATGACCTCCATCATCATCGTGGCTGTGGCGGTGCTGGTGAGCTACTTCGCCGCCGGAGGCACCGTCCAGATCGTGGACGGCGCGGGCCACTTCACCGCCGCCTTCAACCAGGGACTCTACGGCATCGGCATCGCCGGCGTGGGCATGCTCTCCACCCTGGGTATCACCCTGGCGACGGACGCCTACGGCCCCGTGGCCGACAACGCCGGAGGCATCGCGGAAATGAGCGGCCTGCCCGAGACCGTCCGCCAGCGGACCGACGCACTGGACTCCCTGGGCAACACCACCGCCGCCACCGGCAAGGGCTTTGCCATCGGCTCCGCCTCCCTGACCGCCCTGGCCCTGCTGGTCAGCTACGTCAACATTGTCCAGGACAACACCGACGAAATTCTGAACTTCACCCTCACCAGCCCCACGGTCCTGGTCGGCCTCTTCATTGGCGCCATGCTGACCTTCGTCTTCACCGCCGAAACCATGAACGCCGTGCAGAAGGCGGCCCAGTCCATCGTGGTGGAGGTTCGCCGCCAGTTCAAGGAAATCCCCGGCATCATGGAGTACAAGGCCGAGCCGGACTACGCCTCCTGTGTGGGCCTCTGCACCAAGGGCGCCCTCCACGAAATGGTGACGCCCGCCGTGCTGGCCATTGTGGTGCCCATCGTCACCGGCTTGATTCTTGGGCCCACGGGCGTTGTGGGACTGCTGGGCGGTGTGTCCGTCTCCGGCTTCGCCATGGCGGTGTTCATGTCCAACGCCGGCGGCGCTTGGGACAACGCCAAAAAGTACATTGAAACCGGACACCACGGCGGCAAGGGCTCCGACCAGCACAAGGCGGCTGTTGTGGGCGACACCGTGGGCGATCCCTTCAAGGATACCTCCGGTCCCTCCCTGAACATTCTGATCAAACTGTGCTCCACCGTGTCCATCGTGTTCTCCGGACTGATTCTGGCCTTCAACCTGATGAGCTTCCTGTAACTGCGGCTGCGCAAGCACGAATGAGCTGACAGCTTCCCTTCCTTTTCATTAGGAAAAAGCCCTCCGCCTGAGCGGAGGGCTTTCTTCTTCATGTTTCCGCGGCCTCCGGGTCCAGCAGGCGCATCATGGACACCTCGTAGGCCGTCCGCTCCTCCGTCTCCCCGGACTCCAGGGCCTTGTGGTATGTACGGCTCTGGACTCGGCCCTCCAGGGCCAGGGTGTCCCCTACCTGGAGGCGGCTGGCCTTCACCGCCAGCTGGCCCCAGGCGATGACCGGCAGGTAGTCCGCCCGGCCATAGCGCCGGGGGACCGCCAGCATCAGATCACAGATGCTCCGCCCCAGGGGGGTCCGGCGGAAAACCGGGGGCTTGCACAGGGTGCCGGAAAGGGAAATTTCATTCTGAGGCTCGTCCTGTCCCGGCTGGATCTCCTGGGCGTAGACCGTCAGCACCAGACGGCTGCCCACGCCGCTGCGGTTGTTGAAGGAGCGGAGCTGGCCCCGGATGCGAAGGAGCCGCCCCTCCGCCGCCTGGGCGGCAAGGCCCCCGGGCAGCAGCACCGGCAGAAGGTCCACCTGACCGCTGAGCCGGGGGACCTGGAGATATACCCGGTAAAACTGCGCGCCGTGGTTCTCGTGGGACCACTCCGGCTCCCCCAGGACCAGTCCCTCCAGCAGCACTTCATTTTTTGTCGTCATGTTGTCCACCTCTCGGTCGTGATACCGTATCCTATGAGGGGGACGGAGTGGATAGAACCGGAAAACAGGAGGAAGGGAGGTCTGGCGCCGTCCGGTTTCAATTTATGAAATCCATGCCTCCGATGTATGGCAAAGCCCGCCGGAAGGCAGGTGCTTCCGGCGGGCGGCTGATGGGTCAGATTTTAATGAGCTCGTACTTCCGGCTTCCCAGGCCCAGCTTCTCCGCGTGCTCCAGGCAGGACTGCCAGTGGGTGTCGGGGTGGGCCGCCTGGAGGATGTCGCCGCAGGAGCAGTCGAAGCCCTCGTCAAACAGCACGGAGCCCGGCATGGGGGGCTGGGCCGCCACCGCGTCGGCACAGGCCTGATCCAGGGCCACAGGGTCGAAGGAGGCGAACATGCCCACATCTGCGGCGATGGGGACGTCGTTTTCCCCGTGGCAGTCGCAGTTGGGGGAGACGTCCAGTACCAGGGACACGTGGAAGCAGGGCCGCCCGTCCACCACGGCCTTGGTGTACTCGGCAATTTTCTTGTTCAGGATGGTGGGGGCCTCGTCATAGAGGCAGTCGATGGCGTCCTTGGGGCAGACGGCGAGGCACCGGCCGCAGCCTACGCATTTGTCCGTGTCGATGGAAGCCTTGCCGTCGGGGCCGAACCCGGGGGCGTCGTGGGCGCAGATTTTGGCGCAGGCTTTACAGCCGATGCACTTGTCCGCCTTGACAAAGGGCTTGCCGGAGTTGTGCTGTTCCATCTTGCCCGCCCGGGAGCCGCAGCCCATGCCGATGTTTTTCAGCGCGCCGCCCATGCCCGCCTGCTCGTGGCCCTTGAAGTGGGTGAGGGAAACGAACACGTCCGCATCCATGACGGCCCGGCCGATTTTGGCCTCCTTTACATACTCGCCGCCCTCTACGGGGACGGAGACCTCGTCGGTGCCCTTCAAGCCGTCGGCAATGACCACGTGGCAGCCTGTGGCATAGGGGTGGAAGCCGTTGACATAGGCGGATTCCAGGTGGTCCAGTGCGTTCTTCCGCCCGCCCACGTACAGCGTGTTGCAGTCCGTCAGGAAGGGCCTGCCTCCCTGGGACTTCACCAGCTCCGCCACGGCCCGGGCCCAGTTGGGCCGGAGATAGGCCAGGTTCCCCGGTTCACCGAAGTGCATCTTGATGGCAACAAATTTGTCCTCCATGTCGATCTCGCCGAAGCCGGCGGTCATCATCAGCCGGGCCAGCTTCTGGGGCAGGTTCTCCCGCCAGCTGGGGCAGCGGAAGTCCGCAAAATAGACCTTGGACGTTTCAGCCATGATCATCGTTCTCCTTTTTCGTTGGTTTCCCTGGTTGTTTGGCCAACAGTGTATCACATGGAGTACGGTCCATGTCAAGCCCTTTCCGGCATTTGGGGCGGGAATGTAAAAAAACCGTTTTGGCGGTTGTATTCACCGGCCGCTTGTGCTAAACTATAGCAGATTATAATAAGATGAAACGAATACCATATCTGGAGGATATTGCATGAAGATCGTCGTATTGGCCGGGGGCCTTTCCACGGAACGGGCCGTCTCCCTGGTGACGGGCACCGGTATCTGCCGCAGTTTGCGGGAGCGGGGACACCGGGCCATTCTGGTCGATTTGTTTCTGGGGGTGGAGGAGGTCCCGGAGGACCTGGAGACCCTCTTTGACGCGGCGGACGGCCTGTGCCCCGACGCAAAAATCGAGACCACGGCCCCGGACCTGGAGGCCGTCCGGCGGAGCCGGAGGGACCGGAGCCCCCAGATTTTTGGGCCCAATGTGCTGGAGCTCTGCCGGCGGGCGGACATCGTGTTCCTGGGGCTCCACGGACAGGACGGGGAGGATGGAAGGGTCCAGGCCGCCCTGGAGCTGCTGGGGGTGCCCTACACCGGGTCCGGGTATCTGGCCTCCGGCGTCGCCATGGACAAGGCGGTGGCCAAGCGGGTCATGACCGCCGAGGGTGTTCCCACCCCCGGGTGGAAGACCCTGGAGTACAGCCAGGCGGAGACGTACCGCCTGGCGCAGGAGCTGCCCATGCCCTGCGTCATCAAATGCACCACCGGCGGGTCCTCCCTGGGCGTTTTCCTGCCGGAGGACCGGGTGGAGCTCCAGGAAGCCCTGGTAAGGGTCCGGCAGTTCGGCGGCGAGGTCATCTGGGAGGAACGGATCTATGGCCGGGAGCTGACGGTGGCGGTGCTGGGAGACCGGGCCCTGCCCGCCGTGGAGACCACCCCCGCCGGGAAGGACTTCGACTACGCCGCCAAGTACCAGAAGGGCGGCGCCCGGGAGGTCTGCCCCGCCCCTCTGACGGAGGCGGAGGCCGCCGCCGCCGGGGAGCTGGCTCTCCGGGCCCACAAGGCCCTGGGGCTGGCGGTGTATTCCCGGACGGACATGATTCTGGACAAGGACGGAAGGCTCTGGTGCCTGGAGTCCAACTCCCTGCCGGGGATGACCCCCACCAGCTTCGTGCCCCAGGAGGCCGCCGCCGTGGGAATGAGCTACGGCGAGCTGTGTGAGGAAATCGTGCGGCTGTCCCTGGAGATCAAGCGCCGCTGAACGCACTTGATGCCGCCCGGCAGCTGATTGTACATACTATAATTAAAGAAAGAAAACGCGCCTTGCGGGGCGCGAGGAGGACGATGGAATGGAGCCCATGACTGTTGGCCAGATTGCCGCCGCCGTGGACGGTGTGTGGCTGAACCCCGGAGAGAACGCCCCCGCCGTCACCGCGGTCTGCACCGACAGCCGCAGGCTGATCCCCGGCTGCCTCTTCCTGCCCTGGGTGGGAGAGCGGTTCGACGGACACGACTTTATTGACGGAGCCCTGGCCTCCGGCGCGGCGGGATGCCTCTGCGCCCGGACGCCGGAGACCCTCCGGAAGGATAAATTCTACATCCGGGTCCCGGACACCCGGCTGGCCCTCAAGGCCCTGGCCTCCGCCTACCGGGACCGGTTTTCCATTCCGGTGATTCAAGTCACCGGCAGCGTGGGAAAGACCACCACCAAGGAAATGATTGCCGCCGTGCTGGGGGCCAGGGTCCGGGTGTGGAAAACCCCGGAGAACTACAACAACGACGTGGGGACCCCCCTGACCCTGCTGGGCCTGACGGGGGAGCACGAGGCGGCGGTCATCGAGACCGGCATGAACCACTTCGGGGAAATCGAATACCTCACGGAGATGGTGAAGCCGGATGTGGCCGTCATTTCCAACATCGGCGACGCCCACATTGAGCACCTGGGGAGCCGGGAGGGCATTCTGCGTGCCAAGTGTGAGATTTTCTCCCACCTGAACAAGAATGGACTGGTGATTCTGAACGGGGACGACGCTCTGCTGGACACTGTGGCGGCATCCTTCCGGACCGTCCGCTGCGGCAAATCCCAGCACTGTCAGGCACGGATCACCGAAATTTCCGACCACGGCGTGGAGGGCATCCGCTGCACCGTGGTGACGGAGAAGGACCGCTATCCGCTGGATATCCCCGCCCCCGGGGAGCACATGGCCTATGCCGCCGCCATCGCCGTGGCGGCCGGGGAGGCCCTGGGCCTGAGCCGGGAGGAAATTGTCCGGGGGGCAGCCTCCTATGTGCCGTCGGGGAGCCGGATGCGGGTGCTCCGCCTGGCGGAGCGGCGGATGCTTCTGGACGACTGCTACAACGCCAATCCCCAGTCCGTGGCGGCGGCCCTGGAAATTCTGGCCCGGACGGAGTGCGACAATCGGGTGGCCGTCCTGGGGGACATGGGGGAGCTGGGCGACATCGGAAACCGGGCTCACTACAACATGGGGGCCCTGGCGGCCATGCTGGGGGTGGATCTGGTGTTCGCCGTGGGCAGCGGAGAGCTGGCGGGGAAGATCGCCGACGGCGTGGCCCTCAGCGGCGGGTCGGTCCAGTACTTTCCTACGAAGGAGGAGGCCCTGCCGGAGCTCCGGCGGCAGCTGAGGCCGGGGACCATCATGCTGGTGAAGGCCTCCCATGCCATGAAGTTTGAATGGCTGGTGGAGCGCCTGCAGGAAACCTGAACAGAGAATGAACGATGGAGCGCTATGATTGAAATACAGATCAACTCCCTGGTCAAGTCCTTTGAGGTGGGGCACAGCGTCCTGGACGGCCTGACCTTCCAGATTGACCGAGGGGAGCGGGTGGGCCTGCTGGGCCGGAACGGCGCGGGCAAAACCACCCTGTTTCGCATATTGACGGGAGAGCTGGACCACGACGAGGGACAGGTTTCCATTGCCTCCGGGCACCGCCTGGGCCTGATTTCCCAGATTCCCGTGTACCCGGCGGGGTACACCGTGGAGGATGTCCTCCGCTCCGCCTTCCGGCGGCTGGAGAGCCTGGCCGGGGAGATGGAGGCTCTGGAGGGCCGCATGGCGGCGGGGGAATCGGACCCGGCGCTGCTGCGGCGCTACGGTTCCCTGACGGAGCGGTTTGAAGTGTTCGGGGGCTATGACACCGACGTGGCCGTGAATAAAATTGCCAACGGCCTCTCCATCTCCCCGGAGCAGCGGGAGCAGCTGTTCGACAGCCTCTCCGGCGGGGAGAAAACCCGGGTGAACCTGGGCCGCCTCATTCTGGAGGACACGGACATCCTGCTGCTGGACGAGCCCACGAACCACCTGGATCTCCACGCCACGGAGTGGCTGGAGGAGTATATCCGGGGCTTCCGGGGCACCGTTGTCGCCATCTCCCACGACCGCTATTTCCTGGACCGGGTAGTCACCCGTGTCATTGAGATTGAGAACGGAAAGGCGGAGTTCTACAGCGGAAACTACAGCTTTTACGCCGTGGAAAAGGAGCGCCGCTATCAGGAGCGCCTGAAACAGTACCAGAAGGAACAGGCGAAGATCGAACAGCTGGAAAAGGCGGCGGAGCAGCTGCGGGTTTGGGCCTTCATGGGCATGGACAAGACCTACCGCCGGGCCGTGAACATCGAACGGCGCATTGAGCGGATGCGCACCACCACCAAGCCCACGAAGGCCCGGAAGATGGACGCCCGGTTTTCCACCGCCGAGTTCCACGGGGATGAGGTGCTGGGGATTCGGAATCTGGCCAAGTCTTACGGGGACAAGCATCTCTTTGACAACATCACTCTGAAGGTAGAGGGAGGGGAGCGGATTGCCCTCATCGGGGACAACGGGACGGGAAAATCCACCCTCATCAAGATGATCATGGGGGAGTTGTACCCCGACGACGGGCGCATCAAGTTGGGACCCCAGGCGAAGCCCGCCTACCTGCCCCAGATCATCCGCTTTGACCACCCGGACTGGAATCTGGTGGAGGTCATGTGCGCCTCCAAGCGGGGCCTCTCCGCCCAGAGCGCCCGGAACCGGCTGGCGGCCTATGACTTCCGGGGGGAGGACGTGTTCAAGCCCGTGTCCGTCCTCTCCGGCGGGGAGCAGAGCCGGCTGCGGCTTTGCATGCTGATGGACGGGGAGATCAACTTCCTCATTCTGGACGAGCCCACGAACCATTTGGACATCGCCTCGCGGGAGTGGATTGAGGAGGCGGTGGAGAGCTACGATGGGACGCTGCTGTTTGTCAGCCACGACCGCTATTTCATCAACCGCTTCGCCACGCGGATTTGGGAGCTGGCGAATGAGACGATTACGGACTATCCCTGCGGCTTCGCCCAGTACCGGCAGATGAAGGCCCAGGAGGCGGCGGAGAAGACCGAGCCCCCCAAGCCCGCCAGGGAAAAGGCCGAGCGCCCCGCCCGTGGCAGCCGGGCCCAGCAGAACGCCCGGCGGCAGCTGACCATCTGCGAGCGGGACATCGCCAGGGCGGAGGGGCGCATTGCCGCCTTGGAGGCGGACATGGAGGCCGCCGCCTGCGACTATGAAAAGCTGACGGAGCTGACGGCGGAGCGGGAGGCCGCCCAGGGAGAGCTGGACGTCCTCTACGAGCGCTGGGAACAGCTCAGCGAGGAGGCCGGGGAGGTATGACGGCAAAATGGCTTTGCCGCATTGTACGGCCGACCCTGGCGCTGGCGGGACTGGCCCTGGTGCTCGTTCCCAATGGAATGCGCTTTACCGGGTACCTCCTCCTGGGCATTCTGGCGGTTTGGTATTGCGGGCTGTATCTTCATCGCTGGGGAAAAAAGTCCCGGACGGGGAAGCTCTGCTTCCGTATGTTTCTTGCGGGCCTGAGCCTTGGTGCTGTGTGCCTGGTGAGCATCGAGGCCGCCGTTGTCTTCCGGGGAGAGGCGGACAACTCCGCCGTCCCCGTGGACGCGGTGATTGTCCTGGGGGCCGGGGTCAACGGGGAAACCCCCTCGGCGGCGCTGTGGTCCCGCATCCGGGCGGCGGAGGCATATCTGGAAACCCGTCCGGACATTCCGGTGGTCCTCTCCGGAGGACAGGGGGCCGGGGAGGCCATCTCCGAGGCGGAGGCCATGCGCCGGGCTCTGTGGACGGAGGACGAGGCGGAAAACGCCCGCCTGCTTCTGGAGGAGCGGTCCACCAATACGGCGGAAAACTTCCGCTTTTCCAAGGAGCTGCTGGAGGCGCGGGGCCTGGACACGGAGACGGCCGTCATCGCCGTTGTGACCAACGATTTTCACTGCTTCCGGGCGCACATGATTGCCCGGAAGCAGGGGCTCCGGACCATTGACATCCCGGCGGAGCTGCCCTGGTGGTGGCTCACGGCCAATTACTATTTGAGAGAAGCCTTTGCCGTGGTAAAGACGGCATTGCTGGACTGAATCAAAGGAGGAACGCCAAGTGGCATGGAACAACGTGCTGTGCGTGTATTATTCCCGGACGGGAAACACCCGGGCGGCCATGGAGGAGATCTCCAAGGCCCTGGGAGCGGAGCTGGCGGAGCTTCAGGACAGCGTGGACCGCAGCGGCTGGGGCGGCTGGCTCCGGTGCGGCGTGGACGCCATGCGCCGGACGCTGCCCGCCGTGAAATGCACCGCCCGGTTTCCCCTGACGGATTACCGGCTGGTGATCGTGGGCTCCCCGGTCTGGGCGGGGCGGTGCAGCTCCGTGGTGCGGAGCTTTTTGAAGGAGAACGGAAAGCATATCCGCAACGCCTCCTATGTGCTCACCCGGGGCTGCGAGGATAAGAACGAGGAAATCTTTGAGCAGATGGACCGGTACGTTCCCTGCGGGCACCGGACGGCGGTGTCCCTGCGGAGCGGTTCCGTGGGCTACGCCTTCTGGCAGGAGGAATTTCTCCGCCAGACCCAGGAGTTTTTGCAGACAAATGGGCGGTAGGTTTTTCCGGTTTCGACGACTATATTTTTCCCAGGGAGACATGCTATGCTGGAAAGACTAAAGGAGCTGGCGCTGCGGAAGGAAGACCTGGAGGCCCAGCTGGCGGACCCCGCCGTTTACGGCGGCGGGGGAAGGCTGGCGGCCATTCAGCGGGAATTGAAGGAGCTGACGCCGGTGGTGGAGGCCGCAGAGGCCCTGGCGGCGGCGGAGCGCCGCCGGGAGGAGGCGGAGGCCCTGCTCCGGGACCCGGAGATGAAGGGCCTGGCCCAGGAGGAGCTGGCCGCCGCCAAGGAGGAGGCGGAGCGCCTCCGGATGGAATTGAAGCGGCTGCTGCTGCCCCGGGACCCCAACGACGGGCGGAACGTCATTTTGGAGATTCGCGCCGGGGTGGGCGGCGAGGAGGCCGCCCTTTTCGCCGGGGAGCTTTTGCGGATGTACGCCATGTACGCCCAGCGCCGGGGCTGGCGGACGGAGGTTCTCAGCGCCAGCGAGACGGAGCTGGGAGGGGTGAAGGAGTGCGGTGTGCTCATTGAGGGGGAGGACGTGTTCTCCCGCCTGAAATTTGAAAGCGGCGTCCATCAGGTGAAACGGGTCCCGGAAACGGAGTCCAGCGGCCGCATCCAGACCAGCACCGCCACGGTGGCGGTCCTCCCCGAGGCGGAGGAGGTGGACGTGGCCATCGACCCCAAGGACCTTCAGATCGACACCTACCGCTCCTCCGGCGCGGGGGGACAGCACATCAACAAAACGGAGTCCGCCATCCGAATCACCCACCTGCCCACAGGGACGGTTGTAACCTGTCAGGATGAGCGGAGCCAGTACAAGAACCGGGACAAGGCCATGCGGGTTCTCCGCTCCCGGCTCTACCAGCGGGAACGGGAAAAGCAGGACGCCGCCGCCGCCTCGGAGCGGAAAAGCCAGGTGGGCGGCGCGTGGCGCAGTGAGAAGGTGCGGACCTACCGCTTTTTGCAGAGCCAGGTGGTGGAGCACCGGATTGGACTGACGGTGTACCGCCTGGACGCGGTGCTGAACGGCGACCTGGACGAGATCATCGACGCTCTGGTTACGGCGGACACGGCGGCGCGGCTGGGGGGCGGCGCGTGAGGCGGGCGGCAGAATGGCTGGCCCGGGCGGCGGGGGCGGCCCTGACGGCGGCCTTGACCGGGTTGGAAGCCCTGCTGGCTTGGGGCTGGCTCCGGGGAACGCGGTATGTGATGACATACGGGAAATTGGAAAATCCCTATGCCGCGGAGGATGCGGAGCTGGCGGGACTCTGCGCGCTGATTCTTCTGCCGCTGTGGCTGGCGGCGCTGGCGTGGGCGGTGTACGAAACGGTTTTGTGGTGGAAAAAGCGGGCGGGAGCCCGGATGGAGAGATAGAGGCGAAGAATATGCAGACAATCTATTATGACTTGCGGGACACCAAGGGACAGCAGAAGGAGATCGAGGACAAGATTTCCGCCGCCGCCAAGATTCTCCGGGAGGGGGGACTGGTGGGCATCCCCACGGAGACGGTGTACGGCCTGGGGGCCGACGGGAGCAACCCCGCCGCCGTCCGGCGCATCTTTGAAGTGAAGGGGAGGCCCCAGGACAACCCCCTGATTCTCCACGTCACCGGGGCCCAGTGGCTGCCCCGGTACTGCGCGGACATTCCCCCGGTGGCCTATACCCTGGCCCGAAAATTCTGGCCGGGGCCCCTGACTATGATTTTAAAGCGGCAGCCCACGGTGCCCAACGAGACCACGGCGGGGCTGAACACCGTGGGAGTCCGCTGTCCCAACCACCCCGTCACCCTGGCCATCATCCGAGAGGCGGGTATGGCTATCGCCGCTCCCAGCGCCAACACCTCCGGCCGCCCCAGCTGCACTACGGCCCAGGATGTGATGGAAGATGTGGGGGGCCGGATAGACATGGTCATCGACGGCGGCCCCTGCTCCGTGGGCGTGGAGTCCACCGTGCTGGACCTGACCCGGGAACCGCCCCGGCTCCTCCGCCCCGGCGGGCTGCCGGTGGAGGACATCGAGCGGCTCATCGGCCACATTGATGTGGACCGGGCGGTGGTGGCTTCCCTCCGCCCGGAGGAGCGCCCCGGCGCTCCGGGCATGAAGTACCGGCACTACGCTCCCAAGGCCCCGGTGACGGTAGTCACCGGCTCTCCCATGAACTCCGCCCGGATGATTGCAGAGCATGTGGGCCCCGCCTCCGGCGTCATCTGCTTCGACGAGTACGCCCACCTCTTCCCTCAGCAGGTGGTCCGCTCCCTGGGACCGTGCAGCGACAAGCAGCTCCAGGCCCAGCGGGTCTTTGAGGCCCTGCGGAGCTTTGACAACAGCCCGGTGGAGGAAATCTTCGCCCAGTGCCCGGACAACCGCGGCCTGGGCCTGGCCATCGGAAACCGGCTGAAAAAGGCCGCGGGTTTCCACGTCGTCAACGCGGACAGCCAGCGGATCATCCTGGGCGTCACCGGGGGCACCGGCGCGGGAAAAAGCAGCGCCTTACAGGCCATCCGGGATCTGGGGGGGAGCGTCATCGACTGCGACGCAGTCTATCATCAGGTGCTGGACGGGAGCGAGGACTTCAAAAACGCCATCAACGTGCGTTTCCCCGGGGTCTTCACCGCTGAGGGCAGGCTGAACCGGAAAAAGCTGGGGCAGGAGGTCTTTGCCAAGCGGGACCGGCTGGACCAGCTGAACGCCATCGTCTACCGCTTCCTCCTGCCGGAGCTGGAGGCCCTGGTGGAGTCCTCCGACGGCCTCTGCGCCCTGGACGCCATCAACCTTTTTGAAAGCGGGCTGGACCGTCTCTGCGACCGGACGGTGGCCGTGACGGCCCCCACGGAGCTGCGGGTGAAGCGCATCATGGCCCGGGACCACATTACGGAGCAGTACGCCCGCCTGCGCATTAACGCCCAGAAGCAGGACGAATACTACCGGGGCAAGTGCGACTGCGAGCTGAACAACGCCACGGAATCTCCGGAGGAGTTCCGCCGGGACGCCTACCTGTTTTTTGAGCGTCTGGTGGAAACGGTCCAGGAGGAGAAGCGGCACGGATAATATCAGGAGGTAATTGTTTATGGAAAAATCCGAATTTAAGGAGCTGAAAGAACAGCTCCTCTCGACCAGGAAAAACGGCTACGACGTTCTCAGCGACGGGGACCGGGCCGCCATGGAGGACTACTGCGGCGGCTACAAGCGCTTTCTGGACGTGAGCAAGACGGAGCGCCTCTGCGCCGCGGAAACCGTCCGCCTGGCGGAGGCCGCGGGCTACCGGGCTTATGCGCCGGGCATGGCGGTGAATCCCGGCGACAAGCTCTACGTCTGCAACCGGGGCAAGGCCGTCATGCTGGCCCACATTGGACAAAAGCCCCTCTCCGAGGGGGTCCAGCTGGCGGCGGCCCACATTGATTCCCCCCGGCTGGATTTGAAGCCCAACCCCCTCTATGAGGACAGCGAGCTGGCCTATTTCAAGACCCACTACTACGGCGGCATCCGCAAGTACCAGTGGGTCACGATTCCCCTGGCTCTCCATGGCGTGGCGATCCGGAAGGACGGGACCAAAGTGACCGTCCGCATTGGCGAGGAGGAGGGGGAGCCCCGGCTGGTAATCACGGACCTGCTGCCCCACCTGGGGGCGGCCCAGAACAAAAAGCCCCTGGCGGAGGCGGTCCCCGGCGAGACGCTGAACCTGCTGCTGGGCAGCCGTCCCATTGGCGGGGAGGAAGAGTCCGGCCGGGTGAAGCTGGCCGTCATGAAGCTGCTCCACGAGAAATACGGACTGGTGGAGGACGACCTGACCTCCGCAGAGCTGGAGGCCGTTCCGGCGGTGAAGGCCTGCGACATCGGCCTGGACCGATCCCTCATCGGGGCATACGGCCACGATGACCGGGTTTGCGCCTACGCTGCCCTCAGGGCCCTGCTGGATCTGGAGGAGACGCCGGTGCGGACCGCCGTGTGCATCCTGGCGGACAAGGAGGAGATCGGCTCCGACGGCGTGACGGGCATGCAGTCCGCCGCCTTTGACACCTTCCTGGAGGACCTGTGTGCCGTCCAGGGCGGGACCCTTCGGGCCTGCTTTGCCAAGTCCTTCTGCCTCAGCGCTGATGTGACGGCGGCCTACGATCCCAACTACCCCGATGTGTTTGAGAAGCGGAACGAGTCCCAGCTGAACTACGGCGTGGGCCTTTGCAAATACACCGGAGCCCGGGGAAAGTCCGGGGCCTCCGACGCGGACGCGGAGACCGTGGCCTATGTCCGGCGGCTCTTCGACGAGGCGGGCGTGGTCTGGCAGATTTCGGAGCTGGGCAAGGTGGACGCCGGCGGCGGCGGAACCGTGGCCATGTATATGGCCAACCGTAACATCAGCACCCTGGATGCGGGAGTTCCGGTGCTGAGCATGCACGCCCCCTTTGAGACGGTGTCCAAACTGGACTGCTACGAGACCTACAAGGGCATGAAGGCGGTCTTCCAGGCAAAAGAGGGCGTCTGACGATCAAAAAAGAGGGGTGTCCGCTTGTGCGTTTTGTAATGAGTGGCGGGCACATCGGCCCGCCACGGCCGAATTAACGCGTTGGATGGGACACTTCTCAAAAAAGGACTGTGCCGGAAGGCCAATGTCATTAAGTTAAGCGTTTTGGGCCGCACAATAAAAAGTCCACCCCTTGCTTAGAATGAACAGGGGGTGGACTTTTTCCAATAGGGATTATCTATCCCTATTATTTCATAAATTGCTTATTTAGGTAATACCACTTTTAAGGCCGTACCAACACGCTCCAGACTAAAACAATCATTATTTAGCGAAAGTGGAGAGTCAACTAAATGACAATACTGCTCGTCCTCAACTTGCAATACCGCTGGAGAGAATCCCGCTTCAAAGATATCATAGAGCAAGTATATACCATCATCGTTAATTTCCGCATACAAATACCCGTTTACTTTCATATCATCTGTTTCAATTTTTGCAAATTGAAGCAATGAAATAATGCAAAGAATAACTTCTGATTCATAAATTGAGGGTATTGGGGCGAGAGATAATCCAAGGAAAATTTCATTGAGTTCTTTGATAATAACATCTTCAAACATTCCTGATACGATATTTCTTTTTGATTCCGTGTCAAAATGAAAAACGCCTGTTGTTGTACAACGCTGGTATATGTACCTTGCTTCCTCAAAGGCAAACCCTTTATTACGATAACGATGGGCAACAAAATCACAAATTTCGCGCAAAAATCCATATTCCCACTCGATTTTTGAATAGTCACGATTAGTAGCAGCTTCTTCTCGAACTAGAACAAGCAATATAAAAATATCGTTTTCATCAAAAGAATGAGAGATTATTTTTCTGTGAATCTTACTAATTAAACTTATACTTTTCTTGTCCATATGTCTTACCCATATGTAAATATTTTAGCTATTCGTCAATTTCTGATACATCCGCATCAGTTCCGCCACGCAGCTTGTCTCGGTAGTCTTACCCACGTCGAACCCATACGCCTGCATGACGGCCCGGTCGTTCTGCTGGTGGGCCTTGCGTAACTCTGGCGGCATAGTTGTTTCATCGTAGAGATCGGCAAAGCTGCAATCAGGATAGAGTGCGCGGGCATCCAAAATCATTTGAGCGGTTCGCTCAATTTTCTCCTGTTGTTCTACGGAAAGGTCGGGCCACGGGAATGTATTATAAACGGTTGCGCCCGAATACTGATAATCACTTTTCAGCCGCCCGCACACGGTTCTTGTCCATGCCATATGCACATTGGAAGTCAAAACGCCAAAGTGGTATAGGGTCGCATCCGGGACAATCAAAAGTTTGTTGCTGGCAATTACGCTCTTGTCCATAAATCCGATAGGAATATATCGCCGCCGTTCTGATGATACTTCCGGGATACAAAGATAGTTGCTGTCTGTCTGCGGCGTGGAGAAAAACAGGTACGGCTTTTCCGCTAACGCGCGTGTGGGGGCGGCGGAACTTGCAAGCCGCATCTGTTTAACTGCTTCTAAACGGCGCATCACTTCCGCATTTTTACGATACAGCGCAGGGGATACCCCTTTCAGCCAAAGACAATACCGAACTTCATCGTTATTGATAAAGTCCTTAGAGCCGACATAGCGGCGCACGCACGGGGCAATACTTTCATCCTTGGCAATCAGCGCGTCCCGTTCCTCCTGCGAAAGAATGAAATTGCCACCGTCTGACGGTTTATTTCCCGCTGTCATGCGCGGCACAGCGCATAACGCCGCACCACGGCTGGAAATGAGAACATCGGGAGCATCGATCAAATAAGGATTGATATTCTTTGCGGGCTGTGATGCTACTCCGTTGGTATAGATATACTTGGGCTGGGTATTTCCCGCAATGCTGAAACCGATAATCACGCAATGAACAGCGGCTTTTTCCTTTGCTTCACTGTTCCATTTGAATGTACGGTGTGCAAAATCAATATGGACGTGGTATTGGTTCAGCAGCTTGTCCCAAAGCGGCGCAACCTGTTCCCCCTGTGTAATGCTGTTGGTGGAGACAAAAGCGGAACGGGAATTGGTTCCCTGCATCAGAGCGGCGGCTTTGTGATACCATGCGCCAACATAATCAATGCTGTTGACGCGCTTGCCTTTGCCAAACACGGCAACCGCTTAGTTTTACGTTGATAAGGAAGTATTCACAATAACTTATCATTAACGCTGACAAACAGAGTGCAAACATAAGCAGAGAACATATCACTTTCATTAGTGGTCGGTTCTCTGCTTTTCTGTTACGCAATAGAGCGCCGTTTTTGAGGGCTGATATATAAAACCCTTATTCCGCTATTTCAATGCTCACAAAGCCGCATATATCAAGAGCAAAATAACCTCTACTGCGTAACATCACTTATAATTTCATATATCTGAATTCTCATTTTATATTTGTCGATGAGACAATAAATTCACTCTGCTCGTTAGTTACTCATAAATATAATAACAACCAATAAACATGTAACAGCCATATAGGAAAGCCAAAGTATTGTATGATAGCATATAGCCTTTTTTGTATTTCATATCTAAATGGTTTCGTTATTCGTAGAATTTGTTAATAGTAATGAAGATGTTTCCATTTCAACTTTATTTCCCTGCTCTTCAATTACTTGATTAAGAGCCTTTTTAACAGTATTACCGCTATAACCATTTAAAATTAATTCTAATGCATTTTGTTTATTGATTTCAATGATTTGCTGTTTTTCTTTTTGCTTTGTAGATTTTATATTAATGCCTAATTTAGCATAATAGCTTGTTTCTTTGGATAAAATGTCTTTGTAGATACTTGTGTGCTTCAATAAGCCTAAGTGATAATATTCTATTAATGTATCAAACAAAACATCAACGTAAAAGTGCAAGTTTTCTATTATGATGCTAAGATATGGCATATACGAGCCGCTATGAACAATCATATTCCGATTTCGATATATTCTCATTATATGCCAACGTATTCTCTTTTTATGACGTTGCAAATATTCATAAATTGTTTGTGAATCGATGAATACTTTTTGTGAAAATAATTCCAATCTATAGATTAACAGTGGATAATCATTTAAAGAGTTTTTTATTTGCTCTAAATAATTAACATTTTCATTCAATGACAACAACATAGCAAATCTTTCAACCATGTCAAGTTCTTCATTATCTGATTCAATTTGCGAAATAATACTAAAAACATCAGTACCTGCACAATTGCGTATGTCACGTAATAATTGCTCAAGGCTATCATACATATAACATCTGTTTAAAACAGCACATAATACAGTACAAATAGTATTTATTTTATCTTCATTATCCCTTTTTGAATCAATTAATGTTTCAATTATTGTCCAAAGATTTAATAGTTGATTTGAAATATCCTTGCTTTCAATCGCACCATTATGTAATCTTATGGATTTATAAAATGAAATAGGTGGATCTATTTTATTCATCAATGTTATATCACTAAAAATAGCGTGTAAATCAGACAGATTTCCCTTTTTCTTCATTGCATTAATGGAAGAACGCATAACACTTCCACTATCAAAAATATTGTCTACTTTTTTAGAAATAATAGCTTTTGATGTCACAAATAACTTGCTATCATGCTGATATATTCTATGAAGCGACAAAATAGCCTGCATATACTGATTTGCTTGTTCATAAGCAGAAAACGCATCAATTGACTGTACAGTAAACATTACTACATAATCATTTTGTCTTTGCAAATTAAGCTGCATTTTCTGCTCCTTAGTAGGTCGCTGAACATTAAGACTTTCTAATTTCCCCAATACAGAAGAAGCCTTTTGATTAATACCAAAAGTTGCTTGATAGTCGTACTTTTGAAATGTGAAATGATTAAAAAAATCTACGATTGTATCTTGAGAGCATATAACAGGGTTGGTAGATGTAAAAAATGTATCTATTATAGAAAAATATATATACTCTTTACTATACCCTGCATTTATTAGTTCTGTAGTCAACATTCGGGTTACATAATATATCATTTGGCTATTCTTATATGAAAAATTTTCTACAAATATATTTTCAATAAGTATATCAAGCAAAAATTGTAAATAAATATCATTTGTCTCACATATATCTTTTATATAATTTGCAATTTCTGGATAATGCTTAATTTTTGTTTTAAGTTCGCTATCCTCTAAATTGTAATACCTAGAGGTTTTGTCCTGTAGGAATAATAGTGTTCCATCATCAGAAATAGCTTGCTGTACAAATATATCTTCTTGCAAGGTTTGTTCAAATTCCTCAGATAACGGAATAAAATTCCCATCCATAAGTATTTTTTTATTAATATCACTAGCGGTTCGCATTACATCATAACATAAATAATGACTATTTAATGCAGGAACTTTATATGATTCATATGAGTAGTTAAAGGTTTCTTCTTCCAAAGCTTGAGCAAATAATAACATGCCCCTAAGATATTCGTTTCTTGTCCAATGCTCAATTTCCCGTTTTTTCATTTTTATTATTATCCTTTCCAACTAAAAATCATTTATGATATTCCCAATACTTTACTAAATAACAATATCTATCGTTCTATTTATACAATAGCATAATTTTCTCATTTTCTCAATGTTATGAAGTGAACTTTGCTTTCCATTGTCTACATTCCTTTACACAATAGAAACACATTGGGGAATAAATATTAAAAAACCCTTATCCCTCCATTTCAACGCCCGCAAATCTGCATAAATCAAGGGCATAATCCCCTCCTACTGCATCACAATTTTCATAATAAATTGAGGGCGAAAGCAGTCTGCTGATTTCGCCCTCTTGACTACCCACAAGCAAAGGCGGGAAAAGCTGTCAAGGGCGCGTAGCGCGAAGTTTACCCTTGACAGCTTTTCCCGTCTTTGCTACTCCCTATCGGTCGAAGCGGAATTTCAATATGGCTTCAACCAGTTTCGCTTTTAGTCTGTCCTGCGTATCGTCATTGATATACCCCTTATACATAGACAGGTATTTAATATGTGCGTTGTAATACCGCAATACTGTGTCTACCGCTTCCGGCTCTCCGGCAACGGCTTTTTGGATTACCTCAAAAGGTATCAGCTTTTTATTCCTCATGTTTCAATCTCTCCCATTCTTTCCGTAACTGTTTCAGTGCAACATTTCTCCTGCGGTTTATCGTACTCCTGCAACGTCCGTACAGTCTGCCGATTGCTTCATCACGATAGCCAACGAAGTAATAAAGCAACAGAACTTCCCGTCTTAATTCCGGTAATCTTGATAATGCCGTTGCTAACCGTTCATCATCAACGATAACTTCCTTTCCCAACACAAGAAATACGGTCGGCTTGTCCTGCTTTTCAAAGTAGCTGTCCATAGCAGACGGTTCAAAATATCGTTCTGACATCAGATAATCAAGGGATATTTCCCGTTCTTCTTTCCGCTTCAAATCCCGCCATGCGTTCATGGCTTCATGGCGCAGGACAATCTTACAGAACGCATGAAACGCATATTCGATATGTTCCATGAACTGTTCAGAATATCTCATTTTCTCTCACC
>CAJTZL010000050.1 GCA_910583695.1 uncultured Oscillibacter sp.
TTTTTCTCTTTTGGACCGTGCACGGCCCGTTTTCTCGTTTTCTTCTGGAAGAAAACGAGAAAATGGGGGGTGCAAAGTACCAGCCATCATCATGGCTGTAATCCCCCCGCCGCAAGGCAGGCTGACAGCGACCATGTGCGCCAGTTCCGGCATTCCTCCTCCGCACTGCTCCGCCGCCGTTCCAGCAGCTCCGCCAGGGGCTCCCCATTTCCATAGCCGTCATACCGGGACACAGGCGCTTCCCCCTCCAGCCGCTCCAGCTGGCCCAGCGTGTCGTAGGACAGGCTGTAGGCCAGATAGCCCACGCTCACCGTGGCATTCTCTCCGTTGAGATAGCGGTCCACCTGGTTCTTTGCCACCAGATAGTCCACCGGCACGCAGTTGATCATGACCCATCCCGCCAGGGCTGCCGGGAAGACCCATTTACAAAACCGGAACTCCGGCCGGACGGCCTTCCACAGTCCCGCCAGAAGGAACAGCGCCATCATGATCATGCCCCAATAGGTCATGCAACGCTTGAAGCTCAGGCCGTAGGCGGAGACATACAGCGTCATCTTCCAGGCGGCGGAGGCCAGCAGAATCAGGCTCTCCCCAGCAAGCAGCCCGCACAGCCACCGCAGGGCCGTCCAGGCCCTCCCCTCCCGTCGGGAGAAGCTCAGGGATGCCAGGGTCAGGCTCAGATTCAGCGCCGTCACCCCCACCATCTGGAAAAAGCCGCTCCGGGCCCAGTCGGCGTAGCTGACTCCCAGGCTCTCCACATATTGCGAACCGCCGAAAAGCCCTGCCGACTGCACCGCCAGAAAGGCCAGATACAGTCCGTCCACCGCCGCCAGCGCCAGCACAAAGCCCAGGGCATCCGCCTGGAGAATCTTCTTCTCCTCCGGCGGGCACAGCCGCTTCGGATGGGACAGGGCGTACAACAGACTGAACACAAAGGGCGTGAACACCAGGGCCCAGAACAGCCGCTGAATCCCGTCGCTGAAATGAATCATGCCGATGAACCGCCGGAGATGTTCCGTCGACGCGGCGAAAAGTGCATCCGCCGAAATCAGCACCGGCAGTAAAAAGGACACCAGGGCCGCCGCCCCGCAGAGCCCCAGCACCACCGCCATGGTCCGCCGGGGCTTCTCCCCGCTCCGCTTGTCGGGAACCGCCGCCGCGAAGCAGGCCCACAGATTTCCAAACAGCCCCTGGAACAGGAGCTTGAACCGCTCCCCCAGCATCCAAGGGTCCCACCAGGGGCGGCTCCCCAGACCCGCCGTGACGTGGACGGGAATCAGAACCACCAGGGCCAGCAGATTCCAAGCGCGGAAATACCAGTTGGACCCCAGGGCCATGGAGGCCGCCAGAAACAGGTTTGCCGCCAGCAGAACCCGGTTGGACCGCTTCTCAAATATCCCCGGGCCCAGCCAGGCCAGAAACAGCGCATACCAGGCAAACACCGTGGCCGTCAGCCCGGCGGTGGGGCCGTGCCACAGGAATCCGTCCACCAGCAGAAGACAGAATCCCAGGGTCAGGACCAGAAAGAGCCGGTAATGGCCCATGGATTCCCCGACCAGCCTCCATTTTTGGGCGCACTTCGCAGACCCTTCGGTTGGAAGGGCGTCTTTTCGTTCATCCATATGAAATTCTCCTATTCGTCTGTCCGCTTCACGTGGACAGTTTCTTTCTTATTCGACCCGGCCTCGTCGGGAACGTACTCCAGTATATCTCCCGGCTGGCAGTCCAGGGCGGCGCAGACCGCCTCCAGGGTGGAAAAGCGGACAGCCTTTGCCTTGTTGTTTTTCAGCACCGACAGGTTTGCCAGGGTGATGTCCACCTTTTCCGACAGCTGGGAAAGACTTATCTTCCGCTTTGCCATCATCACATCCAGATTCACAACGATCATGGCGGCCACCTCAAATGGTCAGGTCATTCTCCGCCTTCAGCTCCGCCGCCTGGCGGAAGAGGGCGGACATGACGAGACACAGCAAGCCCCCCATGGCGAACATGGGCACAAAAAGAGCGTTGTAGGTAGCCAGAGGGTGGGGGGACTGATAATAGCAGACGCTGAAAACCACCCGGGCCAGGGCCGCCCCGGCAATGAGGAAGCACGCCCACGCCGCCCGCCGAAGGCTGACGGCGTTCGACGCTGCGAAGGGCTCCCCCCGGAGGATGGTTTGCAGCACCCGCCGGGCCTGCCAGAGGATGACGGCGGTGCAGCAGCCGGAGAAGAGGAGGAAGCAGGTCAGCACGATCTGGTAGGTGTCAAAAAAGCTCCACCAGCTCGACATCCAGATTACCGCACCTCCCATGAAAAAGGTCAGGAGCCTGTTTTTTCCGGCCCCATCCATGACCAGCTCACTGTTCGAGTAAATCCGCATGCCGTTGGGCAGACCGAGTCTTCCCTGCCAGACGATCTCCGGCACCAAGTACAGCGCGATCACATTGCACACCAGAGCGATCAGTACCAAGGCATAGAGCACCTTGGCAATTCTCTGAACCGGAATCTTTTCCATAGCCCCTCCTCCTCTCAAAGCGGCCTTGTGATGAACTCCATCAGCACGGTCATGCCCACTCCCAACAGAGCGAAGGCCCCGGCGGCGGAGAGCAGTTTCAGCTTGTTCCCCTGGCGGAAACCGCTCACCGCCATGGCGCCGCCCCAGAGGGCCAGCGCCAGCGCGGCGGGGGTTAAAAGCATTGTCAATCCCATGGCAAAGCGCCTCCTTTTTCTGGTATCCTACCATAAGACTTTTTGCTTGTCAATAAGTTTTTATTGTTTTTCGATAAAAATAGATTGATAATCAATTGACAACTGATACTCGCCCTTGCGGGCGGGGGGGAATGGCAACCAGCGATGGCTGGTGCAATGCACCCCCCATTTTCTCTTTTTCTTCCAGAAGAAAATGAGAAAACGGGCCGTGCACGGTCCAAAAGAGAAAAAGAAGTAACGGCCCGCGGGGGACGGGGGACCGCGGCTGAATGATCGGCGGAGCCGGAATGACTTCCCTCGCGCAATAAAATTGAGCGGGGGTTTGTCCGATGACGAATGGACAGGCTCCTCTTTCCGCTGCCGCTCCCCTGGCGATCGGAGAAGCATAGAAGGCCTACCGTTTTTTCGACGGTAGGCCTTCTTCTGATTTTCGCAGGGAGTTTCTCAAAGCCTGGTAAACGCAGCTTTACAGCAACCATCGGGGTGCGGCAGCAAAAAGAGGAGCTGGTCCATGCAGGGAAGGGCAACCCCCGCGCCAACTAATTGCGCGTAGGAAGTCATTCCGGCTCCGCCGTTCATTCAGCCGCGCCCCCGCGTCGTCCCCCGTATACTTCTTTTTCTCTTTTGGACCGTGCACGGCCCGTTTTCTCGTTTTCTTCTGGAAGAAAAAGAGAAAATGGGGGGTGCATTGCACCAGCCATCGCTGGTTGCCAATTCCGCCCCGCCCGCAAGGGCGAGGAAAGACCTTCTCTCCAAGAACAGGAAAGCGGGCCGTCCTTCCGGACAGCCCGCTTCCCTGTATGGTATAGAGAAAGGAGAGGGAAAATGGTGGGGTCAGCAAGCGTTTTCCGCTTGTTGGGTTTATCATAACGGCAGGTCCCCAAATTGTCAACGTCTTTCCCGGAACCTTCACACTTTGTTTACATTCGACAAATTATGCTCCCTTATATTTACAAATCGTTCAAAAATTATCCAGATTCCACACTTGACAGCCCTGTTTGTTTGTGCTAATATTTAGCACACTAACTTTTAGCATGCTAACGACCTTGTCCCCTTGGGGACAGACATGGGGAGCTGATTGCATGGACAACTGCTTCAGGGGCCTGGGTCCCGCCTTGGGCTGGGCGGCCAAGCTGTCCAAGGCCAATATGGACGCCCGGGTCTCCCAATACGACGTGACGCCTGTCCAGACCCACGTCCTCCTCTACCTCCAGCAGCACGGCGGACAGGTGCCTCAGCATGAGCTGGCCGGTTTTCTCCGGGTAAAGCCCTCTACCGTCAACGGCGTCTTGGACCGGATGGAGGAAAAGGGCCTGGTCCGCCGCTCCGTCAGCGGCGCCGACGCCCGCCGCCGTCTGATTACCCTGACGGAGAAAGGCGCGGAACAGCAGGCCCTGTTCCAGCGGAGCTTTTTGGACGTGGAGGACACCATGGTCCGGGGCTTCACCCAGGAGGAGCAGGAAACCCTGTGCACCCTTCTGAACCGGGTAATCCAAAATCTCAAGGAGGATTCCGAAACATGAAACACACACTCCGGCCCTACGCCCGGCCTTACGCCCTCTGGATTGCCGCGGGCGTGGCGTGCAGCGCCATGGAGGCCGTCTTCGAACTGCTGATTCCCCTGGTGATGAGCGACATTGTGGATGTGGGAATCGCCAACGGGGACCAGTCCTATATCCTGCGAAAGGGCGCGCTCATGATAGCTCTGGCGGTGGCCTCCCTGTGCTTCGGCCTGGGGGCGGCGGTGACGTCCTCCGTGGCCGGCATGGGCTTCGGGGCCAGCCTCCGCCGGGCGGAGTACGACCACATTCAGACCTTCGCCTTTTCCAACATCGAGCGGTTCTCCACCGCCTCCCTGGTGACGCGGCTCACCAACGACGTGCACAATCTGCAGATGTCCCTGATGATGTCCATGCGCCTGATGGTCCGGGCCCCGGTGATGCTGGTCTCCGCCCTCTTCTTCTCCATCCGCATCAGTTACCGGCTCAGCAACGTCTTCCTGGTGGCCCTCCCCCTTCTGCTGGCGGTGGTATCCATCCTTCTGGTGACAACCGGCCCCCTGTTCCGCTCCCTCCAGGAGAAGACCGACGCGCTGAATCTGGTGGTGCAGGAGAATCTGGCGGGCATCCGGGTGGTGAAGTCCTTCGTCCGGGGGGACCACGAGCGGGAGAAGTTCGCGGAGCGGAACAACGACCTGAAAAACACCTCCCTCCGGGCCTTCGGCAAGGTGGTCATCAACATGCCCATCATGATGCTGATTGTCTACGGGACCATCATCGCCGTCATGTGGTTCGGCGGGCAGATGGTCTACGCCGGGACCCTGGAGGCCGGAAAGCTCATCACCTACTTCACCTATATCACCCAGATCATGATGTCCCTTATGATGGTCTCCATGATCTTCATGATGCTGACCCGCACCGCGGCCTGCGCCAAGCGGGTGGCGGAGGTCCTCAGCGAAACCCCCGCCATCACCGACGGCAAGGCCGTGACCGGGGCGGACGGCCTCCCCGCCGAACCGGCGGACGGCTCCATCGACTTCGACCATGTGTATTTCAAGTACAGCACCGAAAGCAGCGCCTGGATTCTGGAGGATGTGAGCCTCCACATTCCCTCCGGCAGCACCGTGGGCATCCTGGGGGGCACCGGCAGCGGCAAGACCTCCCTGGTCTCCCTGATTCCCCGGCTTTACGAGGCGGACCAGGGCACGGTGCTGGTGGGCGGAAGGCCCGTAGACGCCTACACCATGGAAAATCTCCGGGAATCCGTCAGCATGGTGCTGCAAAAGAACACCCTCTTCACCGGCACCATCCGGGAAAACCTCCTCTGGGGCAATCCCCAGGCCACGGAGGAGGAGCTCCGGGCCGCCTGCCGGGCCGCCTGCGCCGACGAGTTCCTGGCTCGGATGCCCGACGGCCTGGACACGGACCTGGGCCAGGGGGGCGTCAACGTCTCCGGTGGGCAGAAGCAGCGGCTCTGCATCGCCCGGGCCATCTTGAAACAGCCCAAGGTGCTGATTCTGGACGACTCCACCAGCGCCGTGGACACGGCGACGGACGCGAAGATTCGGGCGGCCTTTGCTGCCGAGCTGAAGGACGCCACCAAGCTCATCATCGCCCAGCGGGTGGCCTCCGTCCGGGAGGCAGATTTGATTCTGGTGATGGACGGCGGGAAAATCGCGGCCCGGGGAACCCACGCGGAGCTGATGAAGACCTGCTCCATCTATCAGGAGGTCTACCAGTCCCAGCAGGAAGGAGGAAGCATGGATGGCTAATCACGAACATGGCCCCGGGCCCCACGGGCCCGGCGGCGGCTTCCGCAAGCCCAAGAACATCCGGGGCACCCTGGGGAAGCTGATGCGGTATCTGGGCCGCTACAAGCTCCATCTGGTTCTGGTTGCGGCGCTGCTGATCGTCAGCTCCGCCTGCACCGTGGGCGGGTCCTACCTGATCCGGCCCCTGATCAACGACTATATCCTCCCCGGCGACTTCCCGGGCCTCGCCGGCATGCTGACGGTCATGGCTCTGGTGTACGTGCTGGGCGCGGTGTGCTCCTTCGGCTACAGCCGCATCATGGTCCACATTTCCCAGACCACCGTGGCCGGCATCCGGGCAGACCTGTTCAGCCGTATGCAGGAGCTGCCCCTGAAATTCTTCGATACTCACACCCACGGTGAGCTCATGAGCCGCTACACCAACGACATCGAAACTGTCTCCGAGGCCCTGAACAACAGCTTCGGAAGCCTGATCTCCTGCGCACTGACCTTCACCGGCACCATCGTCATGATGCTGGTCCTCAGCCCCGCGCTGACCCTCGTCACCTTCGCCACCCTGGCGGTGATGCTGCTGGTGGTGAAGACCATCGGCTCCCGCTCCCGGCGGTACTTTGCCGACCAACAGAAGGCCCTGGGTGAGGTCAATGGCTATATTGAAGAGATGATCGAAGGCCAGAAGGTCATCAAGGTCTTCAACCACGAGGGAGAGGCCCGGGAGGGCTTCCGGAAGCGGAACGAGGCCTACCGGGACGCGGCCACCCGGGCTCAGATCTTCGCCGGCATGATGATGCCCGCCATGGGGAACCTGAACTATATCAACTACGCTGTCACCTGCTGCGTCGGCGGCCTCCTGGCCATCCGGACCGGGGACCTGGGGGGACTGGCGGCCTTTCTCCAGTACTCCCGGCAGGTGGGCCAGCCCATCACCCAGATTTCCCAGCAGGTGAACACCCTCCTGTCCGCCGTGGCCGGCGCGGAGCGCATCTTTGAAATCATGGAGGCCCCAACCGAGGCCGACGAGGGCAGAATCCGCCTGGTCCGGGCGGCGGAGGATGAGACCGGGACCCTCACCCGGGTCCACCAGGACACCAACACCTGGGCCTGGCTGAAGCCCGACGGAACCCTGGTTCCCCTCCGGGGGGACGTGCGGTTCGATCACGTGGTTTTCGGTTACGACGAGGACCGGACCATTCTCCACGACGTGTCCCTCTTTGCCAAGCCCGGGCAGAAAATCGCCTTCGTGGGCTCCACCGGCGCGGGGAAAACCACCATCACCAGCCTCATCAACCGCTTTTATGAAATCCAGGGCGGGACCATCACCTACGACGGGCTGGATGTAAAGGACATCGCCAAGGAGTCCCTCCGCCGCTCCCTGGGGGTGGTGCTCCAGGACACCCACCTCTTCACCGGCACCGTAGCGGACAACATCCGCTACGGCCGCCTGGAGGCCACGGACGAAGAAGTGGAGGCCGCCGCCCGGCTGGCGGGAGCCGACGGCTTCATCCGCCATCTGCCCCAGGGGTACAAAACGGTTCTCTCCGGCGACGGCGGCAGTCTCAGCCAGGGGGAACGGCAGCTTCTGAACATTGCCCGGGCGGCCTGTGCCAATCCCCCGGTGCTGATTCTGGATGAGGCCACCAGCTCCATCGACACCCGGACGGAAACCCTTATTGAGAAGGGCATGGACCGCCTCATGGCGGGCCGGACGGTCTTCGTCATCGCCCACCGGCTCTCCACCGTCCGCAACGCCAAGGCCATCATGGTCCTGGAGCAGGGGGAGATCATCGAACGGGGGGACCACAGCGATCTCCTGGCCCAGAGGGGGCGGTACTACCAGCTCTATACGGGACTGGCGGAGCTGGCGTAAGGCTTCCACCAGAAACGCCCTGGTTTTGGCATTGACAAAACCAGGGCAAATCCGTATAATGAACATAGAAGGGCGCTGTTGCAAGACGGTCAGCCCATCTTACAGACTAACGAACCGTTAGCCGCTCGGGGGCAGACCGGGCGGCTAACACGCTTTTGTGGTAAGTAAAAGCGATGCCATGATGAAAAACATCAGGAACCGCAATACGGTGAAAAGCCGTTTCTTCCACACCCACGTACCACCTCCCCCCATGTGGGATTTGCGCAGGGGTGCAAACGGTGGACTGACCGCCTTTATGCAACAGCGTCCTTCTGCCGCTATCCTACCACACCGTCCAGCGCCTGTCAATTTCCGCCGCCCGATGGGGCGGCTTTTTGATGCTCTTTTCCCCCTGCCCCTTGACAATATCGATGTTCGATATTATAATGTATTTAGCAATAACGATATTCGATATCAGGAGGTGCCGCCATGGCGAGAGAAAAATTCCAAACCCTGACGGAGCCCATGTTCTACATCCTCCTCACCCTCCGGGAGGAATGCTGCGGCACGGACATCATGGCCCGGGTGTCCGCTTTGACCCACGGGCGGGTGGACCTGGGGCCCGGGACCCTCTACAACCTGCTGGACAGCTTCCAGCAGGCGGGGATGATTCGGGAGACCAGCGTATCGGGCCGGAAGCGGAGCTACCTGATCACAGACAAGGGCCGGGAGACCTTGACGGCGGAGTACCGCCGCCTGCTGGCCCTGACGGAGGATTACAAAACCTGTATGGGAGAGGAGGAGCCGACATGAAAAACGTGACCTACCGCTGGGAATCTCTCAGCCCCTTTGACCTCCGGGGTACGGCGGAACGCCTCTCCGCCATGGCGGAGAAGGGCTGGCGCCTGGAGCGCATCGGCAGGTGCTTCTGGCGGTACCGAAGGGCGGACCCGGCCAGAGTCCACTACGCCGTCACCTGTCCCCCCGCCGCCGGGGAGGACGGGGACCTGGAAGACCGCCTGTTTTTCCAGGAGCTCTGTGCCGCCGCCGGATGGGAGGTGGTGACGGACTGGGCGGAGCTGCAAATCTACGCCTCGGAGCAGGCGTGCCCCACGCCTCTGGAGACCGACGAAGCCCTTCTCCTGGAGCGGGTCCACCGGTCCATGCGGTTTACCTGCCTGCGGGACCGGAGGAATCAGCTTCTCTGCTACGCCTTCTTCCTGGTCCTCATGCTGTCCCAGGCATTCCGGTATCCCTGCTCTTACTTCTTCAATACCTTGAGCCTGAGCCTTCCGGTGGTCAGCCTGCTGTCCCTTTTGGGGGAGGCTTACGCCATCGCCGGGTACTTCTTCTGGCTCCGCCGGTCCCGCCGTTCGGTGGAGGAGGGCGGGAACCTCGCTCCCGTCTCCCGGCAGTACCGCTTCCTCAGCCGCCTGTCCGCGATGCTGGCAGCCGGTTTGTGTCTTGCCCTGCTGCACATGCTGGTCTCCTCGTCCCACCCGTCGGACCGGACCGCCGCCGGGGCGCTGCTGGGAACTCTGGCCGTTGCCGGGCTGGCACTGGGCCTGCACCGGTACCTCAAGGGCCGGACCATGAGCCACAACGCCCAGGCCGTCCTCGCGCTGGTGTGCGTGTTTATTCTGGCCCTGCCCTTCATCGAGTGGGATTCGTACCCTGGGCCGCCCCCGCAGACGCCGGAGCCGGAGGCGGACGAATACCTCTGGCAGGGACAGCTCTGGGACCGGGAGCCCCGGGAGATTCCCCTCACGGCGGAGGACCTGACGGGCCGGACGTGGCCCCATGTCCGGCGGGAGGCCGTTCTCCGGGAGCGCTCCCCCTTTGGCTCCCGAACCGTCTGCTCCGAGGAGGCCCGGCAGGAAACCGGTGAGGCGTTCTCCCTGTACTATGCGCTCTACGACGTCTCCAACGGCTGGGTATACGGTCTCCTGCGGGACGACCTTCTGGACGGGGAGGAATGGGCCCCCTACCGGACGGAGGATCCCGCCCCCTGGGGCGCGGACGCGGCCTATCAGCGGTATTCTAACGGGAGACCCACGGGAGATTGGCTGATCTGCTGGCCCGGGCGGCTGGTGGAGCTCCGATGGGAGGGGGCCGGACAGATCACCGCCGCCGCCGCGCGGCTGGCCCCGGAGGACCGGAAGGAGGAAACGAGATGAAAGACGTGAAATACTGCAGGAGCACCCTCTGCCTTTACGACTACCGGGGCGTGGAGGAGCACCTCTCCGCCATGGCGGCCCAGGGCTGGCGGCTGGAGAAGGCGGGGAACTCCCTCTGGAAGTACCGCCGGGCGGAGCCCGCCCGGGTCCGTTACGCCGTCACCTACAACGCCGGGGCCTCTCAGTTCAACCCCGGCCCCACGGAAGGGCAGGAGTCCCTGGAGGAGCTCTGCGCCGCCGCCGGGTGGGAAAAGGTCTCCGACTGGTTCCAGATGCAGATTTTCTCCACGGAGGACCCCGCCGCCGTCCCCCTGGAGACGGACGAGGCGCTGCGGCTCCAGAACATCCACCGCTCCATGCGGAAGAACTACCTCCCCACCAACATCTTCCTGCTGGCCGTCGGGCTCTGGATGTCCGCCTCCCTGGTGTACTCCCTGGTTTCGGGGAACATCCTCCGGCTGTTTTCCAGCAACGCCCATCTCTTCTCCGGGTCGCTGTTCCTGCTGTTGGTCCTTGCGGAAAGCTACACTCTCCTCCATTACTACCGCTGGCGGAAGCAGTCCCGCCGCTCCATCGAGGACGGCGGAACCTGCGTCCCCATCAACACCCGGGCTTATCAGCGGCTCAACCGCGGCGGACTGGTCCTGGTGGGGATTGTGTCGGCCCTGTATCTGCTGGCGGAGCTGCTGAGCGGCAGCAGGGGCTATGTCCTTTTCTTCCTGGCATACATTCTCCAATTCATCCTGCTGGTCTTCCTGGTCCGTCGGACTACGGCGGTGCTGCGAAAGCGGAGAGCCTCCAAAAGCGTCAACATCGTGGTGACCCTGGCGGTGGACGTTGTTCTGGCCTTTGCCCTCATCGGAGGGCTGACCTTCTGCGCCATCCGTTCCGGCTGGTTTTCCGGCGGAAGCGGCGAGACCTACACCTATCAGAACGTGAAATTTGACGTACATCCCCGGGAAGACGTCCCCCTGACCCTCTCCGATCTGACCGGGAAACCCTACGAGCACGTCAGCCGGAACTGGCGGCGGGTGGGGTCCGTCCTTCTGCCGGAATGGAGCTATTGGGAAACCGCTCTTGAAAACGGTCCGGAGGAGGAGGGCTGGCCCGGTTCCCTGCACCTCAGCTATACGGTCTATATCCCCCGGTTCCAGTGGTTCTACGATGATGTTGCGGAGGAGCTTCTGGAGAGCGCCGTCCCGCGCTCGTCCTACGACATAGGGTACGCGTATGTTTCCGAGGACCCGGCCCCCTGGGGGGCGGAGGCGGTTTACCGCCGCTGGCTGGACGGCAGTCCCATAAATTCCTGGTTTCTGTGCTTCCCGGGCCGGATTGCAAGCCTCAGCATGGACTGGGAGCCCACGGCCCGGGAAAAGGCGCTGATTCAGAGCCGCCTGGGTTCGGAGACATAAAAAAGAAGAGGAGAGGCGCTCTGCCTCTCCTCGTTCTTGCACGGCCTCAGCCCTGGTCCCGCAGCACCCAGCTGTCCCCGCTGAGCATCAGCCGGTCGGCAATCATGGCGATGAACTCCGAGTTGGTGGGCTTGCCCTTGGTGTTGGATACGGTGTAACCGAAGTACTTTTGCAGCGTCTCCAGGTCTCCCCGGTCCCAGGCCACCTCAATGGCGTGGCGGATGGCCCGCTCCACCCGGGAGGGCGTGGTGCCGAAGCGCTTGGCCACCGCCGGGTACAGCACCTTGGTGACGGCGTTGATGACTTCCATGTCGTTTACCGCAATGATGATGGCCTCCCGCAGGTATTGGTAGCCCTTGATATGGGCCGGGACGCCGATTTCGTGGATGACGGCAGTGACGGTGTTCCGCAGGGCGTGAACCCGCAGGTCCGGGGACGAGGGGCTTTCGAAAATGCCGTGCATCCGCTCCATCAGGGAGGCGGGCTCGCAGGGCTTGGGCAGATAGTAGCACACGCCCAGCTTCTCCGCGTCCGCCAGGGTCTGGTGTCCGCAGAAGGCGGAGACAATGATGGTCTTGGGCGTGGGGCCGTTCTGGTCCTTCAGCGTTTTCAACAGGCCCAATCCGTCCAGCCCCGGCAGGGCCACGTCCGTCAGCAGGAGATCCGGCCTTCGCTCCTCAATGAGCCGCAGGGCCTCCCGTCCGTCTCCGGTGGAAGCCGCCACGATAAACTCACCGGCCTGTTCAATGGCCTCCTGCAGCATCGTGCGGAATTCCTCGTTGGCATCCGCCAGAAGCACAGTCCTTTGATTATCCATGATGATTCCAAACCTTTCCTTCTAGTGATCGGCTGTCTGAGCGTCCTGACACTCTCAGCTCGTTTTCTATAAAATAGCATAAATTTCCAGATTTTTCAAGATGGGATTACAAAAAAACAGAAGTTTTCTTCGACATTTTTTTCGTTTTCCGCGGCAAACCCCATATATTGTGTATTTTTTCCATTTTTCTGTCAATTTCTACCAAAGCTCATGGCGGCAGAGCCGGTTTTTCCGCTCCTCGGGGAGAAAACAGCCTTCCTATGCCCTTTCCTTCTCCCTGGAAGAGGCGGAAAACAGGGAATCGGGAGCGGCCCATCCGGAGGCGGCATCGTGCGGGGGCAGGCCGATGGGGCCGCCCTTCTCCGGGGGCTCCGGGGCTTCCGGAGAAGGGCGGATACGCAGGTATGCCCCTGCCCCCATGCCTTCTACGCCATGCGCCGCCGGACAACGCCCCAGGGAATTTTCCCGCTTTCCCTTTGGGGGAAACTGTGCTATGATGGAGACGGTTATCAAACAGGAACAAGGAGGCGGCACTATGGACCTGATTTCTCAGCTGCGGGCCTTTCGGCCTTGGAATGAACAGGAGGCACGGGACCGGGAGGCCCTGCTCCGCCTGCTGGAATGCGGACAGGCCCCTTACGGCCGGGAGGACCCGGCCCATCTGACGGCCTCCGCCTGGGTGGTGAGCCCGGACCGGAGGCAGGTGCTGATGGCCTACCACAACCTCTATGGCTCCTGGGCCTGGCTGGGGGGTCACGCCGACGGGGAGCGGGACCTGCTGTCCACGGCCCTCCGGGAGGTCCGGGAGGAGAGCGGGCTGGAGGAGGTCCGGCCCGTGTCCCGGGACATTTACTCCGTGGAGATTTTGACGGTGGACGGCCACGAGAAGCGGGGACGGTACGTCTCCTCCCACCTCCATCTGAACGTCACCTTTCTGCTGGAGGCGGACCCCGCCGCGCCGGTGCGGTGCAAGCCCGACGAGAACAGCCGGGTGGGCTGGTTCGGGCTGGAGGAGGCTTTGGCCGCCTCCACGGAGCCCTGGTTTCAAACGCGCATTTACCGCAAGCTCAACGCCAGACTGGCAGATTTCCCGCCCCGGGAGGGTTGAGCGATGGAGCACTGGGAGCTTTTCAAGCCCGGCGGGCTCCGCTTCGTCTGGGCCGACGGACTGTTTCCGCCGGGGACCGACAGCTTTCTCCTGTCCGCCTTTCCCCGGCTGCGGCCGGGGCTCCGGGTGCTGGACCTGGGCTGCGGCACGGGGCTTTTGAGCCTGCTGCTGCTCCAGCGGCAGGGGAATCTGGCGGTAACGGGAGTGGAGCTTCTGCCGGAGGCCGTGGCCCTGGCGAAACGGGCGGCGGCGGAAAACCGCCTGACGGACCGTCTTTTCTTCCGGCAGGGGGACCTGCGGGACCGGAACGCCCTTCCGGCGGAGCCCTTTGATCTGGCGGTCTGCAACCCGCCCTATTATCCCGCAGCCGGCGGCGCCCTGTCCGGGGCGAACCTCCGGCGGACCGCCCGGGCGGAGGTGGACTGCACCCTGGAGGACGTCTGCCGGGCGGCGCGCCGGGCCCTGCGCTGGGGCGGGCGCCTCTGCTTGGTCCACAAGCCGGAGCGGCTGACGGACCTGCTCTGCATCCTCCGGGAAAACGGGCTGGAGCCCAAGCGCCTGCGGCCGGTCTGCGCCCGGCCGGAGCGGGCCCCCTCCCTGGTTCTGCTGGAGGCCCGCCGGGGCGGGAGGCCGGGACTGACCGTAGAGCCGCCGCTGGTGCTGGAACAGCCCGGCGGCTCCCCCACGGCGGAGCTGGACCGCATCTATTTTCGAGAGGAGGCCCCGCTATGAGCGGAACGCTGTATTTGGTGGCCACGCCCATCGGCAACCTGGGGGACCTGTCCCCCCGCGCGGTGGAAACCCTGGGGGCGGTGGACTTCGTCGCGGCGGAAGACACCCGGGTATCCCTGAAGCTGCTGAACCACTTCCAGATCAAAAAGCCCCTGGTGAGCTATCACGAGCACAACGCCGCCTCCGCCGGACAGGCGGTCCTGGGCCGCCTCCTGGCGGGGGAGAGCTGCGCCCTGGTCACGGACGCCGGGACCCCCGCCATCTCGGACCCGGGGGAGCTGCTGGTCCGCCTCTGCGGGGAAAACGGGGTGGAGGTGCTGTCCGTCCCCGGCTGCTGCGCGGCGGTGAACGCCCTGGCGGTCAGCGGTCTGCCCACGGGGCGGTTCACCTTCGAGGGCTTTTTGTCCGTCAACAAGCGCAGCCGCCGGGAGCATCTGGAGAGCCTCCGGGACGAGACCCGGACCATGATCTTCCACGAGGCCCCCCACAAGCTCCGGCCCACTCTGGCGGACTTCTGCGAAACCTTCGGTCCGGAGCGCCGGATCGCCCTCTGCCGGGAGCTGACCAAGCTCCATGAGGAGACCCGCCGCTGCACCCTGGGCGAGGTGGCGGAGTACTACCGGGATCACGACCCCCGGGGGGAATACGTCCTGGTGGTGGCCGGGGCGGCACCCAAGGAGAACGCCGCCGTCCCCCTGGCCGAGGGCGCGGCCCAGGTGCTGGCCCTGGTGGAGGCCGGAACCCGCCTGAAGGACGCCGCCAGGGAGGTGTCGGACCGCACCGGCCTCAGCAAAAACGACCTTTACGCCGCCGCCCTGGAGGGGCGAAAATAAAAACGGCTTCTGCAGGAGCGGACTCGTATAATTTTCCATTCCGCCGTCCATACTTCCCTCAGAACATTTCAAAGAGGGAGGAACTCTTGCATGGAACACAAACTGAAATCCGTTCTCAGCGGCACGGGCTTTTACCTCCTGCTGGCCGTCTGCCTGGTTACGGCGGCGGTCAGCGGCTGGTTCCTGCTCTTCGGCGGAGACGAGCCCGACCAGGAGGAGGCCCCGCCTCCGGCGGCGGTCAGCGCCCCGGTGGAAAACGCCTACGTCCCCGAACCGGAGCCGGAACCCGAGGAGGACGAGCCCCCGGTGGAGGCTTCCGCCCCGGTGGAAGTGGAGATCGTCCCCACCATGCCGGAAGCGGAGATCGACGACACACCGGTGATGGCGGAGCCCCCCCGGCTGGTGGTGGAACCCCTGAAGGGAGAGGTGCTGATGGCCTTTTCCGTGGATCAGCTGGTCTACAGCCCCACCCTGGCGGACTGGCGGACCCATGACGGCATAGACATCTCCGCCAAGCCCGGCACCACGGTGCTGGCGGCCACGGCGGGCACCGTCGCCTCGGTGGAGGATCACCCCCTGATGGGCACCACCGTGGTCATCGAGCACGAGGGAGGCTACGCCACCACCTACGCCAACCTCCAGGCCAAGCCCACGGTGGAGCCCGGGGAGCTGGTCACTGCCGGGCAGATCATCGGCGCGGTGGGAACCACTGCCTCCGCCGAAGCCGCCCAGAGCCCCCACCTCCACTTCTCCGTCACCCGGGACGGAGAGGCGGTGGACCCCAACGAGTTTTTGAACGGCTGACCCCAAGGCCCCGCTCTCCCGCCCTCTGAGGCGGGAAGCGGGGCTTGCCTTTTGGCCGCCTTTGTGCTATGCTGGACGGGTGAAAGAACCTGTCCGCCCTTTCCGGCGGCTTGAAAAGGAGTATGCGCTATGAAAACTTATACCTTCCAGCCCCGGGGCGTCTGTTCCCGGGAAATGCAGGTGGACCTGGACGATCAGGGTGTCATCCAGGCGCTCCGTGTCACCGGCGGGTGCAGCGGCAACCTCCAGGGCATCGCCTCCCTGGTGAAGGGCATGTCCGCAGAAGAGGCCATCCGCCGTCTGAAGGGCATCGGCTGCGGTGCAAAGAGCACTTCCTGCCCCGATCAGCTGGCACTGGGGCTGGAGCAGGCCCTGGGCCAGGGCTGAGAGGACCGGAAAATCTATGAAAATCGTCTTGGTCATCGACCAGTTCGACGACGCCAACAACGGAACCACCATCAGCGCCCGGCGCTTTGCCACGGCCTTGAAAGAGCACGGCAACGAGGTCCGGGTCATCGCCACCGGAAAGCCCACGGACTATAAATACGCCGTCCGGCAGATGAGGTTCCTCCCCATTGTGGAGCACCTCATCACCAGCCAGGGCATGCGACTGGCCATTCCCAACCGGCACGTCTTCGAGAAGGCGGCGGCCTGGGCGGACGTGGTGCATTTCATGATGCCCTCCCCTCTGGCCGTCATGGGTCTCAAGCACGTGGAGCGCTTGGGCATCCCCCACACGGCGGCCTTCCACTGCCAGCCGGAGAACATCACCTTCACCCTCCACCTGGGCAACAGCAAGCGGGTGAACGACTTTGTCTACGACAAGTTCCGGGACACCTTCTTCAACCGCTTCACCCACATCCACTGTCCCAGCAACATGATCGCGGGCCAGCTCCGGGACCACGGCTACACGGCCCAGCTCCACGTCATCTCCAACGGCATCAGCCCCCGGTATACCTATGGCCGCAGCCCCCAGGAGGACTGGATGCAGGGAAAGTTCAACGTGCTGATGGTGGGGCGCTACGCCGGGGAGAAGCGGCAGGACGTGCTCATCGACGCCTGCGCCCGGTGCCGCCACAAGGACGCCGTTCAGGTCATTCTGGCAGGCAAGGGCCCTCTGGAGAAGAAATACCGGCGTCTTGCGGAAGCCCTCAGCAACCCCATCGTCATGGAGTTCTACGAGCCTGACCGCCTGCTGGAAATTCTCCACATGGCGGACCTGTACGTTCACACCTCCGACGCGGAGATCGAGGCCATGAGCTGCATGGAGGCCTTCGCCTGCGGGCTGGTGCCCGTCATTGCGGACTCTCCCCGGTCCGCCACGCCGCAGTTTGCCCTGGACGGGCGGAGCCTGTTCCCCGCCGGGGACGCCGCCGCCCTGGCGGAGAAGATCGACTGGTGGTTTGAGCATCCCGAGGAGCGGGAGGAAATGGGAAAGCGCTACGGCGAGCACGCCAAGCGCTATGCCCTGGACCGCTCCATCCGGCAGACGGAGGAGATGTTCCGGACGGCTATTCGGGAGCAGAGAACCTGACGGCCGGGTATTCGGTGCGTCCGGGTTCTCCCCTGCCCAAGAAGCGCCGGGAGAACGCCTCCCTTTCCGCAGGTCCCTGTCATCGCCGCACGGAGGCCGGACGGCCCGGAAACAGCCGCCGCTGAAATGAAAGTTTTCCCTGAGGGCTCCCCGGAAACGGGGAGCCCTCTTTTTCCAGGGAGCCGCTGTCACCGGCGGCCCCCTTTCCGCGTATGCTGAACCAGCGACAAAGGAGGAATGCACCATGGCATATTCCGACCGGGAGCTGCTGGCGCGCCTGATCGAGTGCGAGGCGGGCGGTGAGGGGGAGAACGGCATGAAAGCCGTGGCGGGCGTGGTGATGAACCGGGTCCACGCCCGGGGCGGCGAATACGCCCGGGTGGGCCAGGGCAGCATCCGAAACATCATCTTCCAGCCCTACCAGTTCGTCTGCGCCAGCGAGACGGAGGGGGGCGCCTACAACCCCCAGAACATATACAACATGCGGCCCGAGGCCATCCACTACGAGATTGCCGACTGGGCCATCGCCGGGAACCGCCTGCCGGATGTGGCGGAATCCCTCTGGTTCTACAATCCCTTCGGTCCCGACTGCCGCCCCTTCTTTCCCACCGGCGTGGGCTACTGGCAGACCCGCATCGGGGACCACTGTTTTTATAATCCGACCGACGCATACTATAAAACTTGAGAGGTGTCCATCATGCCCAACACACAGCGTATGTCCCAGCCCATCCGGGACTGGTCCACCGAGATCAGCGCCCCCCAGCCCGCCTCCTCCACGGCGGCCTCCACCCCCGCGGCCGAAGCCCCCGCGGCCTTCCGGTATCCCGCCGCCCCCATGCCTGCCGACGTGCCTCCGGCCCTCCAGTTCCCCGCTCCCGGGACGGCGAACGCCCCCTCCGGCGTGTCCGGCGCGCCCGCCTTGTCCCGCCCTGCCGCTCCGGCGGCTCCCTCCGGTTCCATGGGGCCCTCCGGCCCTATGAGCTCCTCCGGTTCTACCGGCTCCCTCGGCTCTACAGGTTCCTTTGGCTCTACGGGTTCCTTTGGCTCTACGGGTTCCTTTGGCTCTACGGGTTCCTCCGGCGTTATGGGCCCCACCGGCTCCACAGGATCGACCGCTTCCCTTCCGCCCGCCTCCGTCCCGGCGGTGCTTCCGGCCTCCCGGCACCCCGCCCACAACGAGTTCGCAGGAAGCACCGGCAACCTGGATCTCCAGAACCACCAGCCCGCCGAGGTCATCGAGGCCCCCACCAGCACCGGGGAGGCCTTCCTGGGCTCCCTGAAGGCCATGCTTCTGCGGAACCGAGGGAACTTCGTGGCGGCCACCCTTCTCATCGGTACTCAGGGCACCATGGTCTGGGAGGGCATCCTTCACGAGGTGGGCAATGACTACTTCATCATCTACCAGACGGGCCGCCAGCGCTATATCCTCTGCGACATCTACGCCCTGAAATACATGGAATTTTACGACACCAAGCAGCGGGAGCTCTGCGAGCATCTCCTCCAGGAGAACGGGTCCCGGGGCTTCTGCTGAGCGCGAAAACAGCGGGACCTCCCAAAGAGGTCCCGCTGTCGGTTTGCAGGATAAGGTTCCGCGAAATCAGCGCTTGGAGAACTGAGGCGCGCGGCGGGCGGCCTTGAGGCCGTACTGAAATTCTTTGATTGCCGTTTTTCCTTGATTTTACGGGC
>CAJTZL010000051.1 GCA_910583695.1 uncultured Oscillibacter sp.
GGAAGTCCCCGGTGAAGTGGAGGTTGATGTCCTCCATGGGCACCACCTGGGCGTAGCCTCCTCCGGCCGCGCCGCCCTTCACGCCGAAGACGGGGCCCAGGGAGGGCTCCCGCAGGGCCACCAGGACGCGCTTGCCCAGGCGGCGGAGGGCGTCGGCCAGACCCACGGTGGTGGTGGTCTTCCCCTCCCCGGCGGGGGTGGGGTTGATGGCGGTGACGAGAATCAGCTTCCCGTCGCCCCGGGGGCTCTCCCGGAGGAGGCGGGGGTCCACCTTGGCCTTATAGTTTCCATAGAGTTCCAGGTACCGGGGGTCCACCCCAGCGGCGGCGGCAATCTCCCCGATGGGGCGCATCTGGCAGGACTGGGCAATTTCAATGTCGGACGGAACGTGCATGGCGGGGCCCTCCTTTGTGAAATAGAAAGGTATGACTTCTGTTGACAATCTGATGATATCACAATCCGGAGGGAAAGGGAAGTGGAAGTTTTCACAAGGAAAAGAGGCTTGCGTTCCTATGGATTCTATGTTATGGTATCCATAAGGCGCCACAAAGGGCGGGGGGCGTCCCCCCCGCGGCGCATGGGAAAACCGGATGCACGGCATAAGGGAGCAGACCCCGGCGGGGCGGATATATTATAATAAGGTATGGGAGGGTGAGCCATGGAGCTTACGGTCAACGGACGGCAGCGGCGGGCCGGGCAGGTTATGAGGCCCGCGTCCCAGAGGGAGAAGAAACCGGCTGAGGCCAAGGTCAAAACGGCCGCTGTCAGGCCCGGGAGCGACAGAACCTCCTGGTCCCGGACGGCGCTGGCCTTCTTGCAGGAGGTCAACCGGCAGGATATGGAAAAGCGGCAGAAGCTGCTGGAGGCCAGGCAGCAGGGAGACGGGGAGTGGAAGGCCCTGTCGGAATCCCTGAAGGTCATGGACCGGTGCCAGAAGATTGCGTCCCGGATTATGAAGGGCGACAAGGTGCCGCCCCAGGATGAGCAGTATCTGATGGAGAACGACCCGGACGGGTACAAGCTGGCCCTGGTCTGCCGGACGCCCAAGGAGAAGCCCAAGGAGTGGGAGTCCGTTCTGGAGGACGAGGAGCGGGAGGGCGCGGAGTCCGGCAAAGAGGCGTCGGAGGGCGCAGAGTCCGCCGAAGGACCGGCGGAGAGCGGAAGCGCGGAATAAGGCAAGGCGGCGGGGATGTTCCCCGCCGCCTTGTTTCAGGTTCGATGCTGGTGTTCGTTGATGAACTTTTCCAGAAGCCGGGCGACCTCCCGGACGTCGATGGGCTTGGCCACATGGGCGTTCATGCCCGCATCCAGGCATTTTTTGATGTCCTCGGAGAAGGCGTCGGCGGTCATGGCAATGATGGGAATGTCCTTGTCGGGCCTGTCCAGCCCGCGGATGGCCTCCGTGGCCTCGTAGCCCGTCATCACCGGCATGCGCAGGTCCATCAGCACCGCGTCGTAGAAGCCCACGGGGGAGGCGGCGAATTTGTCCACGCAGATGCGGCCGTTTTCCGCCCAGTCCAGCTCCATGCCCAGGTCGGAGAGGAGCTCGTTGGCAATCTCCCAGTTCAGGTCGTTGTCCTCCGCCAGGAGCACCCGGCGGCCGCTGAAATCGGCGCATTTGACCTCCTGAAGCTCCTCGGGGGCGTCGCCGGAGCTGATGAAGGGCTTGAGCCCGTAAAAGAGGGTGGAGCGGAACAGGGGCTTGGAGATGAAGCCGGTGATGCCCGCCTCCTTGGCCTCCGCCTCGATTTCACTCCAGTCGTAGGCGGAGATCAGCATGATGGGGGTTTCGCTGCCGAAGCGGCTGCGGATCTCCTTGGCGGCGGCGATGCCGTCCATGTCCGGGAGCTTCCAGTCCAGGAGGATGATGTGGTAGAGGTCCCGGGCCTTGGCCCGCTGGTCCAGCATTGCCAGGGCCTTCTCCGCGTTCAGGGCCCAGTCGGACTTGACGCCGATGGATTTCAGGGAGGCGGTGGTGCTCTCGCAGAGCTGCTGGTCGTCGTCTACCACCAGGATGTTCCACTCGGGGAGGATCATCTCCTCCTCCAAGGTTTCGGCCCGCTGGAGATCCAGGGTGACGTGGAACTCACTGCCCTGGCCCAGCTCGCTTTCCACGTCGATAGTGCCGCCCATGGTGTCCACAATGTACTTGGTGATGGCCATGCCCAGGCCGGAGCCCTCGGTCCGGCGGACCCGGGCGCTGTCCTCCCGGACGAAGGACTCGAAGATTTTTTCCTTGATTTCCGGGGTCATGCCGATGCCGTTGTCTTTGACAATGATATGGGTCCGCACATAGTCCTCGCCCCGGGGGGAGTCCTCCTCATAGAGGGAGACCTGAATCAGCCCGCCGTCGGGGGTGAATTTCAGGGCGTTGCCCAGGATATTCAAAAGGACCTGATTCAGCCGCACGCTGTCGCAGCAGACGTTCTCCGTGGAGATGTCGTGGATGAAGACGTCGAACTGCTGGTGCTTGGAGCGGACCTGGGGCTGGGCGATGCTGACGATGCTGTCCATCACCTCCCGGAGAGAGACCTGATCCATGTTCAGCGTCAGCTTGCCGCTTTCGATTTTGCTCATATCCAGCACGTCGTTGATGAGTCCCAGGAGATGGCGGCTGGAGAGGGTGATCTTTTTCAGGCAGTTCTGGACCTGCTGTTTGTCGTCGATGTTTGCTGTGGCTATGGCCGTCATGCCCACGATGGCATTCATGGGGGTCCGGATGTCGTGGGACATGTTGGAGAGAAATTCGCTCTTGGCCTTGTTGGCGTGGACGGCTTCCTTCCGGGCCTTCTCCAATTCCGCCATCTGCTCCCGGAGGAGCCGGAAGTACTGCCAGAAGACCAGCAGCAGGGCCAGCAGCACCACGGCGCAGCCCAGGAAGACCAGATACAGCCAGGCGTGGCTGAGATCACTGACGGCCTGGTCCAGCTCGCCGTAGGGCAGCACCGTGACCAGATACCACTCGGAGTAGGGCAGCTTGTTGCATTGGAGGTGCCGCCGCTCGCTGCCGAAGACGAGGAGGGCGGAGTAATCCTCCCCGGTGTCCATGGCGGCCTCCAGCTCCCGGATGTACTGCTCTCCATTTTCCCCCTGCTCCGTAAAGAGGGCCTGGATGCGGTCGAAGTAATTCTCCCGGAAAGCGTCTCCGCTGCGGATGACGAAGGACCCGTCCCGGCGGATGATGTGGGAATAGACCAGGGAGTTCTCGCTGTACAGGGAGAGGGTTTCGGCGATGTAGTCGGCGGGGAGACTGGCCACCAGGGCGGTGGAAAGCGTCCCGTCCGACATGCGGTACTCGGCGGAGACGCCCAGGAGCACGTCCTTCTGCCCTGTGGCGATGGAGGCCACGGCTACCTTCTTGTCCCCGTTGTTCATGGAGGCCAGGAAGGAATCCGGGTCTGCCAGGACGGGCTCTTCGCCGTAGATCATGTCAAATTCGCCGGTGGGGGAGTAGTAGGCCAGGGCCACAAAATCCCGGGCCTTGGCGTTCCGGGCCAGCTCCGCCCGCAGGGCGGAGGCGGAGCCGCTGTCCGGGGGAATGCTCCCCACCAGGGAGTCCACCTGGGACAGGCGCAGCTCAATGGTGGTGGCGAAGTGCTGCGTGACCTTTTCGCCCATGCCGGTCATGTAGGTGGTGCCCACGGCGCTGATGGTCTCGGAGCTTTTCTCGCTCATGAAGAAGGCCAGGAAGGAAAAGATGCACACCGTCAGCAGGAGAATCAGCGCCAGACTGATGGTGAGGAAGCGGGTGGCGCTGTTGAGCAGCTTTTTCATCCTGCGCTCGCTTTCTGGAAGGCTTCAATGGCGGCTACGGTCTGGCCGTAATCCGTCCGCACCTCCTCCGCCAGAGCGTCGGCCTCCGGCGTGTAGCCGTTCCGCAGAGATTCGCAGAGGCGGCTGCTGGACGCCTGGAGCTTGTCGATGCTCAGGTTCTGGCACACGCCCTTGATGGTGTGAGCGGCCCGGAAGGCCTCCTCATAGTTCTTCTCCTCCAGAGACCGGCAGAGAAGGTCGTAGCTTCCATCGGTCAGGAATTTCAGCACGAATTTCTGAACCAGCCGCTCGCTGCGCAGGCGGCCGAGGGCGTCGTTGTAATTGCCGCCCATGGCGGCGTAGCACTCCTGTAAAGTCATAGGGGGCTCCTCCTTTATCTTTAAGCGTCCTCCTGCGGGGGCTCGCCGTCCTCAATGGGAGAGATGACGGAGAGGGTCTCGCGCATGGTTTCGTCGTAAAAGCGGTATTGGCCCCGCCCGCCCCGCTTGACGGTGTAGAGGGCGGCGTCCGCCGCGTGGAACAGGGCATCATAGCCGCCGGGGACCGTGGCGGTCAGGGCCGCGCCCATGCTGATGGAGATGGGGAACTGCTCGTACTGCCCGCAGAGGGACTGGAAGATGCGGGAGATGACCACTTCCACGTCGTCCTTGTACTCCAGGAAGATCAAAAACTCGTCCCCTCCGGCTCGGGCGGCGATGTCGCCTCCCCGGATGCACTGGCGGAGCTTCTCCGCCAGATGGACCAGGACCCGATCGCCAAAGGAGTGTCCGTAGGTGTCGTTGGCGGACTTGAAGTGGTCCAGGTCGAAGATGACCAGGGCGTAGGTGGCGGCGGGCCGGGTCTCGATCCGCTCCAGGATGCGCTTTTTGGCGTAGGCATGGTTCAAAAGGCCGGTGAGGGCGTCGTGGGAGGCCATGCGCTCCAGGGCGTTGAGCTTCATCCGGGAGTCGTGGATGTCGATGGCCTTTCCGATGGCGCCTGTGTAGCGAGGGGGCTCGTCGCTGGACCACGTGGCCCGGGCCACAATCTGGGTCCAGCGCCAGGCGCCCTTGTAGTTCAGCTTGCAGTCGTATGTCACCACCGGCAGCTCCGGGCTGGTGCTGCGCAGGGCGTCGGCCAGATGCTGGAAGTCCGCGTCCTCCATGACGCCCTGGGCCTCGGGGTGGTGATAGGGGTCCATGATGATCTCCTCCAGCCCCAGATGCTCGGCGCCCCAGTTGGAAAGGGTGATCATGGGCGGGGAGACGGTGAACTCGAACTGGATTTCCTTGCTCATGTCGGCGAAGAAGCTGTACTTCATCCGCTCGTGCTCCAGAAGCTGGAGGGTCCGCTCGGAGGCGGTGAGCTCCTCGTGGCGGCGCATCTCCTGGGCCACCTTCTGCATCTCCCGCCGGTCCCGCTGGGCCACGGAGTTGCTGTCGCTCATCAGCGTGGGCAGGTCCGGAGCCAGCTCCCGCAGGCAGTCCAGCAGCAAGGGGTTGAAGGCGCCGCACTGGCCGGCCAGAATCATCTCCACCGCCTTGTCGTGGGAGAAGGAGTCCTTGTAGCAGCGCTTGGAGGTCAGGGCGTCGTACACGTCCGCCAAGGCCACGATCTGGGCGGAGATTGGGATATCGTCCCCGTGGAGCCCGTCGGGGTAGCCCCGGCCGTCCCAGCGCTCGTGGTGCCAGCGGCAGATGTTGTAGGCCACCTGCACCAGGGGGTCGTCCTGGTGGATGGGGAGGTTTTCCAGCATCTCCGCTCCGGCCATGGAGTGGGTCTTCATGATGGCAAATTCCTCGTCGGTGAAGCGGCCGGGCTTGTTGAGGATTTTTTCGTCAATGGATATTTTTCCGATGTCGTGCAGGGCCGAGGCCGTGCAGATCATGGAGATGTCCGAGGCGGAGAGCTGGTAGCGGTCCGTCTTCTGAATCAAATGGTTCAGCATCAGCTCCGTCAGGGTGCGGACGTTGAGGACGTGAAGGCCGCTTTCGCCGTTCCGAAATTCCACGATGTGGCTGAGAATATCAATCAGCAGGCTGCTGCGCTGCTCATTTTCATAAATCTGGTCCGCCACCATGTTGGCCAGCCGCTTCTGCTTGGCGTAGAGCATGATGGTGTTGACCACCCGGCGGTGGACGATCAGCGCGTCGAAGGGGCGGGAGATGAAATCGGTGACGCCCAGCTCGTAGGCCCGCTCGATGTGGCTGGAGCCGGTTTCGGCGGAGATCATGATGACGGGGATGTCCTCGATCCACTGGTTCTGGGCCATGACGTCCAGAACGCCGAAGCCGTCCATCTGGGGCATGACGATGTCCAGCAGGACCAGGGAGATCTCAGCCCCCCGCTGCTGAAGCAGGCCCACGCCCTGAAGGCCGTTTTCCGCCTCGATGATTTCGTACTCGTTGTCCAGCATGTCGGCCAGAATGGCGCGGTTCAGCTCCGAGTCGTCCACAATTAGAATTTTCTGTTTTTGTTCAGTGCTCAAAAGGGATCACTTCCTTGTCCTCTGGTTCTTCTCCGGCGGGGGGCGGACGCTCCGGCCCGGCGGAGGCGGCCCCCGGGAAGCGGGGGCGTGAAATATCCATATTACAACACTTTGATTTTACCACAGGAAAATGGAAATAGCAAGAACGAACCGCAGGGAACCACAGGGGATAATTCCGCTTCCTTTATTTTGCAATTCCTATATTCTGGAAATCGACCGGCGGTTTCTACAAAATTAGATAAAAACCCGGGGGAAAATTGTAACAGCTGCTAAGGAACACAAAGGAAGGACAAACTGGAGCGGGGAATTTGGAAGAAACCGGAAAAATGGGGAGGCGGTGTTGAGAATTTGTTAAAAATGGAAGATGTGCCCGGGAAAAAAGTACTTGATTTTTCTGGGAGAATGGTTCATAATGAGGTTTACCCATCAGGCGGAGCAAAGGGAATCTGTTGCATATCGCACAGGGGGAACCGGAAAACAACCGCCGGAAAAACCGGCCGCGGCCCGGGCATGAGAGCCTCCATTGGCGAATAGAATGGAGGGCCGCTTATACGAAATCGAAAAACGCGCGCATTGGATGACAACCCGCGCGTTTGTCTTGCCCGGAGCCGCCGGGCGGGAACGGACCGCTTCCCGGAGAAGGGATGCGGGACATGATTGGGAAGGTGGAATCACATGGAACTGCTGTCAAGCAACTCATCTTTGATGCTGGAAAAGTCCCTGAGTTACCTGTGGACCAAACAGGCGGCCATTGCGGACAACGTTGCCAATGCAGAGACCCCGGGCTACAAGGAAAAGGTCGTCACCTTCGAGGAGAGCCTGCGGAGCCAGCTGCTTCGGGCCGCCCGGAAGGATGCGCCGGTAAAGGCCATGCGCCAGGTGCTGGAGGGAAGCGATTCCCTTGTGTCGGAGCAGACGGTCCAGACCCGGATGGACGACAACGGCGTGAACGTCACGGCCCAGATGTCGGAAGCCATCCGCAACGCCTACCAGATGCGCTATGTAATGAGCTCCATCAATTCGGGGCTGACCGTTCTGCGCTCCGCCATTCGAGGCCAGTAAGCCGGGCGGCGAAGCCTGGCGCGGGAGCATCTTCTGAACGCTTTCTCACTGCACACTGTAAAATCAAACGCCGCCGGAAGGCGGGCGGCTGCGGGACCGGATTGTTTCGGCCCCGCCTGGGACTGCCGGGACACACCCGGCGGGGATATGGAGAGTTTTGAGTTATGGCATTTTTGAGTTCCATGAACATTGTGGCCTCCGGCATGACGGCCCAGCAGCTGCGGCTGGACATCGTGGGAGAGAACGTGACCAACTCCACCACCACCCGGGTGGAAGGAGGCGAGGGGGCCTACCGGAGAAAAATGGTGGTCTTCGAGGCCAAGACCGGCCGGGACGCCTTCCGCCGCGCCATGGCCCAGGCGTCCGCGGGCATGGTGCCGGCCGGACAGACCGCCGGCGGCGTGCGCGTGGCCCAGATCGTGGAGGACCCGTCCCCCATGAAGCTGGTCTATGACCCCACCCACCCCGACGCCAACGACGACGGCTATGTGGAAACGCCCAATGTGGACATGGTGAAGGAAATTGCCGACGCCATGGCCGCCACCCAGGCGTTTTCCTCCAATGTGACCATGTTCAATACCATGAAGACCGTCATCACGGACGGGCTCCAGATTGGAAAGTAATCTTGAGCGATTGAGTTGAGAGGAGGCCGTCGTTATGCTGACGCCTATGGAAAAGCTGACGCCGCTGACGCCGCTGACGCCGCTGGGCGCGGCCGTTGGAGAGGGCCGGGCCAAAGAAACCGCTTCCCGCGAGGGGGAGGGCGTTTTTGGCGCCATTTTCCGCTCCGCCATCGAGAATGTGAAGGAGACGGACGCGGAGGCAAAAGAAGCACAATATCTGCTGGCCACCGGCCAGCTGGATAACCCCGCCATGGCAATGATTGCCGGCACGAAGAGCGCAGTCGCAGTTGATTTTCTGATCCAGCTGCGGAACAAGGCCCAGGACGCCTATTCCGAGCTGACCAGGATGAACTTCTAAGCGCGAACGGCGGACGGGGGAAATCCCCTGTGCTGCCCGGCCCACCGGACCAGGGCAGCACGAATCATGTCTATACATGTTCTACAGGACGCCGCGGCGCGGCGAGAGAAGGAGGTGACAGCGGTTGAACGACGTGAAGGAAAAGGCAAAGGCGTTCCTTGGGAAGACGAAGGAGCGCCTGAAAAAGGTTTCCCGAAAGGTATGGATCGCCATTGCCGCTGTTTTGGTGGTCCTGATCGTGGCCACCGCCGTCGCTTTGACGCTGAACAAGCAGGATTACGCCGTGCTGGTCACTCAGGTGAGCGATACGGAGGCGTCCAACATCCTGACGTTCCTGAGCGATCAGGGCGTCACGAATTATAAGGTGGAAGACGGGAACACCATCATGGTGCCCGCCGGACAGGAGGCGGCGCTGAAGGCCCGTATCCTGATGGCAAACCTGAACCAGACGGGCAACTACTACATGCAGAACCTGAGCAGCTTCTCCACCAACGAGGAGCGGAGCTACGCCCAGCTTCAGGATCTGATGAACGACATGGAGGCCGTGATCCGCAACTTCCCAGATGTGGTGGATGCCGACGTCTTCATCACGCCCGGAGAGAACCGGGCCTACATATTGGACAGCGGCAACGTGGTGGAAGCCACCGCCGCCGTCAGCGTGACCATGGTGGAAGGGAAAATGCTGGAGGACGGGCAGGCCCAGGCCATCCGGGACCTGCTGGCCTACGGCGTGCAGGGGCTGAAAATCGACTCCGTCAGCATCTCCGACAAGATGGGCAACGTCTATCTGACGGAGGACGTCATGGACGGCGAGATTTCAGCGCTGAAAATGCAGCTCCAGCAGGCCATGGAAAACCGCGTCCGGACCAATGTCATGAACGTGCTGACCCCCTTCTTCGGCGAGGACAACGTTCGGGTGGGCGTCACCTGCGAGGTGGAGGTGGACCGGACCACCGAGGTGCGGAACGAGACCTATCTCCCCGAGTATGCCCAGGACGGCTCCACCAATGGAGAGGGCATCGTGGGCGGCAAGCGGGAGGAGGGCTATATCTCCCGCCCCGGCGACGGCACCGTCGGCGGTGTGGTGGGCACTGAGTCCAACAGTGATTTGCTGGAAAACGTCGAGGCCGGGATGAACCTCCAGGACGACGACAGCGGGCTCTATGTAAGCAAACAATTTGACTACGATAATTCCCACAGCACCATCAACATTGATAACAACGGAGCAGTAAAAATGACGGACTGCTCCGTGGCCGTTTCTATCAACGCCCGGGCGGCGGAGGAGGACCTCAACGTAGGGGAAATCCAGCAGCTTGTGGCGCGGGCTTCCAACATCCAGGGAGAGCGGGACCCCGTTACCAACGAGGAAATTCTGGACGGCAAGATCAAGGTGCTGGCCATGAACTTCTACGATCCCAACGTCGGCCAGCAGCCCGGCATTGCGGACGGCGACGGAAGCACGCTGCCTTTGTGGGTGCTGATCGCGGCGGGCATTGGTCTGCTGCTGTTCATCATTCTGCTGACCGTCATTCTCCTGCTGCGCAGGAAGCGGCGGAAGAAGCAGGAGGAAGAGGAAGCGCGCCGACGCGAGGAGGCGGAGGCCCTGCTGCGTGTGGCGGGCCTGGGCCTGGAGGGCGAGGCGCCCGAGACCGGCGCCGACGTGATGGACCTGGAGCTGGAGCGGAGCATGGAGCTGCGGAAGGATATCCGACAGTTCGCCAGCGACAACCCGGAAATCGCGGCGCAAATGATCAAGGTTTGGCTGAAAGGGGGCGACGGCAATGCCTGAAGCAACAGCGGCAGCCGCCTCCCAGGCGGCCAAGACATTAAAACAGGCAGAGCTTTCCACTGCCCAGAAGGCGGCGGCGGTTATCATCGCCCTGGGAGCGGAAAAGGCGTCCCTCCTCTATAAGTTTATGGAGGACGAGGAGGTTGAGCAGCTCACTCTGGAGGTGGCCCGTCTGGGCGTGCTGAGCACCCAGCAGACGGAGGACATCCTCAACGAGTTCTATCAGCTCTGTCTGACCAACAAAGCCGTCACCGAGGGCGGCCTGGAATACGCCCGGGCCGTTCTGGAGAAGGCCTACGGCGAGCAGGCGGCGGCGGAGCTCCTGGGCAAGGTGACCAAGAGCCTGAAAAACCGGGAGTTTGCCTTTATGGACAAGGCGGACGTCAAATCCCTGTTCTCCGCCCTGCGGAGCGAGCGGCCCCAGACCATCGCCCTGGTCCTCAGCTATGTGGATGCGGACAAGGCGGCGGGCGTGGTGGCCCAGCTGGAGGAGAAGAAGCAGATCCAGGTGGTGGAGAGCATCGCCAAGCTGGACAGCGTCTCCCCGGCGGCCATCAAGATTGTGGAGGCAGAAATGCACAACCGCTTCTCGAACATCATGACGGATACCAACATCAAGGTCGGAGGAATCGACTATGTGGCGGACGTCATGAACAACCTGGACCGGACCAGCGAGAAAAACATCTTCGACGGCCTGTCCGATCCGGATCTGGCGGACGAGATCCGCAAGCGGATGTTTGTCTTCGAGGACATCATCACCATGGACGACCGCTCCGTGCAGCGCTTCGTCCGGGACTGCGACCCCAGAGACTTGGTGCTGGCCCTCAAGGCCGCCAATGCGGAGGTGGCCAACAAGCTGTTTGCCAACATGTCCACCCGTATGGCCCAGAGCATCAAGGACGACCTGGAAATCACCTCCAACGTCCGGATGAAGGATGTGGAGGAAGCCCAGCAGCGCATCGTCGGCATCATCCGCGGTCTGGAGGAGAAGGGTGAAATCATCATCCTGAAGGGCGGAAAGGACGATATCATTGCCTAGTATTTGGAAATCCATCATGCGTCCCAAGGCCGAGCCCTACCACTTCCCCAAGGCGGAGGAGCTGATCCTGGAAGAGGAGAAGCCGGAGGAATCTCCGCCGCCCCCTCCCGAGGAGGAGAGCGGGGAGGAGGCGCCGGCGGTGGATATCCGGGTGGGCGAGGCGGCGGAGGCCCCGGAGCCCGAACTGGAACCGGAGCCCGAGCCGGACCCGGTGAGCTTCGCCCAGATTCAGGCGGAGCAGATCATTGCGGACGCACACCGCCGGGCCGAGGAGATTTTGGAGCAGGCCCGGCTGGAGGCGGAAATCAAAGCCCAGGAGCTGTTCGAGACCTCCCGCCAGAGCGGCCTGGAGTCCGGGCGGGCCGAGGGGCTGGCCCAGGGAGCGACCCAGGCCCTTCAGGAGGGCCAGCGGGCCCAGCAGCGGCAGGCGGAGGAGCTGGCCGCGGATTTCGACCGCTTTCTGGAGCGGGCCGGAGCCGCCCTGGACCGGCAGATGGACGATCATGTGGAGGAGCTGCGGGACCTTGCCATCGCCATTGCGGAGAAGGTGGTCTGCGTCAGCCTCAAAAGCAGCAGCGAGGTCATCTGCCGGATGATTCAAACCGCCATCGACAAGCGCAAGCGCCGGGAATGGGCCCATATCTACATCGCAGAATGCGACGCAAAGCATCTTTCCAAGGTTCCCGCCTCGTTGATGAACGCCCTTTCGGCCCTCAGTGACCGTGTGCGCATCATTCCCATGGCGGACGATGAGGCGGGCACCTGCATCATAGAGACCCCCGACGAAATTGTGGATGCCAGCGCGGCAACCCAGATGAACAACATCCGAACGCTGCTGTCCGACGCCGGACCCGTGGAAGAGGGCGCCGGCTTCGGCAACTTGAATTTCAGCGGCGGCGTGTGATAAGGAGAGCGTATGTTCCGGCAAATGATCCGTCAGGTCTACAACGCGGAGACCTACAGCCTGACCGGGAAAATTGAGAATATTGTCGGAATGTCCATCGAGGCCAGCGGCGGCCGGGCGGCCGTCGGCGACATCTGCCGGATTTACAACGGCGACTCCGGCGGGCAGGTTACGGCGGAGGTGGTGGGCTTCAAGAACGACCACATTCTGCTGATGCCCTATTCCGATATGGCGGGCATCTCGGCTGGCAACTTCGTCCGGAACACCGGGCGGCAGCTGACGCTGCGGGTGGGGGAGTTCCTCCGGGGCCGCATCATCAACGCCATGGGCCAGCCCATAGACGGAAAGGCCCCCTTTGAGGGCGGCGACGCCTACTGCGTAGGCGGTTCTTACATCAATCCCCTCCGCCGCCCCCCCATCCGGGAGCGGATGGAGTTTGGAGTCAAAGCCATCGACGGCATGATCACCATAGGCAAGGGCCAGCGCATCGGCATCTTTGCGGGCTCCGGCGTGGGAAAATCCACGCTGATGGGCATGATCGCAAAAAATGTCAAGGCGGATATCAACGTCATCGCCCTGGTGGGCGAACGGGGCCGGGAGGTCCTGGAGTTCGTCCAGAAGGACCTGGGCGAGGAGGGCATGCGCCGCTCCGTGCTGGTGGTGGCCACCAGCGACCAGCCCGCCATGCTGCGGATGAAATGCCCCAGCGTGGCCACGGGCATTGCGGAGTACTTCCGGGACCAGGGCTACGACGTGCTCCTCATGATGGACTCCCTGACCCGCTTTGCCATGGCCCAGCGGGAGATCGGCTTAGCTATCGGCGAGCCGCCGGTGAGCCGGGGCTACACCCCCTCCATGTATGCGGAAATGCCCAAGCTCCTGGAGCGAAGCGGCAATTTCGACAAAGGCTCCATCACCGGCGTGTACACCGTGCTGGTGGAGGGCGACGACACCAACGAACCCATCGCGGATACGGTCCGGGGCATTCTGGACGGACACATTGTCCTCTCCCGGGCCCTGGCCAACAGCAACCACTATCCGGCCATTGACGTCTCCGCCAGCATCTCCCGTCTGATGGTGGAAATCGTCTCCCCGGAGCACCGGCAGCTGGCCTCCCGGCTCCGGGACATCCTCAGCACCTACGAGAAGAACCAGGATCTGGTGGCCATCGGCGCCTACAAGCCGGGGACCAACCGAAACCTGGACTACGCCCTCAGCAAAATCGACGCGGTGAACGGGTTCTTGACCCAGGACATCGACGAGGCGTTCAGCTATGACCAGTGCATCGAAAAGCTGAAGCATATACTGAACTAACCGAACCAAAGGAGAACCACAGTGAAGAAATTCAAGTTCGCTTTGGATACCGTCCTCTCCTATAAGGAGCAGGTTTTGGGCGTGCTCCAGGGAGAGCACGCCGAGGCCGTGGCCCGGGTCCGGGCCCAGGAGGAGCTGCTGGAAAAGCTCTGGCGGGAGTACCGGGACTGCAATGAGGATTACCGGGACCGGGCCCTGGAGGGCATGCCCGTCACCGAGGCGCTGATGTACCAAAGCGCGCTCCGTGCCGCCGAGCAGGAGATTCAGAGGGAGACCAAGCGGCTGGAGGAGCTGGAGGCCGAGGCGGAGAAGCGCCGGGAGGCCATGGTGGAGGCGAAGAAGGAGACCTCCTCCATCGAGAAGCTGAAGGAGAAGAAGCTGGAGGCCTACCACAAGGAGGAGGCCAAGAGCGAGGAGCTGTTCATTGAAGAATTTGTCAGCTCCACCCGGGCCCACGCGGCCTCGTAACCTTGTTCCACGCGGTGGATGCACCGTTTGGAAATAGATATCTTATGATGACAAGGAGGTGAATGAGCAAATGGATCAGTTGATCAACACCATGCTGACAAATGCACAGCTTCCCCAGATGCCCCCGGCGGCGAAGAAGGGCGACGCCTCTTCCCAGAAGGACGGCTTCCAGAAGCTGCTGGAGCAGAAGCAGAGCGACGGCACGCAGGCCCCCAAACCGGAGAAGACGGACGCCCCGCAAAAGCCCCAGGATTCCCAGGATGCGCAGAAGCCCCAGGAGTCCGGAGAGACTCAGGAGACCCCGGTCGTCCCAGAGGACGCCAAGGCTCTGGAGGACCAGATGGCCCTGGCGGCCATGCTGATGATGCAGAATCCGGTGGTGCCTGTCGAGCAGGTCATGACGCCGGAGGTCCAGGCGGAAGCCGCCGCGGATGAGCTGGCCCCCCTGGCGGCGGAAGCCGTGCTGACGCCGGAGACTGAAGTCCAGGACATTGTCCCGGAGGCGGAGGCGGAAGGCCCCGAGACCCTTGTGGAGGGCGGCGAGAGCCGGACGGTGGACCCGGCTCTGGCGGAGGAGCTTCCCCAGACCATTGAGGCCCCGGAGGCCGCTCAGGATACGGAGGGGCGGACCGTGGAGGTCAAGGTGGAAACCGGAAAGGCCGAGGTCCGGGAGACCGAGGACGGCAGTACGGAGGACCCCCCCGAATTTCAGGGCATGGAAGCCGAGGCCCGCGTCTTTGAGGACGTGAAGGCCGTCCCCGTGAAGGTGGGCGAGGCCCCCAGGGCCGCGGATACCGAGGAGCCCCTGAATGAACAGATCGGCCCCAGGCTGACGGAGGCCCTGCGCAGCGGCGAGACCCGGGTGGAGCTCCAGCTGACCCCGGAGAACCTGGGCAAGGTTACGGTGGAAATGACCTGGAGCAAGGACGGCGGTCTGGTGGTGCAGATGCACGCCGAGAACCGGGAGACCCGGGACCTGCTGTCCAGGAACACCGCGGGACTGGAGCAGCTGCTTGGCCGGGAAACCCAGCAGGAGGTCCGGGTGGAAGTCCCCCGTCAGGAGGAAAGCCAGCGGGAGGACCTTTACGAGCAGCAGCAGGAACAGCACCGGCGGCGCCAGCAGGAGCAGCGTCGGAAGCAGGAGAGCGGCGAGGATTTCCTCCAGCAGCTCCGGCTGGGCCTGATTCCCCTGGAGGGGGAGTAATTCTTACGGAAAGGAAGTGAATGCATGAACGGCTTAGGCGTTGATATCGGCAGCCTGTACGGAACAAAAGTGGTGGGAGACAAGGAAGTTACCATTGCCAAAAAGGGCAGCAACTCCGACCTGGATATGCTGGACTTCATCACGCTGATGATTGCCCAGATGAGCAACCAGGGAATTGACGATACCATGGATACCTCGGAAATGCTGAACCAGATGGTACAGATGCAGATGATTCAGTCCATGGTCAACATGACCGACGCCACGACCATGAACTACGCCGCCTCCCTGGTGGGCAAGGAAGTCACCGTGGGCAAGCTCGGAGAGGACGGCAAGCTCCAGGAGCTCTACGGCGAAGTCACCGCCACGGGCACCATGAACGGCCAGCAGGTCATCTTCATCGGCGACGAGTATTACTACCTCAGCGAGATCATGGCCGTTGGCAAGCTGCCGCCTCCCAAGGAAGAGGACGAGGACGGCGACAAAGATGACGACAAAACGGACGGCGTCGAAAAGCCCGGCGACACCCAGAAGCCCGGGGATGCCGAAAAACCCAATGACACCGAAAAACCGACGGAGCCCGTAAAGCCCGGCGGCGAGACATCCCCGGAATACAACGGAGAGAACGGCGCACCCACAGAAGGCGAAGGCTGAGGTGATCCTCACATGATCGAACGCATAGCGAGACAAAGCCAAATCCAGCAGATACCGGACGCAGGGAAGCGGACGGCTGCGGGCGGCTTCGCCATGGCCTTACAGGCGGAGCTGACCAGGGCCGGACAGGAAGTCCAGTTCTCCAAACACGCCAGAAGTCGGGCGGAGGAGCGGGGCATTGAAATCACCCCCAGTCTCATCGACCAGATCAAAGGCAGCGTGGTGCGGGCCCAGGCCAAGGGTGCCACCAACATCCTGGCTATGGACACTGAAAAAGCCTTCATCATCAACGTCCCCCATGGGAGAGTCATTACGGCTATCACCCAGGAGGAAATGAAGGACAGCGTATTCACCAACATCGACGGCGCCGTGTTCCTGTAAAAGAGATGGCAGGACCGGATTTTCGGAGGCCATCGGGCCCCGTCCGACTGGCGGGGCCCGGGCGGCGCCAAGGATTTGAAAGGAGTTCAAATTCCCTATGACCGGATCAATGTACGCATCTGTTGCGGGCCTGCGGGCCCATATGCAGAAGCTCTCCGTAATCGGCAACAACGTGGCCAACGTCAACACCCAAGGCTACAAAAAACAGCGGACCATGTTCCGCGACAGCGTCTACAACATGTACTCCAGCGGAGGCAACGGAACCTCCACCGTGGGCGGCATCAACCCCTCCCAGATCGGCTACGGCTCCATGGTGGGCAGCATCGACCTGAACATGTCTTCCGCCAGCTACAACCCCGGAAACCCCACGGACTGCGCCCTGATTGGCGACGGCTTCTTCCTGGTGGGAGACAAAACCGTGGCCAACACCATTGACGGAAACGACCCCAACACCCTCAAGTCCCTGACCCTCACCCGGGTGGGCGACTTCCAGTTCAAGGCCGACGGCTACCTCTGCGACGGCAAGGGAAACGTGGTCTACGGGTTTTTGACCACCGGAACGGATGAAAATGGCGATCCCATTGTCAGCGACCAGCTGGTTCCCATCCGCAAGCCCCACTGGGAGCGGGTGCCCACCACGAAAAAGGTGGAGAATGACGACGGCACCACAACGGAGGTGCCCACCTACAAATATGAAATCCGCTACCCCACCGACGAGGAAAAGAAGGACGCGAACGCGGGGCCGAACGACCCCGTCAAGAAGACACAGCTCCAGGACGTGAGCAAGCCCCAGCATGAGGATAACCGGGTCAGCAAGGTGGACGGCTCGAAGACAGACGACGAGTCCCTGATGGCGGACCTGGACTTCGCGGAGTTCTCCAACATCACCATCAGCCCGGACACCGGAGCCATCACCGGCATCTGCCGGGAGGGCGATGAGCCGGTGGTCATCGGGTATCTGGCCATCGGAAGCGTCACGAACCCCAACGGCGTGTCCCACATCGGAAACTCCTACTACAAGTGCCAGGACGGCGCAGGCGACCTGCGCATCTGCATGCTGGGCGGCGTTCAGAGTGATCTGGGAATCACGAACGTCAACAGCTATATGGTTCAAACGGACGACGCCAACAACCCGGGCGGAGGAGGAACCACCACCGATAAAAAGCCCCTTCCCCCGGGAACGGCGATTCTCTCCACCGGCGGCACCGAGATGATGGTGGGCTTCCTGGAGGCTCCCAACGTGGACCTGGCGGAGGAGATTTCCGAGCTGATCACCACCCAGCGGGGCTATCAGGCCAACACCCGTATCATCACCGTCACCGACTCCATGCTGGAAGAGCTGGTCAACATGAAGCGCTGATAGCGGCTTCTTCGAACCCCTGACCAACGAGCGGAACGCTCATCAAACTGCTGAACAAAACAGTTGCCCGCCGGGGCCGAGGGCCCCGGCGGGGCATGAAAGGGCGGTCTATTATGATCCTTTTGACAAAGAGAAATCATGACAAGTTTCTGGTAAATCATTTACAGATCGAACATATCGAGTGCATCCCCGAGTCCAAAATCACCATGATGAACCACGACTACTACCTGGTGCGGGAGAGCGTGGAGGAGATCATCCATAAAATTGCGGAGTACAACGCCAAGGTTCAGGATATTCACCGTGAAATCGCGGTATCGGACAAGCGTTGATGGAATATAGATAAAATTCACAGGCCGGGAGCTGGCGCCCGGCCGAGGGAGCGAGGCATTTCTTCATGAATCTAAACTATATCATTGGCATTGTCGGCGCGTTCGGCATCTTCCTGCTGGGCTGCGTTCTGGGCATTAACATCGGCCCCGACGCGGCGGCGGCGGGCTTGAAACTGTTTACGTTTACACCGAAGAACCTTTGGAACTTCTTCGACGCGGCGTCCATCTTCATCACCATCGGGTGTACGCTCTTCATCGTGGCGGCCAGCTTCCCCGGCTCCATGCTCAAGGCCATGCCCAAGCACTTCAAGATCATTCTGAACAACAAGATGTTTGACCCCAAGGGCTACATCGAGCAATTGGTGGAGCTGGCCCAGATCGCCCGGAAGAACGGTCTTCTGTCCCTGGAAGAGAAGGCCAACGAGCAGTCGGACCCCTTCTTCAAGCAGGCCATCATGCTCATTGTGGACGCCAACGACCAGGATAAGGTCCGGGGCATTTTGGAAAACGACATTGAGTGCATGTCCGCCCGGCACGAGGATGCCGCGGCGCTGTACGACAAGGCGTCCAGCGTGGCCCCGGCCTTCGGCATGGTGGGTACGCTGGTGGGCCTGATCAACATGCTGAAATCCATGAACCTCAGCGACGGCGGCGGTGCCAGCTCCCTGGGCACCAGCATGGGCACCGCCCTGATCACCACGCTGTACGGCTGCCTGCTGGCCCACATGGTCTTCGGCCCCGTGGCCCAGCTCCTCCGGGGGCGGGACAGCGAGGAGGTTTTGTGCAAGCAGATCATCGTGGAGGGCGTCATGGCCATCCAGGCCGGCGAGAACCCCAAGTCCCTGCAGGAGCGGCTGCTGACCTACATGTCCCAGAAGCAGCGGGAAATGGGCGGCGAGGGCGCCGGCGAGGCCAAGGGATAATCCCCCGGCTTGAAAGGAAAGGTGAGCGGCAATGGCGCTTAAGAAAAAAAGCAGCGGAGGCGGCGGCGCAAACTGGATGGATACCTACGGCGACATGGT
>CAJTZL010000052.1 GCA_910583695.1 uncultured Oscillibacter sp.
TCTTCGCCCCCTGCCCTCCCCGGCCGTGCCAGCGGATCTCTACGATGTCTTTCATGCGCTGTTGACTCCTTTCGTTTCTTGCTTGGAGGCGGCGGAGACAGGGCTCCGGGTCCATCCAAACTCATTATACCAGAAAGACGGCGGGCAGTAAAGACCTGCCCGCCGCTGAAATGTAAGGAAATTACACCAGGGGGTCCAGCACGGCCTTGAAGTCGGCGATAATGTCCTCGGCGTCCTCCAGGCCCACGCTGACGCGGACCAGGCCCTCGGAGATGCCGGCGGCTTTCAGCTCCTCGGCGCTGTAGGTGGAGTGAGTCATGGTGGCGGGATGCTCCACCAGGGTCTCGGCATCACCCAGGGAGACGGCCACGGTGCACAGCTCCAGCTTGTTCAGAGCGGCGGCGGTGGCGGCCTTGTCGGCTTTCAGTTCCAGGGCGATCATGCCGCCGGGGAGCTTCATCTGCTTCGAGGCGATCTCGTAGCCCTCGAAGCTCTCCAGGCCGGGATAATAGACCTTGGAGACGGCGGGGTGGGACTCGAAGAAGGCGGCGACCTTTTTGGCGTTGGCGCAGTGGCGCTCCATGCGGATGTCCAGGGTCTTCAGGCCCCGGGCCATCAGGAAGGCGTCAAAGGGACTCATGACCGCGCCGGTCAGGTCCTTCAGGCCGAACATGCGGCACTTACCCACAAATTCCTTGTCTCCGACGATGACGCCCGCAATGACGTCTCCGTGGCCGTTGAGGTATTTCGTGGCGCTGTGGACCACGGTATCGGCTCCCAGGGACAGGGGCAGCTGGAGATAAGGCGTGCAGAAGGTGTTGTCCACGATAACCCGGATATCGGACTTGAAGTCGTGGGCGGTCTTGGCGATGAGGGCGATGTCCAGGATTTTCATGGTGGGGTTGCAGGGAGTCTCGAAGTACACCACCTTGGTCTTGTCGGTCAGGGCCTTTTTGAGGTTTTCAATGTTGCTCAGGTCGGTGAGGGTGACTTTGACGCCGAACTGGCTCATGCCGTGCTCCAGCAGGGAGTAGGTGCAGCCGTACAGGGTTTCGTCCGCCACGATTTCATCGCCGGAGACGACGGAGCTCCACAGGGCGGTGGAGATGGCGCCCATGCCGGAAGCGGCTACCAGGGCGTCCTCGGCGCCTTCCAGGTCGGCCATTTTGGCCTCTACCAGCGCAGTGGTGGGGTTGGCCAGGCGGCTGTAAATATAACCTTCCTCCTTGCCGGCGAAACGGGCGCCTCCCTGTTCCACAGACTCAAATTCAAAGGTGGAAGTCTGGTAAATCGGAGCGCACAGAGAGCCGGCGGCGTTCCCGACCTTGCCGGCGTGAATCTGACGGGTGGCAAAGCCCTTGTTCTTACAATTCATAATAGTTTACCTTCCCTTCTTTTTGAGCCGCCTGATGTTGGTTTTTGCCCGAAAAAGTTTGAGTTCAGTTTTTTCGCTACTGAACGCGCATCTTTTTCCGGCGTCAGGCGGACTTGTGAGAGTGTGTGGAGAGATCATGTGACAGCGGAATTACGGTAAAGTTGACCAGGGACCAAAGAGCGGCGCTTTGGTTTTTTGTCAACTTCTGATAATCATATTACCATTTTTTCCGCCGTGGTGTTAGTATGAGTTTTTGAGAATTTGTTAGCGGTTTAAGTGATAACTGTTTGACATTGCCCGAAAAGTGCTTTATAATACCGCTGGAATACCCTTCAGATTTTTACAGGAGGAACCGGTGTCATGACCTTTCAGCAGCTGACCTATGTGGTAGAAGTCTCCAAATGCGGCTCCATCAACAAAGCGGCCAACAAGCTGTTTCTCTCCCAGTCCGGCATTTCCACCGCCATCCGGGAGCTGGAGGAGGAGCTGGGCATTCAGTTTTTCGTCCGCAGCAACCGGGGGGTGGAGTTCACGCCGGACGGGCGGGAATTTCTGGGCTACGCCGCGTCCCTGCTGGAACAGAAGCAGTGGATTGAAACCCGCTACGGCGAGGCCAGGAACGCCGCCCCCGCTACCCATCTTTCCGTTTCCTCCCAGCGCTACCCCTTTACGGAGGACGCCTTTATCGAGCTGCTCCAGGACCCGGAGGCCGGCCGTTACCAGTTTTCCGTCCGGGAGGTGGACATGGACGCCGTCATTGACGATGTGTACGACCACCGGGCGGAAATCGGCGTCATCTGCCTGACGGAGCTGACGGAGAAGATGATCTTCCGCTTTTTGGATTCCCGGGCGCTGGTTTTCCATGAGGTGGCGGTGGTGGACCCCTGCGTTTACGTCCGCCGGGAGCACCCTCTGGCGGAAAAGCCCGCGGTGACGGAGGTGGACCTGGCGGGCTACCCCTATGTATCCTTCGAGCGGGAGCAGGGGGTGGCGGTGGATTTCTCAGAGGAATACCGGATGATGTCTTTGAAGAAGCCCGCCAAGCAGATTCGGGTGAACAGCCGGAGCACCATGCTCCGGGTATTGTCCTACACCGACGGCTTCACCACCGGAAGCGGCCTGATCACGCAGAGCAGCGGCTACCGGAAGATCATCACCCTGCCCCTGGCGGAGAAAAGCGGCATCCGCATCGGCTGGATCGCCCTGAAAAACGGCAAGCTCTCCGCCCAGGCGGAACGGTTTTTAGAGCTGCTGAAGAAGCACGTCCTGGCGTCCATCCGGTTTACACACGAGGCCCGGCAGTTCCGGAAGGAGGAGACTCTGTAAAGAGGGGAACTGCCGGGCGGAGGGAAAACCATAGTATGGAAAAGCGCGCGGGGGACCCGGCGCGCTTCAGCATGCGTTTAGACGGTGTGCGCCTTTTCGGCCTCCAGCAGGGCCTTTTTGGCGGCCACGCCGGATTCGGCCACGTCATACTCCCAGTTCCAGGGGTCCTTTTTACAGGCTCCGTCGGCAAAGGGGATGAAGATGGACGCAATGCCCACAATGGCCAGCACCCAGCAGTACCACAGGTTGGGAATGATATCGGTGGGGTTGAGGGCCACGCCGTAGGCGGTGGTCAGGGCCGCGGCGGACAGCAGCTGCGCGCCGTAGGGAATGATGCCCTGGAACACGCAGGAGAACACGTCCAGCAAAGAGGCGGTGCGCCGGGGGTCCACCTTGTACTCGTGGCTGATTTCCTTGGCCATGTTTCCGCTGAGGACAATGGCTACCGTGTTGTTGGCGGTTGCGCAGTCCGACAGGGAGACCAGGGCGGCGATGCCCACCTGGGCGGATTTGTTGCCCTTCATCATGCCCCGGAGGCTGTTGATGAGCCAGTTGATTCCGCCGTTGTGCGTGACCATTTCGCCCATGCCGCCGCAGAACAGGGTCAGGAAGAAGACCTCGTTCATGCCGGTGAAGCCGCTCCAGATGGCCTGGGCAAAGCCGAAGAGGTCCAGGGAGGCTGTGGCGACGCCGATAAGGCCGGCCACGAAGATGCCGATGGTCAGCACCAGGAACACGTTCATGCCGATGAGGGCCAGAATGAGGACCAGCAGGTAGGGAACCACCTTGATGATGCTGTACTGAAGGTCGCCCATGCTGGTGACGGTCTCGGGACGGCCTACAATCAGCAGGACCACCAGGGTGATGAGGGCGGCGGGCAGGGCGATGAAGAAGTTTACACGGAACTTGTCCCGCATCTCACAGCCCTGGGAACGGGTGGCGGCGATGGTGGTGTCGGAAATCATGGACAGGTTGTCGCCGAACATGGCGCCGCCCACGCAGGCGCCCACCATCAGGGGGATGGACAGCCCGCCCTTGTCCGCCACGCCCACGGCGATGGGGACGATGGCGCCGATGGTGCCCATGGAGGTGCCGGTGGCCGTGCCCATGAAGGCGGAGATGATGAACACACCGGCGGCGAGGAACTGCACGGGAATCAGGGAGAGGCCCAGGTTGACCGTGGCATCACGGCCGCCCATGGAGGCAGCCACGCTGGAGAAAGCGCCGGCCAGCAGATAGATCATCAGCATGGTCAGCACGTCGATGTTGGCTGCGCCCCGGGCGAAGATGGCGAAGCGCTCATCCAGGGAGCCCTTGGTGATGGCGAAGGCCACCAGCAGGGCGATGAACATGGCGGTGACGGAGGGGAACTGGTAGAATGCCATTTCGACGCCCTGGGCCTGGAGAATCAGGCCAGCGCCGAGGTAGATCACGACGAAAATCAGAAAGGGGACCAGTGCCAGGGCGCTGCTCTTTTTGTTTAAGTTGTGTTCCATTTCATTTCTCCTTTTCTTTACCGCTTGTGGGATGCGCCTTCTTTCCGCTGTTTGCATAGTTTGCATAGTTTTCCGCTGAGAGTCTCCTTCTCTCTTGTTAAAAATTATAGCAGGTTTTGACAGAAATCGGTAATAGCTATTTCTTAGAATCCGTCAACGGTTTTGCTGATAGTGTACAAATTCCATCAAGATTTTGGAGAACAGAGGTCAAAAAATATCTGGAAATTACCCGCAAAAAACGGAGCGCCCCTTGGGGCGCTCCGTCCGGTGCATTTGGCTATACCGCCTTCCAGCGGTCCAGAGTAGGCAGCAGCTCCGCCATGTACGTCCGGTTGGCCTCCGGGTCCCCGGGCATGTGGGGGAGGCACTGCTCCACCATCTCCTCCAGGGTGCAGTCCCGGAGAAAGTCCCCATTATCCCAGCACCATTTGCAGTAATGCCGGCTGAGGGTTCCGTCCGGATTCCGGCCCATCTGCTCAGGGGTGAGGGGCATGCCGCAGCTCTGGCACCGGAGGTCCGTGGGATAGCCGAGAAGGTCGTTGATGGTCACGTTGAAGAGCTTGGAGATGGCCTGCAGGGTCTCGATTTCCGGTACCGTGCCGCCCTGCTCCCAGCGAGAGACCGCCTGCCGGGTGACAAAGAGCTTTTCCGCGATCTCGCTTTGGGAGAGGCCCGCCTTTTTCCGCAGGGCCGTAAAGTGATCTTTGAAGTTCATGGGTGCGCCTCCTTTGTGATATCAGCTTATCACGGAGGGGCAGGACTGTCAAGCAACCGGCGGTTGCTCCTACCGGAGGAAGCGGATGCTGCCGGTGAAACAGGTCATATTCGCCCGTATGTAGACCCGTACTCCAGGCGGAAGTTCCACTATGAAGGATGCCGGGTCCCCATTTCGCCAAGATTGGAGGACCCAGCCATCCTTGGTATAGAACTCCAGAACCATTGAACCCTTGGTATGAGTTACTTCCATGGAGAGCGTACCGCCTTTTTTAGACCCGAAACTGAACCGGCGGCGAGCGGACGTGCGGGTATCCAGAACTTCGGTCCAGTTGTCATAGGACAGCTTTTTGCAGTAGTGGTAGCCTGCCGGCAGCGGTTGAATACCCGCTTTTTTCGCGGCCCAGAGACAAAGCCACATGCCCAGCAGAGCCATCCCCAGGATGAACGCGGCGAACAGTAAAAATTCCGTTACAGGCATGACGCCCTCACCGGGGCCGGGCGGCGAAGACCTTCACGCTCCGGGGACCAATGGAAAACCGCCCGTCCGGGATATCAACGGCGGACTGGCCCGCCTCCCAGGTGTCCGCCAGCTGTTCCCAGACCAGATTCCGGGGCAGCTCCGGCAGTTCCGCCTCCAGGGGCTTCCAGTAGGCGTTGGAGGCCGTGTAAACAATCTGGGGCGCTTCGCCCTCCGCCTGCCCGGCGAAGAGCACGCCCACATAGCGCTCATGGTCCTCAAACTGGGTGCGCCAGGGGGTGACGCCGTGGAAGCTGACGTCCGGGAAGCCGTAGTACCCGTCGGAGAGGTTGGCCCGGAGAATCCGGAAGCGTTTGCGCAGGGCGATCATGAACTGGAAGAAGCGGAACATGTCCCGGTTGTCTTCCAGCATCCGCCAGTCCAGCCAGGAGGTCAAATTGTCCTGGCAGTAAGCGTTGTTGTTTCCAAACTGGGTGTTGCAGAACTCGTCACCCGCCAGGAACATGGGAATGCCCCGGCTGCACATCAAAAGGGCGAAGGCGTTGCGGACCATCCGCCGCCGGAGGGCGTTGATCTCCGGGTCGTCCGTGGGCCCCTCGATTCCGCAGTTCCAGCTGTTGTTGTCGTTGGCTCCGTCGGTTCCTCCCCAGCCGTTTTTTTCGTTGTGCTTCACATTGTAGGAGTACAGGTCCCAGAGGGTGAAGCCGTCGTGGCAGGTGATGAAGTTCACGGAGGCGTTCTTCCGCTCCCCGGACTGGTAGATGTCCCGGGAGCCCACCATCCGGAGGGCGGCGGCCTGGGCGCAGCCCGCGTCCCCTTTGAGGTAGCGGCGCATGTCGTCCCGGTAGCGGCCGTTCCACTCCGCCCAGCGGTTCCAGGCGGGGAAGCTGCCCACCTGATAGAGACCACCGGCGTCCCAGGCCTCGGCAATGAGCTTCACGTCCCCCAGGATGGGGTCGAAGGCCATGGCCTGGAGCAGGGGGGGCTTGTTCATGGGGCTGCCGTCCTCGTTCCGGCCCAGGATGGAGGCCAGATCAAAGCGGAAGCCGCTGATGTGGTACGTCGTCACCCAATAGCGGAGGCAGTTGATAATCATTTGGTGGACAATGGGGTGGTTGCAGTTCAGGGTATTCCCGCAGCCGCTGAAATTGTAGTACTGCCCGCCGGGGGTGAGCAGGTAGTAGATGTTGTTGTCAAAGCCTTTGAAGGAGAAGAAGGGCCCGTCCTCGTTGCCCTCCGCCGTGTGGTTGAAGACCACGTCCAGGTAGACCTCGATGCCGTTTTCGTTGCAGTCCTGAATCAGGCGCTTGAGCTCGTTGCCCTCCCGGTTGTATTCGATGCCGGAGGCATAGCTGGTGTTGGGGGCGAAGAAGCTGACGGTGTTGTAGCCCCAGTAGTTGTAAAGCTGTTCCCCGTCTACCTGCCGGGCGTCCTGCATTTCGTCAAACTCGAAAATGGGCATCAGCTCCACGGCGTTGACGCCCAGCTCCTTTAAGTAGGGGATCTTCTCCCGCAGTCCCTCGAAGGTCCCGGGGGCGGCCACGGCGGAGGAGCCGTGAATGGTGAAGCCCCGGACGTGGAGCTCGTAGATCACCAGATCCTCCATGGGAATCAGGGGCCGGGTCATGTTGCCCCAGTCGAAGTCGTCCTTGACGACCCGGGCCTTGTAGTGCTGGCCGGAGCCGTCCTTCACGCCCCACTGGCTCTGGCCCGTCACCGCCCGGGCATAGGGGTCCAGGAGGTACTTTGTTTTGTCGAAAATCAGGCCCTTCTCCACGTCCCGGGGGCCGTCCACCCGGAAGGCGTATTCGAACTCCTCAATGTTCAGCTTGAAGACGATCATGGAGTACACGTTTCCGATGCGGTAGCGCTTCGGGAAGGGGAGGACGGCGTAGGGCTCCTCCGCCCCCCGCTGGAAGAGCAGCAGCTCAATGGACGTGGCCCCATGGGAGTGGACCGTGAAGTTCACGCCGCCGGGGATGGCGGTGGCGCCGTTGATTTCGTAAAAGCCCGGCCGCACGTCGAAGCCGTTCAGATGGTCCATGGGGACCAGGTGAATGGTGCGGGGCAGGGCTACCGCGGGGGCCTCGGAAACGGCCGCCTGGGCCGTGATGCTGTCCTGTAGTTTCACCGGGAAACTCCTTCCTCGCCGGTCCGGCGATTGTATTCTTTCCAAATGATTCTTTGGAAATATCGTGGATGAGAACCGTCCTGCCCGCCGCCGTGCCCGGCGGCAGGGGCAAAGCAAAGCGCCGGTTCCTTCCGGGCTTTCCGTTCGGGAGGAACCGGATACGGCTACATTATACAACACCCCCTCAGATTTGTCATAACTTTTTTCCCTTTTTGTAAAAATCAACAAAGTCTTTGTGGGAAAGTACCATTTATAATAGAGGCGGAAGATTTTTTCGGCGGCGTGAAAAATTTTCCGCCGCCCGGCCGTGTTGTCAGTAGAAGGGAGTGAGAAGCGTGGTTCCATTTGGTACCGATGAAACCATCAGCCGGATTGTTTCGGCCTACAGCGACATGCTGCTGCGGCTGGCGTGCACTCGCCTGGGTTCCGCCGCCGACGCGGAGGACGCCGTGCAGGAGGCGTTCCTGCGCCTGCTTACCGCCCGGCCCGTCTTCCGGGACCAGGAGCATGAAAAGGCCTGGCTGATCCGCACCACCCTTCAGCGCGCCAGCGACATCCGCCGGAGGGCGGAGCAGCGGAACGTCCCCCTGGAGGACGTGACGGAGCCCGCGGCTCCGGAGAGCCCCGGGGAAGAGCTCCGCTCCGCTGTCCGGGCCCTGCCGGAGATGTACGGGGCCGTGATTCACCTTCATTATTATGAGGGGTATTCCATCAAAGAAATTGCCAAACTGCTGGGCCTGCCCGCCGCCACGGTGGGCACCCGCCTGGCCCGCGGCCGGGAGCGGCTGCGGCAGATGCTGAGGGAGGATGCTGTATGAACGATTACCGCAAGGCTTTCGACGAGCTCTCCTTTTCCGCGGATTTTCAGGAGCGGACGGCGGACCTGCTGCGACAGCGCGCCCGTGAATTGGAAAAGGAGCGTAGTAATATGACTATCGGCAAAATCAGAAAGATCGCGGTGCTGGCTGCCGCCTGCATCGCCCTGCTGGCGGTATCCGTGTCCGCCGCCATGCTGTGGCTCACCCCCGCCCAGGTGGCGGAGGAGCACGACCAGCCCCTGCTGGCGGAGGCCTTCGAGGGGCCCGATGCCATTGAGATCAACGAAACCGTGGAGAGCGGGGACTTCTCCATCACCCTGCTGGGCCTGGTGTCCGGGCGGAACCTGGATGTCTTGAATGAGGACCTGGAAAAAGACCACACGTATTCCGTCCTGGCCCTGCGCCGCCTGGATGGGGAGCCGCTGGAAAATGAGACCTTCGATTTCAGCGGATATGTAATGACCCCTCTGGTAGCGGGCTGTTCCCCTGCGGCGGTGAACAACTGGACCCTGAGCGCCTTTGCCCAGGGCTTTGCCAAGGACGGTGCGTACTATTACCTGCTGGATACGCAGAGCATTGAAATGTTCGCGAACCACACGGTCTATATGGCCTTCTACGAGGGCTTTGTACCCAACAGCGATACCTTCACCGTAGCGGACGATGGGACCATCGCCTTCGCGGACGATTTCACCGGAGTTCACGCCCTCTTCACCCTGCCCCTGGACTCCGCCAAGGCGGACCCTGCGGCGGCGGAGGCGTTCCTGGCGGAATATGACATGGGCTGGAACAACGAGCGGTCGGAGCCGGAAGGAGAATGGGACGTGGAGCGCCGGGAGACGGAGGACGGTGAGGAAATCTTCCTCCGGCCCAAGGGGGAGACCGGCGGAGAGAGCACGCCCTCCGGCCTGGAGAGCGGGGACGGCGGTGAGTGAGAACCTGCTTCTCAGCCCGGGGAGATCGGCAGGGAACAGCGAATCCGCGCTCTTTCAATAAGCAGGACGGCAAAGGACCGGCACGGTATCACCGTGCCGGTCCTTTTGGGGTGCCTCTGACAGCTTAGAGCAGGGTGATTCCCGCCTTCTCACAGCCCTCCAGGGTCTCCCGGTCCCAGAGGCTGGCCTGGACCTCGCCGATGTGGCAGGCCCCCAGTAGCAGCATGCACACCCGGGACATACCGATGCCGCCGCCGATGGACTGGGGCAGTTCCCCGTTCAGGAGCATCTGGTGGAAGGGCAGCTGCCGCCGCTGGTCGCATCCGGCGGCGGTGAGCTGGCGGTCCATGGCCGCCGCGTCCACCCGGATGCCCATGGAGGAGACCTCAAAGGAGCGCTTCAGCACCGGATTCCACATGAGGATATCCCCGTTGAGCTCCCAGTCGTCGTAGTCCGGGGCCCGGCCGTCGTGGCGGTTTCCGGATTTCAGGGTCTTGCCGATCTGCATGAGGAACACCGTCTTGTGCTTCCGGCAGATTTCCGTCTCCCGGTCCGCCGGGTCCAGGCCGGGATAGCGGTCCTCCAGCTCCTGGGTGGTGATGAAGTACACGTCCCGGTCGGGCCGGAAGTCCAGGGCGGGGAAGTGATTCCGCAGGACGGAGGCGGTGTCGCACAGGGCTCCCACGATGTCCCGGACGGTGTCCTTCAGATACTGGATGGTGCGGTCCTTCTGGCCGATGTGCTTCTCCCAGTCCCACTGGTCCACGTAGATGGAGTGGAGATTGTCCACCACCTCGTCCCGGCGGATGGCGTTCATGTCGGTGAACAGGCCCATGCCCTGGGGAAATTCATAGCGTTTCAGGGCCAGACGCTTCCACTTGGCCAGGGAGTGGACCACCTGTCCCTCGGTTCCCACGTCCGGGATGTCGAAGCTGACGGGGCGTTCCACGCCGTTGAGGTCGTCGTTCAGTCCGGTGCGCCCGTCCACGAACAGGGGAGCGGAGACCCGGTGGAGGTTCAGACGGAGAGTGAGGTTGCGCTGGAAGTCCTCGTGGATCAGCTCAATAGCCCGCTGGAGCTCGTTGTTGCTCAGGGGCATCTTGTAGCCGCTGGGGATGGTGAGCTTGCTCATGTGATAAAACCAGTCCTTTATTCAGATTCTATAAGGGGAGGGGTTACAGCTTCTCAAGGCCGAGGCGGAGGCGGCGGAGGGTTTCCTCCCTGCCCAGGATGTGGCAGATTTCCACCGCGCCGCCGGGAGTGACCTGCCGGCCCGCCGCGGCGATGCGGACGGGCCACATCAGCGTGGCGTTCTTCACGCCCAGGGACTCCGCAAGGCCGATGAGGCAGTCGTGGACGGCCTCCTGGGTCCAGTTCTCTCCCAGGGCTTCCAGGGCGGGGACAGCGGCCTCCAGCATGTTCCGGGAAACCTCCGGGTCGGTCTTGGACTTCTTGTTGGTGAAGAGGGAGACGTCATACTCCGGAAGCCGGTCGAAGAAGTCCACCTTCCCCGGGATGTCCGTCAGCTTTTCGCACCGGGCCTGGAGCAGGGCGGCCACCGCCGCGGCGTCAATGGCGGGGTTTTTCACCGCCTGCCGGATATAGGGCTCCGCGGTCTTGGCGAAGTCCTCCGGAGACATGGCCCGGAGATACAGGGCGTTGAAGTAGGTCAGCTTCTCCATGTCGAAGATGGCGGGGGACTTGGAGATGCCCGCGATGTCGAAGGCGTCCACCAGCTCCTCCAGGGAGAACACCTCCTGCTCGCTGCGCTCCCCCTTGGGGGCCCAGCCCAAAAGAGCTACGTAATTCAGTACGGCGGGGGTCAGGTAGCCCTGGGCAATCAGATCCTCGTAGGAGGGGTCCCCGTGGCGCTTGCTCATCTTGTTGTGCTGGTCCCGCATGACGGGGGAGCAGTGGACGTAGGTGGGAATCTCCCAGCCGAAGGCCTCGTAGAGCAGGTTGTACTTGGGGGCGGAGGAGAGGTACTCGCTGCCCCGGACCACGTGGGTGATGCCCATGAGGTGGTCGTCCACCACGTTGGCGAAGTTGTAGGTGGGCAGGCCGTCCCGCTTCAAGAGCACCTGATCGTCCAGGGTCTTGTTCTCCACGGTGATGTCCCCGAAGGAGACGTCGTGGAACGTCGTGGTCCCCTCCTGGGGGATGCGCTGGCGGATGACGTAGGGCATGCCCGCCAGCAAATTGGCGTCGATCTCCTCCTGGGAGAGCTCCCGGCATGGGTCTGCCGCCCGGTCGAAGTTTCCGCTGTCCTCCTCGGACTCGGTCTTCTCGCAGAAGCAGTAGTAGGCCGCGCCCTTTTCCACCAGGAGCTTGGCGTACTTCCCGTAGAGGTCCCGGCGCTCCGACTGGATATAGGGTCCCGTGGGGCCGCCCACGTCGGGGCCCTCATCATGGGTCAGGCCGCACTCGGCCATAGTGCGGTAGATGACGTCGGTGGCGCCCTCCACCAGACGGCCCTGGTCCGTATCCTCGATGCGGAGAATGAAGGTGCCGTGGTGATGCCGGGCGATGAGCCAGGTGTACAGGGCGGTGCGGAGATTGCCCACGTGCATGTAGCCCGTGGGGGAAGGGGCGAAGCGGGTGCGGACCGTTCCCTTGGGGATGCGGTCCTCCATGTCCTGGAAAAAGCGGCTGTCGGTCGCCATAGGTAAACCTCCATGTCAAGCCGGGGGAGCCCGGCGGGTTTGGTGATAAGACACTGCCATTATCCACGCTTTGGGAGAAAAAGTCAAGGGCGGCCGTCCCGGTTTCCCGTTCCTTTTTGCCAGATACGCTAAAAAAATCTTGGCCGCAGGCCCCGGCTTTCAGTCCCTTCGTCACTTGCAAAGGGAAGGGGGGCTTGTTAGAATATTTGAGGGCCGGACATGTTATTTAGAGAACAGGCCCCTTCACCATTTTGAAAACTGATTATGAGGTGCGTATGTATCATACCGTAATTTTCGACCTGGACGGGACCCTGCTGGACACCATCGAGGACCTGGCCGCCGCCGGAAACTGGGTCTGCCGTCGCAACGGCTGGCCGGAGCATTCCCTGGAGTCCTTCAAGGCCATGGTGGGCCACGGCATTCCCAATCTGGTCGCCAAGTTCTCCCCCGAGGGTTGTCAGAGCCCTCTGATTCTGGTGAATACCCTTGCCCAGTTCAGCCAATATTACGGAGAGCATAACATGGAAGCCACCGTGGCCTACGAGGGCGTGCCGGAGCTGCTGGGACGCCTGAAAGCCGCCGGGGTCCAGATGGCGGTGTACTCCAACAAGGCGGACAGCTTCAGTCGGGAAATTGTGGAGCACTATTTACCGGGCTTTTTCCAGCTGGTCCGGGGCAAGGTGGACGGCGTGCCCGTGAAGCCGGACCCGGCGGGGGTCCACGGCATCATGAAGGAGCTGGGCGCCCGGCCGGAGGACACCCTCTTTGTGGGGGACAGCGCCACGGATATTCAGACCGGGCACAACGCGGGGCTGAAGGCCTGCGGCGTCACCTGGGGCTTCCGGTCCCGGGCCTCCCTGGAGGAGGCCGGAGCGGACCGCCTGGCGGACACCGTGGAGGAGCTGGAGGCCGCCATCCTGGAGGGCCCATGGTCCTGAGCTTTGAACAGGTGGGGGACCTGCTGGACAAGCTGGCGGAGTCCTTCCCGAAGGCCCTCTTCGACGGGCTCAACGGAGGCGTGAACCTCCAGGAGGAGACCGTGCCGGATATGGAGTTTCCCGGGGGAAGGATCTATGTCCTGGGGGAGTATTGCAGCGACCTGCTGGGGCGGTATATCAATCTCTACTACGGCTCCTTCGCCGCCATGGCGGAAAACGAGGACTGGACGGAGGAGGACTGGAAACAGGAGCTCCAGCAGACCCTCTCCCACGAGCTGACCCACCACATGGAGGGCCGGAGCGGCCTCCACGCCCTGGAGGACAAGGACGAGGCGGAGATGGACGCCTGGAGAGAGAAATACGGGGATGGCCCGTGAAAAAAGCCGGAAGGGGAAATCCCCTTCCGGCCTTTTGCCGCTATGGCGCTATTTTGTGGGGAAGCCGAACTGCTCCCGCATGTCGAAGAGGAACCGCAGAAAGCTCTCCGGATAGGGAATGAAGGCCCCCTGGGCCAGCAGGTCCAGGATTTCCCCCAGGGACGCCCAGCGGACGGCCCGGACCTCCTCCTTCTGGAGGGTCAGCTTCTCCAGGGGCAGGTCCCTTGTGAGGATGTAAAAATCGTCAAAGCCGCCGTCAAAGTTCACCGTCACCGAGGGCCGAAGGCCCCCCAGGTCCAGGGAGATCCCCAGCTCCTCCCGAAACTCCCGCTCAGCCCCCTGGCGGCTGGTCTCCCCGGTGTCCACGCCGCCGCCTACGGATACGTCCCAGAGGCTGGGGAAGAGGAGCTTCTCCGGCGTCCGCTGCTGAATCAGCAGACGCCCCTGGCGGTCGAAGACGCAGACATGGACCACCATGCGGTACTCGCCGGGGCCCCTGGGGCCGCTTCGCTCCGCCGTCCGTCCCAGGGAAAGGCGGTTTTCGTCATACAGGTCTACCAATTCCACGGCGTTCCCCCCTCACTGCTTCCCGGTGGTCTTGTAATCCCCGCCGGGGCGGTAGAAGGGACAGGCCGTGTTGGTTCCCTTCAAAAAGCGCTCCATCTCGTCCTCGTCCAGGTCCATGGTGCAGACGAAGGCTTCCAGCTCCTCGTCGTAGTCATAGCAGACGCAGTCTTCGCAGATGCTGCTCATGTGCATCACCTCTCAGAGGATGATAGCATAAATCCCGTCCACATCCAAGTGTTTTTTTATGACAAGCTCCTCCAGGGGACCCCGGCTCTCCGGCGGCGCTGCCCAGCAGAGACCGCATCCGGCGCTGACGCTCCGGGGCACGGGAATCAGCCGCCCCGGCAGGCCCGCCTCCCGGCAGGCGGCCTCCATGGCCATGGCCCCCGCCGTAGTGGGGAAGGTGACCACGCATTTCTCGGTTTTCAGCCTCATGGACCCGCCGCCTCCCGGGCCAGGATGCGGACCGCCTCCGCCGCCCGGTCCGTCTCCTCCTCCGTGTTGAAGCAGGACCAGGAGAACCGGACGGCCCCCTGCTCCTCCGTGCCCAAGGCGCGGTGGAGCCTGGGGGCGCAGTGGGCCCCCGGGCGGGTGGCGATGGCAAAGCGTTCCGCCAGCTCGTCGGAAATTTCGGCGGAATCCCGGTCCCCGATGTTCAGCGCCACGATGGGGGCCCGGACCGGGGCGTCGAAATCCCCGTAGACCGTTACCCCCGGCAGGTCCCGGACCGCCCCATAAAACCGGCGGGCCAGGGCGTCCTCGTGGGCGTGGATGTTCTCAATGCCGGTTTCCGCCAGGAAGTCCAGGGCGGCGCTCAGCCCCGCCAGCCCGTGGCCGTTGAGGGTCCCGGCCTCCAGGCGGGCGGGGTACTCGCCGGGCTGGGCTTCGGAGTAGCTCTGCACCCCGGTTCCCCCCACGGCGAAGGGCCGGATTTCCAGTCCCTCCCGGAGGCAAAGCCCCCCGGTGCCCTGGGGGCCCATCAGGCCCTTGTGCCCGGTGAAGCACACCACGTCGATGCCCAGGGCCGACATGTCGATGGGCAGGACCCCTGCGGTCTGGGAGGCGTCCAGGAGAAGGAGCAGGCCGTGCTCCCGGGCAAAGCGGCCCACCCATGCGATGTCCACCACGTCCCCCGTCAGGTTGGAGGCGTGGGTGCAGGCCACGGCCCGGGTCTCGGGCCGGAGCAGCGCTTCAAAGGCGCCGTAGTCCAGCCGCCCCCGGCGGTCCGCAGGGACGAAATCCACGGCCCCACCCGCCTCCCGGAGGCGGTACAGGGGCCGGAGGACGGAGTTGTGCTCCAGGTCCGTGGAGATCACGTGGTCCCCGGGGCCCAGCAGGCCGCTGACGGCGATGTTCAGCGCCTGGGTGGAGTTCTGGGTGAAGCACACGTGGTCCACCCGGGGACAGCCCAGCAGGGCGGCGATTTTCTCCCGGGTTTCATAGATGGCCCGAGCGGCGGACAGGGCCCCCTCGTGCGCCCCCCGGCCGCAGTTGCCGTAAGAGGACAGGGCCTCCAGGACGGCCCGGGCCACGGCGGGGGGCTTGGTCCGGGTGGTGGCGGCGTTGTCCAGGTAGATCACGGCTTGACCACCTTGCCCGCCCCCGCCAGCTTCTCCACAATGGTGTACATGTTGGTGACGCTCCCTACCGCCAGTGCCTCCGCCAGCCCGTAGTGGTTCAGGCAGGTGCCGCAGGTGAGGATTTCCACCCCCTGGGCCTCCAGGCTCTTCAGGTCCTCCAGGGACTCGGAGCCCCGGCAGGTGAGGCGGGCTCCGCCGTTGTAAAAGAGCATGGTGCCCGGCAGCTCCGGCAGCTGGCTGACGGCGTAGAGAAAGCCCTTCATCAGCACCGCCCCCAGCTCGTCGCTGCCCCGGCCCATGATCGCGCCGTCCACCGCCACCACCAGATTACCCCGCTGGTCCGGGGCGCAGGCCAGGGGCGGCTCCTCCAGGGGGGCTTCCCCGGCGGGGGCCGTCACCTCCATAGAGACCACGAACTCCCGGTCCCCCCGCTTTTCGGATTTTGCCGTCAGCTTGTGCCCGGCGGCCATCCGGGTCAGGTTCTGCACGGCGATCTCATTGTCCACATGGACCTCCAGAATGCCCGGCTCCGTCATGGCCCGCAGGGCCCGGGCGGCCTTCACCACCGGAATGGGGCACTGCTCGCCTACGGCGTTCACAATAATGGTTCCCATAGCCATACCTCCCGTCTCCGCCCCAGGGGCGGAGGTTGTCCCCTCCATTGTACCGCCGGAGGCGGTGGATGGCAAGGGTTATTTTTTGAAAAGAATATCGCGGGATTTTGGGGAAACCGCTTGACAGGGCCGGAAGGGGGCGGATACAATAGGAAAATCAGATTTTAAAAGATGCGAGGTCGTTTTATGAAAACACCCTTTGTCACCAAAGAGAGGCTGGAGGCCATTGCCGCCCAGTATCCCACGCCCTTCCACATTTACGATGAGAAGGGTATCCGGGAGAACGCCCGGCGCTTGAAGGCCGCCTTTGCCTGGAATCCGGGCTTCCGGGAGTATTTCGCCGTGAAGGCCACGCCCACCCCCGCCATTTTAAAGATCCTCCATGAGGAGGGCTGCGGCTGTGACTGCTCTTCCCTGGCGGAGCTGGTCCTGGCGGAGCGCTGCGGCGCGGTGGGGGAAGCGGGAATCATGTTCTCCTCCAACAACACCACGGAGGAGGAGTTCCAGGCCGCCTGCCGCCTGGGGGGCATCGTCAACCTGGACGACATCACCCTCATAGACACCCTGGCCGGGGCCGTGGGGAAGGTGCCGGAGAAAATCTGCTGCCGCTACAACCCCGGCGGGGTCTTCACCCTGGGGGAGAGCCGGGACGGAGTACAGGTGATGGACACCCCCGGCGACGCGAAGTACGGCATGACCCGCCCCCAGCTGGCGGAGGCCTTCCGGCGTTTGCGGGACCTAGGGGTTCGGGAGTTCGGCCTCCACGCCTTCCTGGCCTCCAACACGCTGTCCAACGACTACTATCCCGCCCTGGCCCGCATTCTCTTCCAGCTGGCGGCGGAGCTCCAGGCGGAGACGGGGTGCCGGGTCACTTTCATCAACCTCTCCGGCGGCGTGGGGGTGCCCTATCGCCCGGAGGAGGCGGAAAATGACATCACCGTTATTGGAGAGGGCGTGCGCAGAGCCTATGAGGAAATCCTGGTCCCCGCCGGGATGGACGGCGTGGCCCTGTACACGGAGCTGGGCCGCTACATGCTGGCACCCTATGGCCATCTGGTCACGCGGGCCATCCATGAAAAGCACATTTACAAGGAGTATATCGGTGTGGACGCCTGCGCCTGCAACCTGATGCGCCCCGCCATGTACGGGGCCTATCACCACATCACGGTGATGGGGAAGGAAACCGCCCTCTGCGATCACAAGTACGACGTGGCGGGGAGCCTCTGCGAAAACAACGACAAGTTCGCTGTGGACCGGATGCTGCCAAAGATCGACATGGGAGACCTGCTGGTGATTCATGACGCGGGGGCTCATGGATTTTCCATGGGCTACAACTACAACGGAAAGCTCCGCTCGGCGGAGCTGCTCCTCCGGGAGGACGGCAGCGTGGAGCTGATCCGCCGGGCGGAGACGCTGGAGGATTATTTCGCAACCCTGATCTGGTAAGAACAACCGCCCGGGAAACGGCTTCCCGGGCGGTCGTTTCGGTTTTATAATGTTCGGAGCGCATCCACCAAGGCC
>CAJTZL010000053.1 GCA_910583695.1 uncultured Oscillibacter sp.
GGCCCCACCGGGCCCACCGGCCCCATCGGAGCGGCGGGAGCTACCGGCCCTGCCGGAGCGGCGGGAGCCACCGGCGCGGCGGGAGCCACTGGTGCAACGGGCCCCACAGGTCCTGCCGGAGCCACCGGCCCCGCCGTCACCGCTACCTCCGCCTTTGCCGCCAATACCATCGGCTCGGTTCTGCCGGTCGTCTTATCTGGCATCCTGGTCCCCCTGCCGAACTATCAGGTACTGCCCGCGGACATTACGGTAAACGCAGCAAACACCGTGTTCACCGTGAACACCACCGGACGCTACCGGATCGCCTATACCCTCAACACCACCACGGCTTTGGGCAGCGGCACCCGGCTGCTGATCAACAACGCAGCGAACCAGCCCTCCACCGTGGCGCCTCAGCCCTTGAGCCGCTTCTCCAACGAAATCATACTGGATCTGAACGCGGGGAACACCGTTTCCCTGCAGATGTTCGGCGTCATCGGCTCGGCCACGCTGCTACCCGGCGCCTCCGGAGCGACCCTTTCCATCACCCGCCTGAGCTGAGGAGGGATGTCTCATGTCACTGCCTACGTTTCCCCAGATCAATCCCCCCCTGAGCCGGGAGGGGAGCCTCAATGAGATCATCTCCTCCATCGCGGCGGAGGAGCTCAGCCTGAGCCATATCCTCAACGCCGAGGGTGAAAAACTGCAATATGTCCTGGGCACCCTGCCGGGCCTGGAAGAGACCGCCGCTCTTGAGGAGGTCATGCAGGTCAATCGGAGCGTGCAGGATACCGTCTCCGATGTGATGGAGCAGCAGGCGCTGCTGACCGCCAAGCTGAGCGCGGCTATGAAAGCCCCCGTTCTTCCCGGTCCCGCCGGTCCTGCCGGTCCTGCCGGCGCGGAGGGCCCCGCCGAAGGCCCCACCGGGCCCACCGGCTCCACCGGCCCCACCGGAGCGGAAGGTCCCGTCGGTGCGATGGGCCCCACCGGCCCTGCCGGCCCTCAAGGCCCTCAAGGTGTGACGGGCGCCACGGGTGATCCCGGCGCGCCGGGTGAAACAGGCCCTGCCGGTCCCACGGGCCCCACGGGCCCGGACGGCGCGGCCGGTCCTGCCGGTGCCGCCGGTCCTGCCGGTGCCGCAGGCGCCGCGGGAGCAGCCGGCCCCGCCGGCCCCACCGGGGCCATCGGTCCCGGCCTTTCCGCCGCCTTTGCCGCCAATACCCAAGGCAGTACGGTTTCGGTCGCGCTGGGCGGCACCCCCATCCCTCTGCCTAACGCTCAGGTCTTACCCGCCGATATCACTGCCAATGCCGCAAATACGGTATTTACTGTGGCAAACGCAGGCACCTATCAGATTTCTTACCACGTAAATACCACCCTGGCCCTGATGATGGGGACCCGGCTGGTAATCAACGGCGTCAACAACACCGCTTCCACCCTCGCCCCGGTGCTTCTCTCTTCCAGCTTTGAAAATCAGATTACAGTGACTCTGGCCGCAAATTCCACCATCTCACTTCAGATGTACCCGGCCACACTTGCCGGGAGCGCCGTCCTGGTGGGCAACGGAGCAGGCGCCTCTCTGACTATCATCCGGCTGGACGAATCAGGCCCGGCAATCCGCTCAGAGCACGAAGTGGAGGGCGGATGGGATTTCGAAGAAGAATAAACGTAAGCCTGCCAAATCAAAACCATATGCTCACGCCGACTTCTGTCGGTGTGAGCATATGTTATACATTAGACCTCTTGTCTTGCGAAATTAAGCGAAGCGGTCGGCGTTTGCCTGTACATGCTTGCGATAGGATAGATCGCCTATGCGGAACAGATGCAGCCTCAATCCCGAACTATGGAAGTCCAGGGAAGGCTGCTTTCCCCTTCTGCAATTGAATGAAAAATGGCTTTCATTTATGTAAGCGATTACATTTTTGGGGAGTTTATAGCAGTTTGCACAGAAACAAAATAGAAAACTATTTTTTTCTCCAAAAATGTCTTCTTGCGCTTGCACTCTTTTTGACAATATGATAACCTTTCAAAAAGAGCAAGTATGAAGATGCTGAAAATCTTTAGGTTTTTCAGAGGTTTTGTCTCAAAAATGTAAGCGCTTACTTTTTCAAAAAGAGGGTATGAGCTCCTATGGATGCCACAATCTATGACGTTTCCCGCCTTGCCGGCGTCTCAACGGCCACGGTATCCCGCACCTTCTCCAACCCCGGCCAGGTCCGGGATGCCACCCGGCGAAAGGTTTTCGAGGCGGCGGAGATTCTCCACTATTCCCCCAATGCCATCGCCCGGGCCATGGTCCGGCAGCGGACGGACAAGATCGCCTTCCTGATCTGCAAAAAGGACGCTACGATTCTGGATGAATTTTACGCCCGCATCTGTGAGAGCATCATGCGGCGAACGATTCAGTCGGACCGCCAGCTGGTCATCTCCACAGCGGCGGACTGGGCTCAGGCCGCGGGCACCGCCCAGAACAAGCAGGTCGAGGGGGTCATCCTGGGAGGCAGCGCCCAGGCGGACATGGTGTCCGAATTTCAGAGCAAGCATATCGCCGTGGTGCTGGTAAATAACCGGATGCCCGGCTTCGATCTCCCCTGCGTACTGTCCGACGAGTACGGCGGCGTCCGGCTGGCAGTGGAGCACCTGCTCCAGCGGGGACACCGCAGCATTGCCATGATAGCCGGGCGCTTCTCCCCCTATATCGTCGGAGAGCGGTACAACGCGTTTCTCCGGATCATGGAGGAAAGCGGCGTAAAAACCGGCGCCCCGCAGGTAGCCATGTGCGACCCCACTGTCGAGAGCGCCGCCCAAACGGCTATGGACCTGCTGCGCCGGAAGGACCGGCCCACCGCCATCCTGGGGGCCAACGACGTTGTCGCCGCCGGAGTTCTGAAAGCCGCCCAGCGCTTGGGCCTGAAAATTCCGGAGGATCTGGCGGTGGTGGGCTTCGATGACTCCACCATCTGCGGCGTGGTGGAGCCGGAGCTGACCTCCGTGCACATCGACTGCCGCCAGATTGGCGAGCTGGGAGTGGACCATCTCCATGCCCTGCTGAACGGAGAAGAGTGTCCCCCGGTTACAGTGGTTCCGGCCCAGCTCCGGATTCGCCGCTCCAGTTGACCGTTCTTTCTGAAAAATGCATATACTAGATAGCCCGGCCCCCGGCCGGGAGGACATAAGGAGGACTGCCATGAAAACGAAGAAAAAAGCCGCCGCCTGCGCCAAGGGAGCCGCCTGCGCCCTGCTGCTGCTGACCTCACTGTTCCCCATCTATTGGCTTCTGGCCATGGCCATCCGGCCCACGGAGGAAATGCGGGGCCACATCTCCCTGCTGCCCGGCTCCTTGACCGCGGAGCACTTCGCGCAGCTCTTCACCGGCGAGAGCTTTGGTCAGGCCATTGTCAACAGCCTCCAGACCACCTTCAGTTCCCTGGTCTTGTCGCTGCTGGTGGGCGTCTGCGCGGCCTATGTGCTGGCCCGGCGGCGCTTCCGCTTCGGCCTGAAAAAGCCCCTGACCTACTGGGTGCTGCTGGTGCGGGTGCTGCCTCCCGTGGCGTTCACCATCCCGCTTTATATCATGTTCAACAAGCTGGGGGTCTTGAACACCAAACTCCCCGTGTCTCTGGCCTGCGTTCTCATCAACGTGCCGCTGATCATCTGGTTCCTGATTAGCTTCTTTCAGGACCTCCCCGAGGAGGTGGAGGAGAGCGCCAAGGTGGACGGCGCCACGGAGTGGCAGCTTTTTGTGCGGATCGTCCTGCCCTTGGTGGCCCCGGGCATTGCCGCCGTGGCCATGCTGTCCTTCATGTATGCCTGGAACGAGTACACCTACACGGTCATTTTCACCCGCAGCCCTGCCAACAACACCGTGCCCCTGGCCCTGGCCCTGCTGAACACGGAGGACAACCTCACGAACTTCGGCCTTGTGGCAGCGGGAGGCGTCATCTCCGTCGTCCCCATCACCCTGTTTGTGATCTTTGCGCAGAACTACTTGATTTCCGGGCTTTCAAGCGGTGCTGTCAAAGAGTAACAAAATATCTCCACGCAGCCAAATCCAACCATGTCAACAAGATTAGGAGGAAAAGAAATGAAAAAGCTGTTTGCGCTCCTGCTGACGCTGGCCCTGGTCCTGTCCCTGGCCGCCTGCGGCGGCAAAACCGACCAGTCCGGCGATGCCTCCGGCGGCGCCCCCGCTCAGGGAGACTCCGGCAGTTCCGACTCCGCCGCTCCCACCAAGCTGACCCTGATTCTGCGGGCCGGCACCTACGCCGACGTCATTAAGGAATGCCTGCCCGCCTTTGAGGCCGAACACAATGTCACCTGCGAAGTGCAGGAGCTCTCTGAGTCCGACCTGTACTCCGGCATCGCCCTGGACGCTATCAACCCCGCCGGCACCTATGACCTGTGCATGGTGGACGGCTCCTGGATGGCCGAGTTCACCGCCAGCGGCGTTCTGGCCAACCTGACGGAGCTGGGCTATGAGCTGGATAGCGATGTCATCCCCGCCACCACTACCATCTGCTACGTGGACGGCCAGCTGTATCTGGCCCCCTACTATGGCAACGTCACCGTGCTGATGTTCAACAAGGCCAATGTGGAGGCCGCCGGATACTCCGCCGATCAGATTCAGAGCCTGGACGACCTGCTGGCAATCTGCGAGAGCGCCCAGGCCGCCGGCAAGAAGGGCTTCATCTACCGGGGAGACAACCAGAACAATCTGGTGGTGGACTTCCTGCCCATCCTGCTGTCCTTCGGCGGCTGGGTCATCGACGACGCCAACAAGCCCACCGTAAACACCCCCGAATTTAAAGCCGCCATGGAGTACTACCTGAAGCTTATCGCCACCGGCGAGGCACAGGTAAAGGACGATCTCATTGCCTCCGTGGACACCGGAGCGGGCACCATGGGCATCGGCTGGCCCGGCTGGTACACCCCCACCGCCGACTCCACCGCAGACTATATCGCGCTCAGCGGCTCGGCCTCTGCCGGAGCCCAGGCATATAATTCCAATGTCTACGGCATCTGGACCGTTGGCATCCCCAACAACAGCCAAAACAAGGATCTGGCCGTACAGCTGCTGGACTATCTGATGGATGCCGATGTGCAGAAGTCCACCGTACCCTCCGGCGGCGTGCCCTGCCGGTACTCCAGCCTCCAGGACGGGGACGTTCTGGCCTCCTATCCCCAGTATGAAGTGGTCTGCAAGGCCCTGGAGAGCGGCATGTACCGCCCCGTCATCGCCGAATGGACCCAGTTCTACACCACCCTGGGCACCGAAATGGACAACATTGTAAACGGCGTGAAAACCGTGGATCAGGGACTGGCCGACGCCCAGGCCAACCTTGAGCAGCTGATGGGCTGATGCCCGGGCCGGGACGCCCTTTGGGCGTCCCGGCGCCCGAACCTCCAGAAAAGAGAGGCGCCTATGAAAAAAAACCAACTTGTAAAAGCCCGCACCGCCGAGGGCGCCGCCAAGCGCTTCGGCCTGGGGATGATCAGCCCCACCATGCTGGTCCTGCTGGTCATGACGGCCTATCCCCTGCTGTTCACCCTCTTCTACAGTTTTACGGATTACAACCTCCTGCGAAACCTCCAGAAGCCCGCTTCTTTCATCGCCCTGGGGAACTATACAAAACTCCTCAACGACGCCTATTTCCGGCAGGCCATTCTGAACACCGTGAAGTTCACCCTCCTGGCGGTCATTTTTGAGATGCTCATCGGCTTTTGCATGGCCCTTTTGGTCAACAGCCTGACCCACGGCCAGAAGACCATGCGGACCCTGTTGCTCCTGCCCTACCTGCTTCCCACGGTAACGGTGGCCTTGAGCTGGCGGATGATGCTCTCCCCCAACTACGGCATTGTCAACCAGGTGATGGAGGCGCTGAATCTGCCTGTGTTCAACTGGTTCTCCGATATGCGCACCGCCTTCGGCATGCTGCTGCTGATTGACGTCTGGCAGAGCGCCCCCTTCGTCTTCCTGCTTCTCTATGCCGCTCTGCAGTCCGTACCTCAGGCTCAGTATGAGGCCGCCCGTATCGACGGCGCCAACGCATTCAAAATCCTCTTCTTCGTCACCATCCCCAATATCAAAAACAGCCTGGCCCTCTGCGCCCTGCTGCGGACCATCGACAGCTTCCGCCTCTTCGACAAGGTAAACCTCCTTACCGGCGGCGGACCGGCCAACACGACCTCCACCATTACGCAATACCTTTATAACTACGGCATCAAATCTCTGGATTTCGGCTTTGGCAGCGCAGGCGCCATTGTCATGACCATCCTGGTGCTGCTTCTCTCCAGCCTTTATATCAAGCGGGCCATGGGATGAGCTGATGGAAGAGATGACGCTGACCTTTGTAAATGTGGGTTATGGGGAAGCCATCCTGCTGGAATGCCCGGACCCCACCCGTCCCGGCGGCTGCTTTGTCATGGTCATTGACGGAGGGAGCGCGGAGGAGGAGGAATACCAGGATCGTTCCTCCGGCCGGATTCCCTTCGTGGAATACCTGTGCGCCAGAGGGGTGGACCACATCGATGTGATCGCGAACACCCATATACACGAGGACCATCTCTGCGGCCTCGTGCCCTTGCCGGAGCGGTGGTTCCCGGGGGAGTTCTGGCAGGCGCTGCCCGAAGACCTGCACCGGCCCCTGCGACCCCTGCCGATCTTCCCGGACGCCAACCCCTCCCAGCGGAAATTTCTCCAGTCCATGAACGACTACCGGACCCTCCGCATGCAGATAGCGGCCGGAGGCGGCGTCCTCCGGGCACTCTCCGCCGGATGGGAGGCTCATCCCTGCCCCGGTCTGACCATCCGCTGCCTGGGGCCGTCCCGGGCAAGAGCGGAGGAACTGGCAGTCCTCTACGCGGACCTGAACCAGGAGGATGACGCCGCCGCTTTTCGGAGGAAGCTCTCCGCCCTGGACGGGGCTATGAACAATTACAGCATCCTCTTGCGGCTGGACTATCGGGGAACCCGCATCCTGCTCCCAGGGGACACCAACTGCCTGGGCTACCGTGAAACCGCCCCGGGGGACCTGGCGGCCCGGATTTTCAAAGTGGGCCACCACGGCCAGCGGGACGGGGCGGATTCCGCCCTGATGGAGGCAGTCCGGCCGGAGGCCGTCGTCTGCTGCGCCTCCAGCGACCGGCGTTACCACAGCGCCCATCCGGAGCTGCTCCGCCTGCTGTCGGACGCCGGCGCAAGCCTCTGGTTCTCAGATTGCCCCCGGCTCCCGGGCCTGGACCTGCCGCCTCATCAGGCGCTGGTGTTCCACATCGGGGCAGAGGGCGCTTATACGGCGGAATACGAATCACAATAGAAAAGGAACGACTTTGTATGAGGAACACCTATGACGTTCTCGTCATCGGCCCCGTATCCCTGGACCACAACATCGACTACCAGGGAAACGAGCGGAAGGAAGTCGGCGGGGCGGTTGTGGCCTCCGGCTTCGCCGCCGCCAGGAGCGGGAACCGGACCGCCCTGTTCACCAAGCTGAATCCCGCCGACGCCGACGTGGAGGCCCGGTTCCGGGACTCCGGCGCGGATTTGTACTGGAAGCCCTCCGCCGCCACCTGCTCCATCCGCAACCAGTACTTCACCGCCGACAAGGAGACGCGCTCCTGCACCTCCCTGGGCGTCTGCGATCCCTTCCGCTTTGAGGAGCTGCCGGACGTCGAGGCAAAGATTTATCATTTTGCCGGTCTGGTCTACGGCGACTTCGACGGCCCCCTCTTCGCCGAGGCGGCGAAGCACGGGAAGGTTGCGGTGGACGTCCAATGTCTCCTGCGGCACGTGGAGCCGGACAAGACCATGGCCTTCCACGACTGGGCGGAGAAGCGGGAGTATCTGCCCTGCATCGACTACCTGAAAACCGACGCCGCCGAGGCGGAGATACTGACGGGCCTGACGGACCGGGCGGAGGCGGCCAGACAGCTCCACCGGTGGGGAGCCCGGGAGGTTCTCATCACCCACAACACGGAGGTGCTGGCCTACGACGGGGAGCGCATCCGCACCTGCCCCATCAAGGCGCGCAACCTCTCCGGCCGGACTGGGCGGGGAGACACCACCTTTGCCGGGTATATCACCGAGCGGCAGCGAGCGGGAGTGGACGAGGCTCTGCTGTACTGCACAGCCCTGGTCTCCCTGAAAATGGAAACCCCCGGCCCCTTCCAGGGCCGTCGGGAGGATGTGGAGGCATACATCCACGAGTTTTATTAAGCACCTTTGAAGGAGGAGACCGCCCGGTCTCCTCCTTCGCATTCTGCGGCGGCTGATGCCCCGCGGCGGTCCGCTTCAAGCACGGCGGACGGTGAGGCCGCCGGAAGGGCTGGCCGATTTGTGCGCCAATGACCATGGGGGTGCGGAAGCCCGTCGGTATTCCCTCCGCCGAAGCAGGTTCGCCTGTGGAGACGCTGTCCGGACCTGCCGGGATGTAATGCCCGAAATCATGGTCTTTCTGAGCCGCCGCAAGGCTCATATAGGCCGGGATCATCTCCGCCCACACGGCGGTATCCCTCCGCCACCCTGTCCTTGGCAGATTCGCTGCTGTACTCAATGACCGCAAAGGCGTACAGCTTTGCCTTTTCAACAGGATCTGATAAGCAAAGTCTTTATGCCCGCAAAGAAGCGGAGAACTTTTTGAACAGCCCCGGGCTCTCAGACAGGTATCTTGCAAAAAAGTGCAACTTTATGGAAGAAGCATGCCGGTCACGGTATGTTTTTTTCATAGAGTCCCGCCCGGTATCGAAACGTGGACAGCGGCATGCCGCATTCTTCCGCCGCCGCCGTTCCGGTGATTGCCCCGGCCTTCCACCGCCGGTAAACGCTGGGGTAATTTTCCGGAAGCGGCTTCAGCGGCCTGCCGAACCGCACGCCCTTGGCCTTTGCCGCCGCGATGCCCTCCGCCTGACGCTGGCGGATGCTGCTCCGCTCATTCTCCGCAACAAAGGACAGCACCTGCAGGACAATATCGCTCAAAAAGGTCCCCATCAGGTCCTTGCCCCGGCGGGTGTCTAAAATCGGCATGTCCAGCACCACGATGTCGATGCCCTTCTCCTTGGTGAGTACCCGCCACTGCTCCAGAATTTCCGCGTAATTGCGTCCCAGCCGGTCGATGCTCTTGATATAGAGCAGGTCGTCCGGCTTCAGTTTTTTCACCAGCCGCCTGTACTGCGGCCGCTCGAAGTCTTTGCCGGACTGCTTGTCCAGAAAGATGTTCTGCTCCGGGATGTCGATTTCCCGCAGGGCGATCAATTGCCGGTCCTCGTTCTGCTCTCTGGTGCTGACCCGGATATAGCCGTATTCTTTGTTGGAAATGATCATCTGTCCTCCTTCTTATGAACCTGTTCAAAGCCGTCTTCTGACCGCCGCGCCTCATCGACAAGGGGCGCTCCGGCGGGCCTGCACCGCATCCGCGGGCGGGATGCGGCTTCGTTTTTCTGCCTCACGGGCACGCCTTCTTACGCGGGCGGCGGGGTCGGCTGCGGCAGCTGCATGGTTCTATCATAACGCACACATTTTGAACAAATCCATTCTTTTCCAAAAGGTTTTTGCCCGGGATGGCGGAAAATCCTATAGGAAAGGCGGAAATTTCTTGTGCTGTCAAGGGTTTCCCGCATCCGGCCCCGAAAGCCCTTCAAGGGTAAAAAATGCCCTGCCGCCGGGCGGCAGTTCAGGCGTTTCCCCGGCCGTGCTCCTGATCGCGGTTTTCCCTGAACCGCCGGACTTATTGGGCGCATGGCCCTGATCTTCCAAAGAGGCTCGCGGTGCAATGCCTGTTATAGTCTTTCGCGTTCTTGCTTGAAAATGCGGCGCGGGGACTGCCGCCAGCAAATACCAAACCGGCCCCTGGCAGACAAATCTCTGCCAGGGACCGGTGTTTCAGGTTTTTTATTTCCGGAGGGTTCTTGGGCCGCATCGCCGCCCGCCTTTTCCGGAGAATCCGGTGCAGGAGGCCCGCCGCTGGTCCGGTGCGGCGTGTATCTTCTATATCAGCCAGCGGCGGGCAAACGGAACCCGGGACAGGGCCGCGTACACGGCGCAGCAGCACCCGATTATCAGCCCGGAGATCAGCGGAACCGTCAGCAGCACAGGGCCTTCGGCGGCCCGGAGGCCCCACCGCGCGAACATCTGCAAGAAGAAAATATGGGTGAGGTAGATGCAAAAGGAGGCTTTGGAGAAAAAGCCCGTCAGCCTTCCGCCGCCCTCCGAAAGAGACGCCGTCCGGCAAAGGCCCCAGACGCCTGAGGCCACCAGAAAGACAGGCACTCCCATTCCCTCCAGGAAGTGGTCGTCCGGCCTGCCTGCCGCGGAGGACAGGAAGCAGGTCCCCCAAAAGGTCAGGAGGAATCCGGCCAGAAGCACCACGGCGGAGGCCCTGCGGTCCGGCCGGGGATGATAAACAGACAGGTAGTGCCCCAGCAGCATATAACCGATGGAGGCATAGGTCATATTCATCCTCCATTGGACCGGGACTCCGGTCAGGAGCGTGAAAGGCCAGAAGGTCCGGACCGTCGGATAGAGGATGCCCAGCAGGAACCAGAGCGTCAAGGCGTATTTCAGGAGCCGCCGGTCTGCGTACCGGGCAAACAGCCGGGTTACAGGGAGGGCCGCATACGCCAGGAGGGTGATATGGAGGTAGTAGAAATGCTCCTCATGGTGGAACAAAACCAGATGCTTCACCGCGTCCGCCACATCCGGGAGGGTCAGGCTGTCCATCAGCTTCAGAGCGGCAAGTTTATAGCAAAGCGCCCAGAAGAAGAGAGCGGCCAAGATTCTTGGTATACTGCGGGTATAGAGCTTTCTCAGGGTCAGATTCTTCTCCGGCCTCAGGAGCAGGGCCCCGCTGGCCATCAAGAACAGCGGCACGCATGCGTGGGCAAGGCTGGTCCAAAGCAGGGCCGCGTACCAGGACATGGTTCCCACCGTGCCGCCGGAAAACGGACCGGCCGCCGCGTGGCACAGCACTACACTCCAGATGGCGGTGGTTTTCACCGCATCTACGGTTTTATCTCGTAAGAGCTGCATATCAGAAGCCATGTCCAACCACCCTCCGCCATTCAGAGCATGGGCTCCGCCCGGGTTTCACAGGCGCCGAAAGCTCAGCAGGAAGCACTCTCTGGGGCTTCCCCGCCCGGTCCGTCCTGCCATATGATAAACCGTGTTGTTCATAATATGCGCCGCCCGGGGCTGAGAGAGACGTCCGCCGTCCAGCAGGGCCGCATGCCGGAGCAGAATCCCCATTGCCCAATTCAGCGCCGTCACGGACCTCGCCCCATGCGCTCCGGCGATTCTCAGCGGACCGGCCAGGGCGAAATACCGGGCGGCCTCAAACTCTGAAAGCCCCTCCCGCAGAATGACCGCCCGGATTTCGTCCCGCACAAGCTCCGGCAGGCGGACCCAGTCCGCCGCGCCCATGCCGTAGAGCAGAATGCAGTACCGGCTGGCGCGGTTCAATGCCAGCGCCGTTTTCCGGTTTTGGACGGTCAGCATATGAATGTCCCAGCAGAAAAACGGGGCCGCATCCTCCGCCGGGGACGGCGGCTTCAGGTTCAGATGCCTTTGCAGGGGGATTGTGTAGCCAAATTCCATTGCCGGACAACCTCCAGACGCTTTCATTTGGAAGGCCGGCGGGCCTCCCTGCGTATCCGCCGGGGGACCGGGAACGACCCAGCCTTCCGCCCCGGCCCCGGCTCTGCGGGGTTCGCGGGTTTCTCTCCGCCGGGCTCCACCCTCGCCCTTTGGAAAATGACGGTTCCGGCAGACCCGGCCTCCGGCTTTCCCACCGCGGAATCCGCCAAAAGGACCCGCCCGAGGGGAGGACTCGTTTTGCCTTCTAATTACTTAAGACGAATCTCCTCTCCAAAACGCAACGCCCATTCGCAAAAAAAGAGCGCCAAGCGGCGCTCTTTCTCCTTATCCGGTTTCCGTCTGCGCCGCCGCGGCTTCCCCAGGCAAACAGAAAAACGGCGCTCCCTTCCCCGATCCGAGGGGAAGGAAGCGCCGTTTTTTACCGCATATCCGGCAGGCGCATATGGATGTTCCAAAGGTTCGGCGCTTTCGGATTGGCGATCCGCTTCTGCGCCCTCATCCCCAGGCCCGCTTGATCTCGTCCCGCTCGTGCCGGTTCTCCACCCAGTTTTCCAGATACCCGCAGTCGTGGCAGACGTAACGAGCCACGGGAATCCGTTTCACCATCAGCGCCCGGGTGATGCAGATGCTGTTGGCAAGATAGCGGTGGGCGTCGTCGGGCACCCGGACGACGTCCGTAGAGCCGCAGACGGGACAGCGTTTCGTGTTTTTCATGTTGACCTCTCCTCACCTCCGGCCTCTCCATGCCTTCCAGAGCCGGTCCAGCAGCGGCAGCAGCAACAGCAAATGATTGGGTACATGGGGCATCGCGCGCCTTCTTTCAGTTCACCTGATAGAGCTTCATGGACAGCGGAATGGAAACCGCGGTGGCGACTGCTGCCGCCAGGAGCAGCAGGGCCAGGACAGGCACGGGAACGCCGGGCAGCTCCTCCGCCATCCCGGCGGCTGCGCCGCCGAGGAGCGCCACGCCGAAAACGATGATCATGAAGCCCCAGCGTCCCTTCTCCACGCCGAAGCGGAACACCATGGGCAGTGTGAAATCCAGGGCCATGACCCCGCCCAAAAAACTCACGGCCCAGGTGGACAGAGCGGGGGCCTCATGGGTGAAGACAGCCGCCGCCGTCTGAAACACCAGGCTCAGCACAATGGCCGCCGCCATGCTCAGCCAGCCCAGCGCGTACTTGCTCAGCACGATGTCCCGCTTGGAATAGGGCATCATGGCCGCCAGCTGATTCCAGTGGCTGCGCTCGTCGTAAGCGATGGCCGTAAAGGGAAGCATGGAGCACCAGACCGTCACGAAGACGCTGTTGAACACGCCGCCCACCACGGACATCAGAATCAGGATCAGCATAATCATCCGCATCTGCTTCCAGAGCACATAAAAATCTTTCAAGATCAGGGCTTTCATTTCTTCGCTCCTTTCACCATAAAAAGGATGATATCCTCCACCGTCGCCCGCTCCAGCTCCAGGCCCGCCGGGACTCCGTCCCGCCGGACCAGGGCCCGGACGCCGCCGCAGCCGCCGGCCTCCCGGCCCACGACGGCCTCCTCCCGGAGGCTCCCCATCTGCTCCGCCGTTCCGGCAAAAACGCCGTAGGTTTCCAGAAGCTGGTCCTTCCCGTCGAAGAACAGCAGCTGTCCCTTGTGGAGAAAGGCGATGTAATCGCAGAGCTTTTCCAGGTCGCTTACGATATGGGAGGAAATTAAAATGGAGTGGTCCTCCTCCCGGGTGAACTCGTTGAAGATATCCAGCACCTCGTCCCGAACGATGGGGTCCAGGCCGGAGGTTGCCTCGTCCAGAATCAGCAGCTTTGGCTGGTGGCTCAGGGCCACGGCAATGGCCAGCTTCATCTTCATGCCCCGGGAAAAGTCCTTGAAGGGCTTCTTCCCCGGCAGGTCGAAGCGGCGGAGAAAGCCGTCGTAGGTCCCCTGATCCCAGCGCCGGTAGGTCCCCGCCATGACCTTCCCCACCTGGACGGCGGTGAGGGTTTCGGGGTAGTAGGCCTCGTCCAGAACGACGCCTACATCCTCCTTGACGGCCCGGAACTCCGGAGTCGTCACGTCCACTCCCAGAACCCTGGCGGTACCGCCGTCGGGGCGGAGGGCGTTCATCAGCAGGCGGATGGTGGTGGACTTGCCCGCGCCGTTCTCCCCCACCAGACCGCAGATGGTACCGCTGGGCACTGTGAGGTTCAGGTCCCGGATGGCAAATTCCCCAAAGGATTTTTGAATATGGGACAGTTCAATGGCGTTCATATGTTCTCCTCCTCCAGTAAGACGCGCAGCATGCCGACCAGCTCCTCTGCCGTCGCCCCGCAGCTCCTGGCCAGTCCGGCGGCGGCGGCGAGGTGGTCCTCCAGCTCCTTGAGCTGCTGTTCCCGGATCAGGTCCAGGTTCTTCTCCGCCACAAAGCAGCCCTTCCCGGCCACGGTGTAAAGGAAGCCCTCGGCCTCCAGCTCGTCATAGGCCCGCTTTGTGGTGATGACGGATATTTTCAGGTCCTTTGCCAGCGCCCGGATGGAGGGCAGGGCCTCCCCCGGCGACAGGGCTCCTGCGATGATCTGCGCTTTGAGCTGGGTGTAGATCTGTTCGTAGATGGGTTGGTTGGCGGTGTTGCGGATGATGATTTCCATGGAAGCTCCTCCGTTTTGCTGTTCATATACAGTATACACGGAATGAACAGTTTGTCAAGGGGGTTCCGCAAAAAAAATTCAGGCTGGGAAATTGGGTTTGGTTGTGGTATACTACTTCTGAAAAAGCGGAAGGAGACGGGCGGCATGGAGCGCATCAGCGGCGTGAACAATTGGAATCTGCTTTTCCGCCGGGAGGCGGAGGGCGTCGTTCTGCTCCGGGCCGGGACGCCGGACGTCCGGGCGGTTCTGCCGGACCGGCTTTTCGGACTGCCGGTGACGGCCCTGGGGGACCGGGCTCTGGCCCCGGAGCGGCAGGGGAGCGTCTCCGACGGGGCGGAGGCGGTTCAAATCACCTGCGGCCTTTCGGAGGGGGCGTGGGACAACCGCCGCCTCCGGGACCTGACCCTGCCGGAGACCCTGAAGACCGTGGGGGACTACGCCCTGTTGAACTGCGCCGCTTTAAAGACCCTCCGTATTTACGACACCGTGACCCGCTGGGGCGGCGGCGCGCTGATGAACTGCCGCAGTCTGGACACCCTCCATCTGACCCGGAGAGGACCGGACCAGGGGGAGGCCCTGGCCTGGTTCGCCGGGGAACTCAGCCGGGAGCTGGACGTAACCGTTTACGGCCCCGAGGGCGCCGCCCGTCTGCTGTTCCCGGAGTACACGGAGCTCTATGAGGAAAACTGCCCCGCCCACCACTTCGACTACTTCATCTCCGGGGCCGGCTACCCCTATCACCACTGCTTCCGCCGGAAGCGCCTGTCCCTCAAGGAGTACGACGGCCTCTGGCGGGACTTCCTGGGGATGGAGCACGACGAATCCGCCGCCCTGCGCCTTGCCTGGCGGCGGCTCCGCTGGCCCGCGGACCTGGGGGAGACGGCGGCGGCAGACTACCGCGCCTATTTGAAAAAGCATGCCGGGGAGGCCCTGCGTCTCCTGCTGGAGGAGGAAGAGGGGGAGGCGCTTCCCCTCCTGCTGGCGCTGACGGAGCCGGACCGGGAAACCCTCTCCGCCGCTTGTGCCCGGGCCCGGGAGCTGGGGGCCACGGCGGCCCTGGCCGCCCTGCTGGAAGAACAGCACCGCCGCTTCCCCGCCGGACTGGAAAAATCCTTTACACTGTAGAAGGGGACTTATGGAACAAAAGAACTTTGCCGAGATTGGGCGGGACATCCTCTTCGCCTCCCGGAATGAGCTGTATATGAGCCTGCCCTATCTGGACGCGGCCCTCTGCGCCCTGGCCTTCGCCCCCGGCGGCGGGGTGACGCTGTCCCTGGCAACCGACGGGGAGACGCTGTACTACGACGGGCCCTTCCTGGCGGACCGCTACCTCCGGAGCCGGGTGTGGACCTGCCGGGCCTATCTCCATGTGATTCTCCACTGCATGCTCCGGCATCTGGCGAAGAAGCGGGGCAAGGTCCCGGAGCTGTGGGACCTCGCCTGTGACGCGGCGGTGGAAAGTATCCTGGATGAGCTGGACTACCCCTGCCTCAACGCCGGGCCCGTCCCCCGGAAGCAGAAATTTTACGGCGAGTGCAGAAGGGACATGCCGGTTCCGACGGCGGAGGGCATTTACCGCCGCCTCCTGCGGCTGAACCTGCCGGAGTACGAAACCGCCCAGCTCCAGCGGGCCTTCCTGGTGGACGACCACGGCCTCTGGGACCCGGAGCGGCAGGACGGTGAGGACCGGAGCCGCCGCCAGGATCAGAAGTGGCGGGATCTCTCCGGAAAGACCCAGACGGGCCTGGAGACGGTCCTTTCCGACAAGGGCGCCGGCGGCGAAGCCGTCCTGGAACAAGTCCGGGTGGCAGTCCGGGACGACGTGGATTACCGGGCCTTTCTCCGCCGCTTTGCCGCCCCCCGGGAGGTGGCGGCGGTGGACGCCGACGCCTTTGACTACGGCTTTTACTCCTACGGCCTCCGTCTCTATGGAAACATGCCCCTGGTAGAGCCGCCGGAGACCCGGGAGGAAAAGCGGATTGAGGACTTCGTCATCGCCGTGGATACCTCCATGTCCACCTCCGGGGAGCGGGTCCGCCAGTTCCTGGCCTGTACCTATGCGATTTTGCGAAGCGCGGGGACCTTTACCAGAGCGGTCCATATCCGCATCATCCAGTGCGACGACCAGATTCGCTCCGACGACGTGATTCACGACCTGGAGGACCTGATGGCCTATATGGAAACCTTCCAACTCACCGGCGGCAGTGCCACGGACTTCCGCCCGGTGTTCCGGCACGTGGCAAAGCTCCAGGAGGCGGGGGCCTTCACCAGTCTCCGAGGGCTGGTGTACTTTACCGACGGCATGGGGATATACCCGGAGAAGCGGACGCCCTATGAGACGGCGTTCATTCTCCTGGGGGAGCCGCCCCTGACCGTGAAAACGCCCCCCTGGGCCATCCGGCTGGTGCTGGAGGCTCCGGACCTGGACCGGGCGGCGGAGGAGCTGCCGGAGGAGCTGGACCTGAGCGAACTGCCAGAGCTATGAGGAGGGAAGATTATGCTGTCTGAAATTGTGAACCGGCGCAGCATCCGGGCCTACCTGCCCAGGCCGGTTTCCCCGGCGGATATTGAAACCGTGCTGAGGGCGGGGGCCCTGGCCCCCTCGTCGAAGAACCGCCAGCCCTGGCGGTTTACCGTGGCCCTTGGCGGAAAAAAGGCGGAGGCGCTGTCTGCCATGGCCCGGGGATTGGAAGAGGAGGCCCGCCGCCCGCTCCTGCCGGAGAGCACCCGGCATCTCAGCGGGGCGGAATGGACGCTGTCCGTCATGGCCCAGGCCCCGGCGGTCATCTTTGTCACAAATCCCCTGGGCCGGGACCCGAGGCAGGCTCTGAACACGGATGAGCGGGTCTCTGAGCTCTGCAGCGCCCAATCCCTGGGGGCGTGCCTGGAAAATATGGCTCTCCAGGCCACGGCGCTGGGGCTGGGAAGTCTTTGGATTTGCGACACCTATTTCGCCTATGACGCCTTGACGGCATGGCTGGGCGGCGGGGGAGCCCTGGCGGCGGCCATGGCCCTGGGATACGCCGCCGAGACCCCGCCGCCCCGGCCCCGAAAGCCGCTGGAGGAGCTGGTGGAGTGGAGAGAGTAGGCATTCTGCCGGGGGAGGATGGGAGGGGACAGAGCCCCTCCCCTGCAGGGTGTCCTGCCGATAGGATGGCAAGCCTGGGAGGAATGGGCCCCCACAAAGAGCCGTTTGATTGATAGAAAGGCAGTTCCTGAGGGAATGGCCTGACCAGGGGGTCAGGCCCCACATCGTCAGAAGAAACTCCGCCCAC
>CAJTZL010000054.1 GCA_910583695.1 uncultured Oscillibacter sp.
CCAGCAGCTGGTTGGCGGAGCCGAACAGCGCCCAGATCTTCTCATAGCCGTTCAGGCCCAGCACCACGCCCAGCACCACAGTGATGCCGGTGGACACATACATGTTGGATAGGACCTTCTTGTAGCCGGTGACGTTCTCCGGGGTTTCGCCCTTGCTGGAATCCAGCCAGAACTCCTGGAACATGAACCGGGCCAGACGGGTGGCGGTGTCCAGGGAGGTCAGGCAGAAGGCGGAGTAGGTCAGCACCAGCAGAGTGTACAGGATGCTGTAGGTGCCGGGGATGGAGTCGTCGATCATGTGGGCAAGGCCGCCGCCGAAGATGGCGGTGGCGCCGGTCAGGGCGGAGTCGGGGTTGGCGGCGTTCCAGCTGTAGGCATAGGCCACGGCGCAGAGGGTCAGGATGGCCAGGACGCACTCCAGGAGCATGCCGCCGTAGGCGATGGGCTTCGCGTCGCTTTCCTTGTCCAGCTGCTTGGAGGTGGTGCCGGAGGAAACCAGTGAGTGGAAGCCCGAAATGGCGCCGCAGGCGATGGTGGTGAAGAGCACGGGGAAGATGGGGTTGCCCGCGCCGGTGTCGGGGTTCGTCACCACAAAGGTGTTGACCGTGGCCATGCTCCCCATGTCGGGGCGGGCCAGAACCACGGCCACAACGGCCAGGGCCAGCATGGCGTACAGCAGGAAGGAGCTCAGGTAGTCACGGGGCTGGAGCAGAATCCACACGGGGGTGACGGAGGCGATGGCGATGTAAATGCCGCAGATCCACATCCAGGCGTCCTTGCTCAGGTAGATGGGGTGGAAGTTCATTCCGATGGCGATGATCACCACGATGGCCACGACTCCCACCACGCTGGCCACGCTCATGGGGGCGTTCCGGCGGTACACCAGGAAGCCGAAGACAATGGCGATGGCGATGAACAGCAGGGAGACCATGGCTACCCGGGCGTTGGCCTGGGAGGCCGCGTAGTCCACCGCGCCGCTTTCCGTGAAGGTGGCGCCGAAGGTGCCGGCCACGATGGAGGCGAAGGCCGCCACCACCAGGATCAGGGTCAGGTAGGCAAAGATCAGGAACAGCATCTTGGCCCGCTTGCTCATGTTGGTGGAAATGATTTCGCCGATGGATTTGCCGTCGTGGCGGACGGAGGCGAACAGGGCGCCGAAGTCATGGACGCCGCCGAAGAAGATGCCGCCGATCAGAATCCAAAGGGTGCAGGCCAGCCAGCCGAAGGGGGCCGCGCCGATGGGGCCGGTGATGGGGCCCGCGCCGGCGATGGACGAGAAGTGGTGGCCCATCAGGATGGGGGCCTTGGCGGGAACATAGTCGATGCCGTCCTCCAGGGCGTGGGCCGGGGTGGGCTTGTCAAGCTCGCCGACGCCCCACTGCTTGCACAGCCAGCGGCCATAGAGCACATAGCCGGCCACCAGCACGGCGACGCTGATGATGAGAAGTACTAATCCGTTCATGAAAACACTCTCCCTCTTTCATGATGTTTGGGGTTGGAGGCGCTGCCGCCTCCGGGTCATTTGGAGCCGAAATTCGCCTCCAGGGTCCTGCGGGCTCCCCTCCCGGCTGGATTGGAGAGGAACGTCCGGGTGGAACATTCCATTGCGGCAATGTGATACTCCATCCAGCCATGGAGTGCCAGCCTGTAGTTCTTGTGGAAGCGGGTCTTTTTCAGGACCTTCTTCGCCTCCGGGTCGATGGTCTGCGCCAGCACCACCAGGGTGACGAAGGAGCTCATGTGCTCCTTGTGGGGCTTTATGGCGGCGAGACCCGCCTTCAGCGTCCGCTCCGTCAGGGCGCGGGCCCCTTCGGCGTCCAGATGCTCCGCCACGTGGAAGTAGGTGTAGTCGTGCTGCTCCGTGGCGTAGAACTGCTTATCCCGGCGGACCAGGTAGTGCTCATCCCGGAGGAAGTAGTGGGCCATGGCGGGGAAGGAGCCGCCCTCCTCCGTCTCCACGTCCCGGGTGAGGTCGTAGTTGTGGGAATAGGCGCTGAGCAGCTTTTCAAAGCACTCCTGGGGGCTTCTCTCCATACGGTCCTCCGCTTCGTTTCCATTCGGGCCCATCGTTTCCTCCGGAAACGATGCCGAAGGGGGCGCCCCCTTCGTGGGAGTCCTGAAAGAACCCCAGCTTGCGAACGCATTATACACCCTCCCCAGCCATTTGTTAAGAGGGTTTGAACAAATTTGTGTACAATTTGTGAATAGCACCCGGTCAATTGTGGGTTTTGCCGGGGAGAATTGGAAAAACTCGGAATCACAAGCGTCAAAACCGACAAATTCTATCTGTCTTATTTGTATCTTTTGACGGACGGTTTGGCGAACTTGTCCCCTCCTGGAAGACAGGCTCAGTCCTGGAGGGTGTTGATCAGATGCTTCATGTGGATGCTCATGGCGCAGCGGGCCCCCTCCTCGTCCCGCTTGAGCAGGAAGTCCAGAATGGTCCGGTTGTCCCCCAGGGCGATGTCCTGCATCCGCTGGCGGCTGGGGGATATCTGCAAAATCTCATCCACGGCGCTGTTGATGATGGGGTAGAGCCGCCGCATATACTCGTTGTGGGAGGCCTTGATGATGGCCCAGTGAAACTCCTGGTCCGCCAGGGGCCAGTTTCCCCCCTCGGCGGCGATGCGCTCCACCCGCTCCGCCTTCTTCCGAATCTGCTCCAGCTCCTCGTCGCCGGCCCGCCGGCAGGCCAGGGCCACGGTGGCGGGCTCGAAGATCAGCCGCATCTCGAAGAGGTCCTTGGCCCGGACCCGGGACCGGACCCCCGCCAGGGCCGTCAGGTCCATCCCCGGGGCGGGGAGGCTCTCCGCCACGAAGGTGCCCTTTCCCCGGCGGATGTCCAGCACCCCCTGGGCCACCAGAAAGGAGATGGCCTCCCGCAGGGTGGTGCGGCTGACCCCCATGGCCCCGCTGAGCTCGTTTTCGTTGGGCAGCTTGCTGCCGGGGGGATACCGCCGCTCCTCCACAATCCATTCATAGAGCCGGTCCGCCGTCTGCTCGGACAGCTTGGCGCGTTTGCCTTCCATTGACGTTCCTCCATCCTCCGGCGGACCCGCCGGGCGCTTGTTTGTTTCGTCCCAATTTTATGGTAAGAGTACTATACCGCTTTTTGCCGGAAAAAACAAGAAGTCTCTTGACAGCCCCTGCGATTTAGTATAAAATGACATCATACAACGTATTTTGAAACAGACAACTTGTGTACGATTTCCTGGAAGGAGTGGTCCTCTTGACCGTCCTGGAGCGCTTCCCCCACCGGCTGACCCTTGTCACCGGGCACTACGGCACGGGGAAGACCGAGTTTTCCGTGAATCTGGCCCTGGCCCTGGCGGGGGAGGGGGAGCGGGCCGCCCTGGCGGACCTGGACATTGTAAACCCCTATTTCCGCAGCCGGGAGCGCCGGGAGCTGCTGGAGGGGGCGGGCGTCCGGCTCATTGCCGCCGCCCAGGCCCTGGCCGACGCGGACGTGCCCGCCCTCCCGGCGGAGCTCCACGCCCTGCTGGAGAACCGGGCAATCCGGGGCGTGCTGGATATCGGGGGGGACCCCTCCGGGGCCCGGGTGCTGGCCCGCTACCGGCCCAGAATTTTAAAAGAGGACCACCAGCTTCTCTACGTCGTCAACGCCAGCCGCCCGGAGGTCCGTACGGCGGAGCAGTCGGCAGCGTGCCTCCGGGCCATCGAGGCCGTGACGGGCCTGCGGTGCACGGGGCTGGTGAACAACACCCACCTCTGCGGCGAAACCTCCCCGGAGACGGTCCGGGAGGGCGCAGCTCTGGCGGAGGAGGTCTCCCGGCTGACGGGCGTCCCGGTCGTCTGCCACGCGGCGGAGGCCCGCTTCCGGGACCGCCTCCGGGACCTGGACCCCTTCCCGCTGGAGCTTCGGATGAAAAAACCCTGGGAATAAACCGATATCGCAGATATCGAGGAAAGGAGATTTTGCACCATGGCAATCCACCTCACCTTCCGCCAGGACCGCTGCAAGGGCTGCGGGCTCTGCGTCACCGCCTGCCCCAAGCACATCCTGGCCCTGGAGGGCGGCACCAACGTGAAGGGCTACCACCCGGCGGCCTGTACGGACGAGGCCGCCTGCATCGGCTGCGCCAGCTGCGCAAAAATGTGCCCCGATTCCATCATCACCATCGAAAAGGACTGAAAGGAGCCGCGTCCCATGAAACGAGAAATCTGGAAGGGCAGCGAGGCCATCGCTGAGGCCGCCATCCGGGCGGGCTGCCGCTGCTTCTTCGGCTATCCCATCACCCCCCAGAATGAGATCCCCGAGTACATGTCCCTCCACATGCCCCAGTCCGGCGGCGTCTTTGTCCAGGCCGAGTCGGAGCTGGCCGCCGTCAACATGGTCTACGGCGCGGCGGCCTCCGGCGTGCGGGCCATGACCTCCTCCTCCTCTCCCGGCGTCAGCCTGAAGCAGGAGGGCATCAGCTATCTGGCGGCCTGCCAGCTGCCCGCCGTCATCGTCAACGTCATGCGGGGCGGCCCGGGCCTGGGGTCCATCCAGCCTGCCCAGGGGGACTATTTCCAGGCCACCCGGGGCGGCGGCAACGGGGATTACCGCACCGTGGTCCTGGCCCCCGCCAACATTCAGGAGGCGGTGGACCTGACCCAGGAGGCCTTTGACATCGCCGACCAGTACCGCAACCCTGTGGTGCTGCTGGCGGACGGCCTCATCGGCCAGATGATGGAGCCCATCGTCTGGAAGGAGCGCACCCCCCGGCAGCTCCCGGAGAAAACCTGGGCCGCCTGCGGCCGGGGAGACCGGGACCATAACAACTTCATCACCTCCCTGCTCATCGACGCCCCCTCCTGCGAGGCCCACAATCTGGTCCTGGCCAGGAAGACGGCGGAGATGGAGAAAAACGAGTGCCGCTGGGAGGAAATCCTCCTGGACGACGCGGAGGTGATCTTCGTGGCCTACGGCACCCCCTCCCGTGTGGCCCAGACCGCGGCGGAGAACCTGCGCAGGCAGGGCGTCAAGGCCGGCGTCTTCCGGCCCGTCACCCTGTGGCCCTTCCCCTATGCCCGGCTGAAGGAGATTGCCTCCCGGGAAACCGCAAGGGTCTTCCTGGACGTGGAGATGAGCCTGGGCCAGATGCTGGACGACGTGAATCTGGCCGTGGCGGAGCGGAAGCCCGTGCGGTTCTACGGCCGCTGCGGCGGCGCCATCCCCCACGTGTCCGAGGTGGAGCAGGCGGCCCTGGAGGCCTGGAAGGAGGTCAAGTGACATGACGACGATTTACCGGAAGACCAAGGGCCTCCAGGATACGGAGCTCCACTACTGCCCCGGCTGCGCCCACGGCATCGTACATAAGCTCATCGGCGAGATTCTGGAGGAGATGGACGCCCTGGGGACGGCCGTGGGCATCTGCCCCGTAGGCTGCGCCGTCTTCGCGGGGAACTACTTCTCCTTCGACACCATCGAGGCCGCCCACGGCCGGGCCCCGGCTGTGGCCACGGCGGTGAAGCGCACCCATCCGGACCAGCCCGTTTTCACCTACCAGGGGGACGGGGACCTGGCCTCCATCGGCGCGGCGGAGATTGTCCACGCCGCCATGCGGGGGGAGAAATTCACCACCATCTTCATCAACAACGCCATCTACGGCATGACGGGAGGCCAGATGGCCCCCACCACCCTCATTGGCCAGAAGGCCACCACCGCCCCCCTGGGCCGCACCAAAGAGCAGGCGGGCATGCCCATCCGGGTTGCGGAGATGCTCTCCACCCTGGACGGCTGCGTCTACGCGGAGCGGGTCTGCGTCACGGACATTCCCCACCTGAACAAGGCGAAAAAGGCCCTGAAGAAGGCCTTCCAGCGGCAGATGGCCGGAGACGGCTTCACCTTCGTCGAGGTGCTGGCGGCCTGTCCCACCAACTGGGGCATGGAGATTGACGAGGCCAACCAATGGCTCATGGAACATATGGCGGCGTACTACCCCCTGGGCGTCATCAAGGATACGGAGGCGACGTGATATGAAAAAGGAAGTGATTTTGTCCGGCTTCGGCGGCCAGGGCGTCATGTCCATCGGGAAGAATCTGGTGGAAGCCGCCGTGGCGGAGGATCTGGAGGCCTCCTGGGTTCCCTCCTACGGCCCCGAGATGCGGGGCGGCACCGCCAACTGCACGGTCATCATCAGCGACGAACGCATCGGCGCGCCCCTGGTGGAGCGGCCCAGCGAGGTGGTGGCCATGAACCGGGCGGCCCTGGCGAAATTCGAGCCCGCCGTAGCCCCCGGGGGCACGGTGTTTGTCAACAGCAGCATCATCCCGGACAAGGTGGGCCGGGAGGACGTGAAAGCGGTCTACGTCCCCTGCGACGAAATCGCGGCGGAGCTGGGGAACGCGAAGGTTGCCAACATGGTGATGCTGGGGGCCTACGTGGCCGCTACGGGCGCGCTGAAGCGGGAAACCATCGAGACCATGATTGCCGAGATGTTCACCGGCAAAAAGGCCAAGCTGGTGCCCCTGAACCTGGAGGCCCTGCGCCGCGGGCTGGAGTGCGGGAAGCCCGCCTGATTCCGCCGGCCGAATATTTCAGAAACCAAGCAGGGGGAGGGGGCCGGAGCCCGCTCCCCCTTTCCGCCGCCTGCCCCGGAGGCTGTCCGCCCTCCTCCGGAAGCTCCCGGGGCGTCCAGTCCTCCCGGGGAACCAGCCGGTCCGTCACCAGCTCCTCCAGGGCGGCCCGGAAGACGGCTTCTTCCACCTCTCCGCCGTCCACCTCGTAGCAGGGGCAGGGCCGGAGGTCGCCGTCGTTGTCCGGGGCGGTCCGGGCGTACAGCAGGGCCGTGTCCTCCGTTTCCCCGCCGGGGAGGTAGCGGAACAGCCGGAAGCTGCTTCCGCCGTGGTCGTACCGGCGGACCATGGTGCCGTCCCGAAGGGGATAGTCCCGGCAGGACAGCTCCACCCCGTCGTTCTGCCAGACGGACAGCACGCCGTCCTCGTAGTGGAAAACGCCGTTGTAAGCGCCGGGAAATTCCACCCACTGCACCAGCAGCTCGTCTATGCCGTCTCCGTCCAGGTCCATCAGCAGGTATTCCAGCTCCGCGAACGCGGAGAAATAGGGTTCCACAAAGGGGGCCTGCTCTCCCAGCAGGGAGGCGTCCCCCGCCAGGAGGGCCTCATAGGCGGCCCGTGCCTCCTCCTCCGGGGCAGGGGGCGGCTCCCCACAGCCGGAGAGCAGGAGGAGCAGGATCAGAACCGGGGCCAGGGGCTTCCGACATGTGCGCATATTCTTTCCTCCTTTGCAGCGCGGCGGTTTTGACCGTATGATACCATGGGCGGAAGGGCTTGGCAAGGGCCTCCCCGCCGGAGGCGGGCCCCGAGGAACGGCCTCCACAACGAGCCGTTCTATTGATGGAAAGGCAATTCCTGGAGGAATGGCCTGACCAGGGGTCAGGCCCCACAAGGTGTTCTACCGACAGAAGGGCAGACCCGGAAAAAGGTGGACAGATACCCCCTGCCACCAGATCAGCGGCAGCGGAAAGAGGAGCTGGTCCATTCGGTGAAGAACAACCCCCGCACGAACCAATTGCGTGAGGGAAGTCATTCCGGCTCCGCCGATCATTCAGCTCCGCCCGCAAGGGCGGGCAAACGCCTCCCCCGGCAGGGAGCAAGAAAAACCATTGACTTTGCCCCCCGGCAAGCATATAATCATTTAAAGCACAAAACCGGACCCGGCCCATGCCCCGCCCGGCAGGGGGCTCCGCCCCCAATACACAAAACAGGAGAGTGTTCGCCATGCTGGATATTAAAATCACCAAAAACACCGCCCCCAAAGCCAAGCCCGCCGACGAGAGCAAGCTGGGCTTCGGCAAAATTTTCTCGGACCACATGTTCCTGATGGACTACACCGACGGGCAGGGCTGGCACGACCCCCGCATCGTCCCCTACGCTCCCTTCCCCATGGACCCCGCCACAGTGGTCTTCCACTACGCCCAGGAGCTCTTCGAGGGCATGAAGGCCTATCGCTCCGTAGACAACACCATTCAGCTCTTCCGGCCGGAGTGCAACGCCCAGCGGATGCAGGACTCCTCCGACCGCATGTGCATTCCCCAGGTCCCCGTGGATGACTTCGTCCAGGCCGTGAAGGCCCTGGTGGAGCTGGAAAAGGACTGGGTGCCCCACAGCGACGGCACCTCCTTGTACATCCGCCCCTTTGTCTTCGCAACCGACGTCGGCCTCGGCGTCCACGCCAGCAAGCACTACACCTTCTGCATCATCTGCGCCCCCTCCGGCGCGTACTATGCCGAGGGCATCAACCCGGTGCGCATCTACGTGGAGGACGAGTACATCCGGGCCGCCCCGGGCCTGACGGGCTTCACCAAATGCGGCGGCAACTACGCCGCGTCCATCAAGGCCGGCGAGCTGGCGGAGCAGAAGGGCTTCGCCCAGGTGCTGTGGCTGGACGGCGTGGAGAAAAAGTACGTCGAAGAAGTGGGCAGCATGAACATCATGTTCAAAATCGACGGCAAGGTCTACACCGCCGCCTGCACGGGCACGGTGCTCCCCGGCGTCACCCGGCGGAGCTGCATCGAGCTGCTGCGGGACTGGGGCTATGAGGTCGTGGAGGGCCCCCTGGCCATCGACGACGTGATGAAAGCGGGCCATGAGGGCAAGCTGGAGGAGGTCTTCGGCACCGGCACCGCCGCCGTGGTCTCCCCGGTGAAGGAGCTGGACTGGAAGGGGGACAAGGTCTTCATCAACGACGGGAAAATCGGCCCCCTGACCCAGAAGCTCTACGACACCATGACCGGCATGCAGTGGGGCAAGGTCCCCGACACCAAGGGCTGGATCGTCCCCGTGTGCAAGGGCTGAGGGGCGGCCTCCAGGCTCATGCCTTATCATAAGGAACCTCAAAGCGCCCCGGCGGATTCGCCGGGGCGTCTTTTCGTGCCCTTGACCCTTTCCATGCCCGGAGCGGGCAGAAAAAGAAAAAAGAAAAGCGTGAAAAAAGGGCTTGACAAATCCGGGAAGTTCGTGTATCTTATACATGTTCGTTTCGGACGATTAGCTCAGCTGGCTAGAGCACCTGCTTGACGTGCAGGGGGTCACAGGTTCGAGTCCTGTATCGTCCACCAATTTACGAAAAGCACGCCTTCGGCGTGCTTTTCTTTTTAACAGCGGAGCACAGCCCCTCCGCCCCGGCTTCCCCTCCAGGTCCCTTCCCCCGCGGCGCCGGGGCGGGGAACCGGATTTTTCACCAAGGAGATGGTCTTATGAGAACGTCCGCCCTGATCACCGGGGCCTCCCGAGGCATCGGGAGGGCCATTGCCGCCGCCCTGGCCCGGGAGGGCTGGCCGGTCTGCGTCAACTACCTGGAGCACCGGGACGCTGCCGAGGCACTGGTCCGGGAGCTCCGGGACCAGTGCCGGGCCGCCATGGCCTTCCGGGCCGACGTGGCGGACCGGGAGGCGGTAGCCGCCATGGTCCGGGCCGCGTCGGAGGAGCTGGGCCCTGTGGAGCTGCTGGTGAACAACGCCGGGATTTCCTGCCAGGGCCTCTTTCAGGACCTGGACGGCGCCGCCTGGGAGCGGCTCCTGGCGGTGAACCTCACCGGGCCCCGAAACGCCGTGCAGGCGGTGCTTCCCCACATGCTCCGGGAGAAGCGGGGGTGTATTGTCAACATCTCCTCCATCTGGGGCCTCCGGGGAGGCAGCTGCGAGACGGCCTACGCCGTCACCAAGGCGGGGATCATCGGCCTGACCCGCTCCCTGGCCCTGGAGCTGGCTCCCTCGGGCATCCGGGTGAACTGCGTGGCCCCGGGGTGCATTGAGACGGACATGGTGCGGGCCCTGAGCCCGGAGACCCGCGCCATGCTGGCGGAGGAGACCCCTATGGGCCGCCTGGGGCGGCCGGAAGAGATTGCAGAGGCGGCGGCCTTCCTGGCCTCCCGGCGGGCCTCCTTCATCACCGGGCAGGTGCTGACGGCCGACGGCGGCTTTACCGTATGAAAAAATCCCGCCGCGCCCCCTCTCTCTTCAAAGAGACGTGGGCTCCTCTCCGCCCCCGCGGGGACGGGAGTTCCTATGCGCGTGTTTCGGCCATATGAAACGGGAGGCCCTCCGGCCTCCCGTTTCTCGTTTCATCACCATTGGACCGAACGGCCCTCCTCCAACAGCTCGTCAATCCGCTCCATGGACCCCCGGCAGGTGGAGCCGAAACGGGACGAGGGCCGCCCCGGAATCCAATAGGCCACCTCCGTGTCCGCCGGGTCCTGCCCGCCTTTGTTCAGGCCGAAGCAGAACGCAAACTCCTCTCCGCTCTTGAACAAGATACGGAACTCATAGAGCTTCGTCCCTCCCAGGGCAGCGCCGAACAGCAGGGCCGGGTGATTCTTGATCTCATTTCCGCTGTGGCGGAAGGCGTTCACCGTGTCCATGAGGACCTGAAGCTCCTCCGACTCCGTCACCACGGCGGCGCGGCCGCTGCTGGAAAGCTCAATGCGCGCCACGTCCTCCGCCGGGACGTCCAGCAGGCGGATGGGCCCGCCGCCCCAGCCGTAAATCCAGGCGCAGAAGGCCAGGGCGGCCGCCAGAAGACCGCCGCCCAGCCAGATCCGCCGGTTGGAAAAGACCTTCATATCCAATACCTCGGCCCCCGCGGGGCCCCTTCCGCCCAGGGCGGAGGGCCGTCACTGATAGCGGTACTGCATCCCGGTGTACTGCTCAATGCAGCTGAAAAACAGCTCCCGGTTCCGGAACTCCAGCAGCTTGCAGTCCTCCTCCTCATGGAAGGACACAATGCGGCGGCGGGTGTCAATCCAGATGCGCCAAAGGCTCTGGACGGTGGTTGTTTGCTCCATAAGGTGGGCTCCTTTCTCTTCATCTATAGTATAAGACGATTGGGAGGACGGTTTTGTTTCACAATTTTCCAAAAATTTTAAAAAAATTTTTACGGCTCCGCCGCCGCCTGGGCTTCCACCTCCGCCTCCACGTCCTCCAGCAGGGCCGCCCAGGCCTCCGGATGCTCCACGTAGTACCGGGGACAGAGCTTCCCCGTCACGTCGTAGTGCCGGATGACGTCCTCCTCCGGGTCCAGCCGGAAGGCTTGGCAGAGCCACGCCGTCAGCTCCACCACCCGCTCACGGGTGACGGGAGCGTAAGCCCCCGCCTCGTCCGGGTGGCAGACCTCGATGGAGACCGTGTCGCCGTTCCGGGTGTTGGAGGCGTAGGCAATCTCCGTCAGGGGGACGCACTGGACCACCTCCCCCTCCAGGCCCACGATGAAGTGGCTGGAGGCATACACCCCCAGCTCCCCGTCCTCCAGGGAGGCGAAGTAATTCCGGTTGGCCTGGGCGGAGGTGCCGGGGTTGCCCACGTAATGGAGGACGATTCCCCGGACCCGCTTCAAGGAGTCCCCGGGCCGGGACCACTCATTGACAGGGAGGAGGTCCCTGACCACGCAGTCCGGGAGGGCCTGCTCCACCTCTGCTGGGTCCGGGCGGGAGAGCCGGAGGACGGCGGCCGCAAGGACCGCCGCCACTGGCAGCGCCAAAACGGCGCAGAGCCGGAGTACCCGTTCCCCCGCCCGGGTCTGCCTTCTTCTGAAGGCCACGGGTCAGAACGCCTCCTCGGGATAGACATAGGCGTCCGCCGGATAAATCACGCTGCCGGTATTCGGGAAGCTGTTGGGGTCGTAGTCCCCCTCGTAGGGCACGCCCTCTTCCCCGTCCTCCAGGGCGCACTGCTCCGCGTAGGTCAGCAGCCTCCGGCTCCCGTTCACAATGCCAAGGTCCTCCAGGGCCTTGAGAGTCTCCGTGCAGTAGGCGGAGAGGCTCAGGGAGACGGTCTGGGAGTGGGGGCCTGCCTGGGGACGCTCCAGGTCGGTGACGGAGTAATAGAGCTCCAGGCCCCCGGTGCAGATGGCCTGGTTATAGAGGTCGTCCAGCAGGAACAGGGTCCGTCCGAAGTGCCCCGCCGCCACGTCCCGCCGGACGGCGGCCTCCAGGGCCTTGGCCTGCTCCAGGGTCAGGTCCAGCTGTTCCATCTCCTTTGTCTCCGGGTTGTAGAGGCGGTCGGCGTAGCCGCCGGTGAGGCGGGTTTCAAGGTTCTCCCTGTAAACATGGCCGAAGATGTTGGCCTCCTGGATGGCGGGGTTGGCGGCCAGGGCGGCCAGCTTTTGCAGGGCCTGGGACCGCTCCATCCGCTCCTGGGAGAAGGGGAGGTTATACATGCGGCTGGTGCTGGGGGAGTCGATTTCGCCCTCATAGTATGTGACGTCCAGATAGGCCACGGAAACGTCCTCCGCCCCCAGGCCCCGCCGGCTTTTGTTCAGGTCCTCCCGCTCCGCCAGGACGGCCTGGTGAACGTCCAGAATGTCCTGAACCAGGGCAGGGTCCGTCAGTCTGGCGCCGACGTATCCGTTCCCGCTGTTGACCCTCAGCCAGACGCTTCCCACCTCCTCCGGCCGGGGCGTCCAGCCCTCCACACCCAGGGGATCCAGCGCCACGGCAGCGCAGAGGGCGGCGGAGGCCAGCAGCGTGGCCAAAGCCCCCTTCCAGCTTCCCCGGAACACCCGGAGGGACTTGCTCAGCAGCATGGAGGCGATGTAGTACCCAATCACGCCGGATGCCGCCATGCAGAGGGCCAGGGGAACCGGGTTGGCGGTGCGGGTGGTCTCATAGCCCGCGAAGAACACGCTGTAGAGAGCCATACCCCCGGTGAAGGCGGCGCAGAGGGCGAAGCCGTAGCGGAAGACGGGCTTCATCCACCCCACGGCCACCACGTCCCCGGCGCTCTCGCTCCTCCTCCGGCGGTACAGGGCCCAGGCGCAGGCCAGCAGGACCACGCCCGCCAGGGCGTACACGGCGATGAGCCAGCCGTTGACCAGCGTCGCGGACTTCAGGACGGATTGTTCCCAGCCCTCGGGGGTCATGACCTGCGTATACTCCGTGTCCACGTCCAGCCTTCTCGCCAGGTACAGGGTGGGGCTCAAAAACTCCACAACGCCCTGATAGGACCGCTCCACGCCGAAGTAGAACATGGTCATGAGCCTCGTGACCAGCCACTCGGCCCCGGCGGCGATGAAGTGGAAGATGAAATAGAGGGCCGCGAAGGCGAAGGGGTTGCCGGTGACGAAGACCACCGCCGTGGCGGAGGCGAAGTAGAAAAAGCTCAGTCCCAGAACGCTGAGGATGGTCACGGCCAGGCCCACGGGCTCCACGCCTCCGATTGCGGCGAAGATGAGGATGGTCAGGGTTCCGGTGACGGCGTAGGGAATCAGCATCATGGCAAGACCCGAGAGGAAGTCCGTGAGGAAGATCCCCTTCCGGGTGATGGGCAGTGCGTGGTACATCCCCACGCTCCGGGGGTTGTACAGCCAGCCCCAGGCCGCCAGGGCGCACAGGACCGCGTACAGCAGGGAGAGGATGGGGATGATCCAGGCCACCACCGCGTAACAGCCCGCGGTAGTGGACAGGGGGTCGCTCATGGGCTCCCCGAGAAAGCTGCCCTCCCGGATGAGGACGGTGAGGAGGGCCAGGGGGAACAGGGCCCCCACGAAGGACGCGCCGCCCCACAATGGCCAGAACCGGGTGAGGTTCTTTTGGAAGAGCGTGGAATTAAAGTACGATGTCTTTGACCGCATAATCGGCGCCTCCTAACTCGTAGATGAAAATTTCCTCCAGCGTCAGCGGAACGGCGTCCACCAGCATGGGCTCATAGACCGCCAGGCGGTTCTGGGCCTCCGCCGCGTTCATGCGCATGATCAGGGTGTGGATGCGCCCCACGTGGGACGCGTGGAGGACCTCCAGGTCCTCCGGCACGCCGCCGCCGTCCTGGAAGACCACTTGCAGCTTCACCATGTTGTCCTGCAATTGGGCCAGGGAGCGCTCCAGCAGAACCTTCCCGTGGTCCAGGATGCCCACGTGGTCGCACACGTCCTCCAGCTCCCGGAGGTTGTGGGAGGAGACCAGCACCGTGGTCCCCCGCTGGCTCACGTCCCCCAGCACCAGCGACCAGACCTGCCGCCGCATGACGGGGTCCAGGCCGTCCACCGGCTCATCCAGAACCAGATAGTCCGGCATGGCGCTGAGGGTCAGCCAGAAGGCGGCCTGCTTCTGCATGCCCTTGCTGAGACGGCGGAGAGGCCGCCGCTCGTCGATCTGAAAGACCTCTTTCAGCTTCTCGTACCGCTCCATGGAGAAGTTGGGGTAGAAGCCCCGGTAGAACCGGCACATGTCCCGGATGCTGGCCTGGGGGAAGTAATACCAGTCGTCGGCAATGGCAGCAATCCGGGATTTCAGGGCCTCGTTCTCCCAGACGGGCTCCCCGTCGATGCACAGCTCCCCCTCGTCCTGGCGGTAGACGCCGGTCAGGCACCGGAGCAGGGTGGATTTCCCCGCGCCGTTGGGGCCCACAAGGCCATAGACGCTCCCCGCGGGGACGGACAGGCTCACGCCGTCCAGGGCGGCGAAGCCGTCGAAGCGTTTCACGGTGTTGACAATCTGTATCATACTGTTTCCTCCCTCTTCCCCCCGGCGGGGAACCCGCCGGGGGTCTCTTCTTCAAGAAGAGACCGGAGCTCTTCCTGGCTGACGCCGAGATACCGGAGCTCCGCCACAAGCTCCCGGGCCCGCTCCCAGAGCTCCTTCCGGCGGGACGTGTCGGCGTCCGGGTCCCCGGTGGCAAAGCTGCCCTTCCCGGGGACGGAATAGATGTACCCCTCTCCCTCCAGCTCGTTGTACGCCCGCTGGATGGTGTTGGGGTTGATGGACAGCTGCGTCGCCAGGGACCGGACCGAGGGGAGCTTTTCGTCCGTCCCGATGGCCCCGGTGACAATCAGCTTGCGGAGCCCGTCCTTGATCTGTTCATAGATGGGGCGGGAGTCCCGGTAATTGAGGCTGATCACCGCATACCTTCCCTTCCGCGGCAGGGCTCCCCCCGCCGCACGTTGTTGGCAAACTGTATTAACTGTATTAAGAAAATTAACACAGTTATGGCGGTTTGTCAAGGGGGGAATGAAATTTCCGGCGGAGGGGCGGGAAAAATTTCCCCGTTTTCCCGGAAAAATCACGAATGGCCCCTTTACAATGGGAAATCACTATGATATAGTAACGAAGTCCGCCCGGCGGATACATGCATCCCCTACGCTTTGTGCCGCGGAGCTTCACCGGCCCGGCGCACAGTGTTGCGGGGAATCTTTTGGAAAGGTGGAAACCATACTATGCTTCGCAAGGAAGAAAAGACCGCAATCATCAACGCCAACCGCACCCACGAGTCCGACACCGGCTCCCCCGAGGTCCAGATCGCCATTCTGACCGAGCGCATCAACGTGCTCACCGAGCACATGCGGGCCAACCCCCAGGACAAGCACTCCAACCGCGGACTCCTGAAGATGGTCGGTAAGCGCCGCAGCCTCCTGGACTATCTCCAGAAGAAGGACGTGGAGCGTTATCGCGCCCTCATCGCCAAGCTGGGCATCCGTAAGTAAAGCGCGAAAAGGGCGGCGGGTATTCGCCGCCCTTTTTTCCCTGTGAAGAATCCAGCCCCGCGATCTCCCAGCCCCATCCACCCCTGCGGGAGCCGCCGCTTTTTGTGTTTGAACGTTTCCCCAGCGCCCCGGGCCCTGGGGGAAGGTTCAAATACGAAAAGGACCGCTCCCGCCCGGACAAAACGAAAAGGAGCGTATTTATGTCTACCATCATCACCCAGAGACAGTTCCCCCACTACCGCAAGTACGAAATGACCCTGGCGGGCCGGCCCCTGACCCTGGAGGTCGGGAAGCTGGCGGAGCTGGCCAACGCCGCCGTCATGGTGGGCTACGGCGACACCCGGGTTCTGGTCTGCGCCACGGCCTCCGCCCGCCCCCGGGACGGCATCGACTTCTTCCCCCTCAGCGTGGACTTTGAGGAGAAGCTCTACTCCGTGGGCCGCATCCCCGGCAGCTTCATGCGCCGGGAGGGCCGCCCCGGCGAGAAGGGCATCCTCACCAGCCGGGTCATCGACCGGCCCATCCGCCCCCTGTTCCCCCACGACTTCCGCAACGACGTCTCCATCATGGCCACGGTCATGAGCGTGGATCACGACTGCTCTCCGGAAATCTGCGGCCTCATCGGCGCCTCCGCCGCCCTGGCCATCTCCGACATCCCCTGGCACGGCCCCGTGGGCGCGGTGAAGGTGGGCCTGGTGGACGGCAAGCTCATCTTCAACCCCGCCAGCGAGGAGCGGAAGGTCTCCGACCTGGACGTGACCGTGGTCTCCACCGGGAAAAAGGTGGTCATGATCGAGGCGGGCGCCAACGAGGTGGACAACGACACCATGTTCCGGGCCATCCAGATGGCCCACGAGGAAAACCAAAAGCAGGTGGAGCTCATCAACCGGATGGTCTCCGAGATCGGCAAGGAGAAGTTCGACTATCCCCACGCCGACTTTGACGAGGAGCTGTTTGAGAAAATTGTCTCCGCCACCATGGACGAGGCCCGGGCCGCCATGGACACCGACGACAAGAACATTCGGGAGACCCGGTGGAACGCCCTCATTGAGAAATGGCACGAGCGGTTCCTGGACGAGTACCCCGAGATGGACAGGTACCTGGACGAGATCACCTATAAATTCCAGAAGAAGATTGTCAAGGCCTGGCTTCTGGAGGGCCACCGGGTGGACGGACGGCAGAAGAACGAGATCCGCCCCCTGGGCTCCGAGGTGGGGATTCTGCCCCGGGCCCACGGCTCCGGTCTCTTCACCCGGGGACAGACCCAGGTCCTGTCCGTGGTCACGTTGGACACCCTCTCCGCCAACCAGAAGCTGGACACCATCTGGGAGGAGACGGAGAAGCGCTATATGCACCACTACAACTTCCCCGGCTACAGCGTTGGAGAGGCCAAGCCCGCTCGTTCCCCGGGGCGGCGGGAGATCGGCCACGGCGCTCTGGCCGAGCGGGCTCTGCTCCCGGTCATCCCCGACGTGGAGCAGTTCCCCTACGCCATCCGGGTGGTCAGCGAGGTGGTGAGCTCCAACGGCTCCACCTCCCAGGGGTCTGTCTGCGGCTCCACCCTGGCGCTGATGGACGCGGGCGTGCCCATCAAGGCCCCCGTGGCGGGCATCTCCTGCGGACTGATTCAGGACGACGACGGCGGCTTCACCACCTTCATCGACATCCAGGGCGTGGAGGACTTCCACGGCGA